>CAXUIB010000072.1:0-10469 GCA_964250945.1 uncultured Acidobacteriaceae bacterium
GATGTAAGGCGCTGCCGCAGAGAGCGGAGCTCCCGTGAGCGCGGCGGCGATCGCCGTATCCACATAGCTCTTGGTCACCGTTTGCACCGCGACGGTCGCGGGCGCTACCGCGGTCTTAATGGCGCTGATCGAAACCGCCGTCGCGCTCGTCGGAACCACCCAATACTCGCGATTCACGCTTCCGTCATCCAGGTGATACACCACGGTGTAGTAGCTTCCTGCCGGTGTCGCACCCGCGTTGGGCGCGAGCTGCACGTTCACCACGCCACCCTGCGCGATCACCGCCGCCGTGCTTCCCGCTGAAACCGCCTGTCCGTTCGCGGTCGTAAATGCCGCCCAGCTGATCACGACAGTCCCGGTCGCTGTCGTCCCATCCGCGCGAAAGACCGTGTCTGTAATCTGCGTCGTCGGCACCTGCGCTGTTGCCGCCGATATCGCCAACAACCCTGCCCCGATCACCAGCAACAGTCTCCTGATCAGCGGTGTCTGTCTCATCGTCCAAAGCATTCGTCCCTCCCTCCACTCTCAGCTCATAACTCGCAACAGGCCTACACTGAGCGCATCGGCGCAGGCAGGTAGCTCCTGAAGCACAGCGTCATCTGGCCATCGTTCCCGTCTCTCACTGGGAGTGCCTGGAAGGCAGCCGCCAACTTCAAGAGACTCAGCGGTCCAGCCAGAGATTCGACCTTCTCCCCCGAGCCGCGCGTCGTCTGCAAACGCGGGTAATGAAACAGCACTCGATCCCCTTGCTCTCCATCCACGCAGAACAGGCCGGACCACTCCTGGAAAAAGGTCCCGCCCTCCCGATCAACAAAACCCGCTAGCCGGCTCACACTCATCCCGCTGACGGGCGCGCCTGCCGGCAGACCCTCGCCCAACTGGAGAGCACCGCCCGCGATCGCAACCACCCGACCGACATTCAACGTTACGCGCCGGATATAGTTCACGTCGTTCAGCACACTTGCCGCCGCACTCACGTACGCCGCACTTACGCCGCTGCCGACAAACCCAATCTGCCCTGTGTAGTCCGGTCGACCGCCACCAGATCGCCCACGTTGAACAGCCCGGCCGCTGCACTCCCAACTTGCAGTGACGTCGCAGTCGAGCCGCCGGCTCCAGTCGCCAGCGGAATGGCTGCCGCAGCAACTCCGCCACTTCCATTCGCCGTAGCCCCTTGAGCCGTCAGCAGAAGATTCATCTGCTCCGAGCCTGAGGCGAGCGCCATCTGCAGCTTGCCCCAGCTCTCAAAATAAACTTGCACCGTCGCGCTCAACTCCGTCCGAACCTGGTTTTGCGTGGTCAGCGGCGATCCGGTGCGAACCGCGCCGACCTTTGTCCCGCATGTCCGCGTAAACTCTGTGCACCATCCCAGGTCCACCCACGGCGAGGGCGGCGCGTTCAGCGCAAACATCCCCAGTTGCGCGGGATCAAAGATCGTCGGTGTCCCCGTCGCTCTGTTCACCGGCGCGAAGTACCCCCGCACTCTCCTCTGCACAGGCGCCGCCGCTGCTGCGAGACCTGCTCCAACCAACGTAGAACTCACAGCTCACCTGCCTCTCCGTAGCTGAAAACCTCCACCGTCGCGACCCGGCTCAATCTCTCCCCGGCCGAGGTCAGAGCACCAAACGTAAGCTCGCCCCAAAACACATTCGTCGCCATCGGCGCCGGCGGCATCGTCGTATAGCTCAGCTTCGGCAACCGTTTCGGTTCTGTCCCGATGATCGCCGCAAGCTCCGCATCCATCAAGGCAAGCATGCGTCCCCGGTCCAGACCAGCGTTCGCGCTCGTGCCATCGGTGGCATATGAGATCTCGCACGTCATTGTGATCAACGGCGCCGGACCCTGCGTCTGCACCGTCAGCTTTCCCCAACGGAGGCGGAACGCATCGACCGGCGCCGGCGCAACGACAAGCTCGTTCTCCTCGACAATCAACCCTGGCCGCACAACGCCCCGCACAGCAATCGTCCGTTCGGGGTTGAGATCTGCCAGCCGGTCTCTCATCGCTACATAAAACGTGTCTTTCGCATTCTGCATAGATCTAGCCTCAACTCAAACACACCCGCACCTAAAGCTCGTTCGCAACCGGCTCCCGCAATACAAGGCGATAGACGCATGGCTGGCCGCAAACGTCCGATGCGGTCGATGCCTCAATCTCCATCACCGTTCCGCTCACCACCACACCCGACGCACTCGCAAACAGCGAACTCGCCGAAGCAGCATCGAACATCCCAAGGACGCTCTCCACACTGATGGCCGACAGGAGCAGCTCCCACCGGGTTCCCGCGCCGTCTTTCACCTGTCCGCGCAGCTTGCGAAATACCGCCGGCGCCAGCTCCACATCCTGAAAATTCGGTGTAGTCAGGCCGATCTGTTCCCGCACATCCCCTATGTCCGCGGCGCCCGGAATTCGCAGCAGCACGGATCGGCCGCCAACGCCACGCAACAAAGTATCGGCAGACCGCCGCGCTCCATCACTCCCGTTTCTCACATCCGCCATGCGCTCTACCCCACCCTCTCGGCAACATAAGGTCGCAAGAGCATCTGAACCTGTGGATCCAGCAGCGACCCGCTGAAGTACTGCATCTGCACCGTATCCAAACGGCTCGATTTCACGTTCAACCCCGGTGTCGCCTGTGCGTTCCGGACAATCTGGGCACACGCAACCTTCAATGCCGGCGAGATCTCCACGACACCCGACGTGTACGTTGCCTCAACCTCGTTGTAGCTGATGCCGAGAAAGTTCCCAGGCAGGGTGAGCGTCGCTGTTGTCTGGTCCACATCGATGCTGAGAGGATCGAGCACACTCCAACTGCCCGGAACGCTGAAAGCCGTCGCCACCTGCTCGCGAAAGCTATCGGCGATCTCACCCCGGCGAGGCCGCCCATAGCGTGCCCGCACCGAAATCAACGGCGACGTCGCCCCGTTCACAATCACCAGCGGGCGATAGCTCAAGCGAACCGTCTGCGCACCCGCGGTCAAACGCAGCCGCTCAACATACTGGCTCGCCAGCAGGGTCGATCGCCGGCAGTATCCTTCCATCAAAGCAGAGGCCGTCGTGATCCAGTCATCGGTCGTCTCCGCGGTCAATCCATACTGCACGTACTCTGTCGGTAACAAATACCCCATAGACTCGCCTCCCCGAAACGAAAGAGGCCGGCAAACATCGCCGACCTCCTCTCATTCACAGCTCCACACACAACGACCGCTGTTTAGCGATCCACCAACACCTGGAAGTGCGCATAGCTCGCACCTTTGACCACAAGTCCGCCGAACTTCACGACGACGTACTGCGAAGCCAGCGATCCCGGAACGCCAAGCTGGAAGATCCGTGGATTCGGGTCGCTCAGCCAGTGATACTCGATCAGATCTTCCGTCACAATGTACGCCGGCAGCACAGCCGAGCCCGACCCCGGCGTTCCGGTGTACCCCATCGTCCACTCCGGAATGAGCGGCAAGTCGCCCGCCTGCGTCGACAGCGTCTTCACAGAGAAACCGGCCTCAATCTCCCGCGTGTTCAACACCACGTTGAACTCCGACTTCATCTCGCGGTCAATCAGATCCAGCAGCACCGGGTTGGCATAGATCGCCGTCGGCCGAACACCGAACGCCGTGTTCGAAACCATCTGCGCGACCGTGGATTTCAGACCGTCGACAATGCTTTGCGTGCCACCGATCGTCACCGTGTTGCCGCCGGCTGCGATCTGGCCCGCGGCGCCAAAGTATTGCGGCGTCGTGGGTGCGCTCAAGCTGGTATCTGTCCCGTTCCAAAGAGCGACGTCGTGCGTCCGCAGTACACCGTCCACCGTGTCCGCAAGGTCCTTGGCCTGCAGGTACGCGAACTGGCTCTGCTGCATACCCAACTCGATATCAAACAGGTTGTAGTTGATCTGCGAAACCAGCGCCTTCAATGGCACGCTGCGCTCCACACGGGTGGGACTGACCAGAGGTGCAACGATGTTGCGCGGGTCCACAAAGCCCGAAGCCGCCGAAGGCGACGGGATGGAGGTCTCTTCAAAAAACCTCGAGGGATGCCCCGTCGCGGGAACCTGCTTGATCCTCTGCCCAAAGATGCCCCGCCGACGAACCATGTCCGTAATCTCGGTCTGGTACATCGGAACTTCGATCGCGCCCGGCCCGAGGTAATCTGCCGCCGCATTCAGATCTGTAAACTTCGCGTTCATTCTTCTCCCTTTCGCACACAAAAAAACGCAGCCAAAAGGCCGCGTCGGTCTCTTCTTACGTCCCGGCTGAGGCTCATCTTCGCCGGCGCCGAGACACCCTCACCAGCGCCTAGCTCAGCAGACCGGACCGCATCAACTGTGCCTTCACGGCAATCCGCTGCTCCAGGCTGAGGCTGACCAGTGCTGCATCCAGTGCTCCCGCTTCGAGCGAGTCAACTGTGACACCCTGCTTTGCGAGGAGGTTCGCCATTGCAGTCGGAACCGTCTTGCGTCCGGCGGCGCTTGCCGTGCTTTCCCTCCGTTCGCCTGCCTCGGCCCGCGCACGCAGCTCCGCGAGTTCAGCTTCTGCGGCCTTGAGGCGCTGTTCCAACAGGGACTCATGCCTTCCCTCTACGGTCGCCACAATCCGCCCGATGGATGCTTCGGCGTTCATCGCCAAGTTGGTCTCACGCTGCGTAAGCCCCTCCAGAGCCCTCGTCAGAGTGGCTGCTACTTCCGTTAGCTTCTCGGCCGTAGCGTGAAGCTCCAGGGCGCCTGACACACTTCCGCAAATCTCACAGTTTTCCATCTCAACTCCTTCTTACGAGCAATCTGCTCGTCCATTCGTCTATATTCCAGACCCCGCATCCGCCACAGCTTTAGCCGCGCGCTTGCGTCCGGCACCGCTTGGCTGCGCGGTCCGGCAGCCGCGAACTCACTGTCTGGCAGGCGGTCCGCTTCACGCGAAAGCTCGTACTCCGGTAAGCCGCCTTCTCCCGCAACAGGATGGCCGCCCCCGTAAACGTCGCTCGGCTGATCGTCCACACCGGCGCCTTCATGTCCGTCACGTGCGCATCGGCCAGCTCATAGCTCATTCCCATGGCGCCGTCCTGCGCAAGAAACTTCTCCAGCTCCGGTCCGACCTCCGGAAAATCCCGCGCAAACAGGAACCCCGAAACCACCATCCGATTGCCCTCGAGCTCCGCCGCGGTAATGATGCCGCACTTCTGCCTGGCATCATGTCCGTCCCACCCCGCCTTGTAGCCGACCGCCATGCCCAACAGACTCGGCAAAGCCGCCTCCGCAGCCGGCCGCGTCAGGATCACGCGATGTCCGCGAGATCCACTGGGAGCCTTGTCGCTCGGCACATCCACCAGCGTCAGAACGCCCTCAAATGGAAGTCGATTCGGATGTCCGTGTACGACCGGAAAGTCGACCGCCATCGCGTGAATCTTTACATCTTCGATCGATTGCCTGCGGTGCGGCCAGGCGCTGTCCCGCTCGATCCGCCTCGCCGGCAACCGCTCTCTCCCTGCCTTGGCCGTCTCGCAATTTGCTCTGCGGCGCTGCAGATCCGTCGCCTCTCCCATGCCACCTCCTCTTGATTTGCAATCGGCGTGCCTGCTCAGCTCCAGGCATGCCACATCTACCGCGAGACAGTGGCGCGCGGCTCACCCGGCCAACGTCGCCCTAGACGTCCGGAGTGTCCAAGCCAACCATCGTTACAAGCAGCCTCGCGTGCTGGATGTTTCCGTGCCGGCTTCTCTGATGAACTTGGCCACAATCTCTGGACGCGCCCGCGCTCCACCTGCACCATCCAGTCTCTTAAACAAGAAACGGGAGCAACGCCTCTGCGTCGCTCCCGCTTCTTCCCAAGTTCTAACTAGGTTCTAGGTTAGCAGGGAGCAGCCTGGTTGTACGCCACTCTAAATTTCTGCTGTAAACCCTACGTCTTCAGCGCCTTAGCCTCTACACGCTCTCCTTCCGCTCTTGACAAGCCGACATCGGCTCCAAAAGTCCGTTGGCGAGAAAGATGGCTGTCAACTCATCCAGTGTCCGACCGTACCGCCGGACAACGGTCCGCAGGCTTAGACCGAGCATGGCCGCTGCTTCTCCTTGCGTGTACTGCTGCAACGCGATTCTTTCGATCAGCAGCTGCTGAAATGTACTCAGCTTCCGCAGGCATTTGCCCACATCATGAACAAAGATGACCACGTCCTCAAAGCTTTGGACGCGGTAATTGGTCACCCTTCCGCGAAACATCTCTTTCCCTAAGAGAGAGGGAACTCGCCCACTCTCCATCGACATGTTCATGTAACGTCGGAGCATTCCCTCCGTATACTTTCGATAGAAAGCCAGCTCCGGCGAGATTGCTGCAGGTTCCGCTCTCTTGACCGCGATCTTTGCCGGTGCCGATCCCGCTGCCGATGACGCCCACAGGTCCGTGAGAACAACCGCGGCCGCACTCATCGAACACCCCCAACCGAGAGTTCCGCGACAGAGTTGGCGTTGCGACTTACAAAACGCCGGCATCTTCCACGCCTTCGCGGCCGTGGCGCCGGAAACTCCGCTAACTTCTTCGCACATCCATGGCAGTAGACATCCTTTGCGAGTCCGTTCCGGAACCAAAGCGTTCCGCATCCCTCGCATACCTTCAAATCAACGCGCAAGTAGTTCATGCTTTCCCTTTCAGGCACACTCTCGCTGGCGAGCCTCGGATCATTGTCCAGCGGTCGAAGGGGCTCGCTCAGGTCTGTTAGGAAGTGTTCACTTCACCGCAGGGGCTCTTTTTACTGTGGCCCGTTACGACGCAGCGCTCACTCGGTTGTTATTTCAACTCAATGCGAAGTCATACCTAGGGGAAAGAGTCTGATCAGAACCTCGCATCGGCCATCGGATCGGTCACAGAAGCGGCCTCTTGACGAAGTCGCCCGAGGCCGCTGATGGAAGTTTCAAGGTTATAGCTTTCAACAAACAAGATGTCAACATAACTTTCGGGGCACGACTGTAAATGTAGCTTTTTCTCCCATTCTGCGGCATTTACTGACGCCGTTGATTGCTCATTGATAACGTTTCGCTTATTCTTCGTCTTGCCAAATGATATTTCTGGCACCAGGATAGCCTTGTGAATTTCGCCGACCTTCATGAACTGCTTCGTCTCGAACTGGTTCGGCGCATCGAATCCGGCGCCTTGACCGGAACTCGATTGGCGCAGCAAACCGGCTTCCAGCAAGCACATATTTCGAACTTCCTCAATCGCAAACGATCCCTCTCGCTCGAGGGCCTGGACCGCGTCCTGGCTGCGCAGAACATCACCATCGACCAGATCCTGCCGCTCGACATCGCCGGCAGCTCAGCCGCGCCTGCGGCGGATCTGTCCGAAAGTGTGCCCGTCGTCTCCTCCTCCACAGCCATGGCCGATCCGAGGGTCTCAGCGTCCGCCATCATCGAAGTCATCCAGGTTTCCACCGCAAAGCTGTACGACAATCGCACCCGGGTCTATTCGAGACGCGCCAACTGGCAACGCTTCGTCGCGCTCCGTGTCGATGCGCAGCAGGCAGCACCCCTCGATCCCCTCCTGTTCCCGGGCTCGGTGGTCGTCATCGATCGCCATTACAACTCGCTCGCGCCCTACCACTCCCGGCAAGCCAATATCTATGCCGTTCGTTGCGGCGCCTCTCTGCTTCTCCGCTTCGTCGAGCTGGATGACGCGCGCCTGATCGTCCGGCCGTACACGGTCACATTTCCGGTCCAACTCATTCCCATCGCCGCCCACGAAACGCCCGCCGACTACCTCGTCGGTCGAGTCTGTCTCGTCATGTCCGAGCTCTAGAGCAAGCGTCCGGTCAGGCACCGGGCGATCTCGCCCAAGTTGCCGTTGCTAAACTTGATCTATGCTGGACAAGCTTTACGCGAAGTGGATGTTCGCCTGGGAAACTGCGCTCACCACACGCGACACAAACCGAGTCGTCCGACCCCTCGAATGGGGGTTCGATTGGCTCGCCGAACTTCCTCCATCCGTTATCGACCCCGATCCTCCAACCAGCTTCGGCCCCTCCCATCTCGCGGCCATGGCGGATCTAAACAAAAGGTTCGTACAGAACTCCGATCTCTGTTTTTCCTACCAGCGCCCGACCGACTATCGCCTCCAACTTCGGCATCCGCTCCTCTTTCCTACAAACGTCCGGCCGTCGACGCTCGCTCAGGACGCCGAGCACAAGCGCCGGGCTACCTCCGGCGATTCCTCTCCAGCATCTTTTCTCCGCTTCACTTCCCCCGTCCGGACCCGACACCCGGAAAATGACGTCGTCAACGCCCGCTGGTATCCCGCACCGGCCCAAAAACAGCTCGGCAAAATCAGGCAGGCCATCATCGTCCTGCCTCAGTGGAACGCCGACGCCTTCAGCCACAACGTGCTCTGCAGTCTCTTCAATCGCTTCGGTGTCTCCGCCCTCCGGCTCTCCAAGCCTTACCACGACATCCGCCGGCCCAACGAGCTCGAGCGCTCCGACTTTGCCGTCAGCGCCAACATCGGCCGCACCATCTCCGCCTGCCGGCAGGCAGTCATCGACATCCGTAGCTGCCTGGACTGGCTCGAAGATCAGGGGTACGAGCAGTTCGGCGTGCTCGGCACCTCGCTCGGCAGCTGCTACGCGTTTATCGCCGCTGCGCACGACCCTCGCCTGGAGGTGTGCGCCTTCAATCATGCCTCAACCTGGTTCGGAGATGTCGCCTGGACCGGCCAGAGCACACGCCACATCCGGGCCGCCTTTGAAGCCGCGGGTCTCACCCAGGATCAGGTCCGCGACATCTTTACTTCCATCAGCCCCATGTCCTACATAGCCCGTTTCGCCGCCGCCCGCAGACGTGTCCTCGTGGTTCATGCGCCTTACGACCTCACCTTTCTCGAAGAGTTCTCGCAGGATTTACTCGCCAACTTCAGCAGCTACAACATCGACTACATCGCCAAGACTCTTCCCTGCGGGCACTACAGCACGGGCGAGACACCGTTCAAGTACATTGACGGATGGTATCTCGGTTCCTTTGTCTATCAGGCGTTCCGTCAGCTCGCCGAGCGCGCGAGGGAACCGGACGCCGAGCCTTCAACCGCAACGCCAGCATAGAATCGAGGGATGCCGATCGATCTAAACGCGACCCTCGCCGCCTCAGACCCGGAGGTCTTCACTCAAATCCAGCACGAGGTCGACCGCGAGCACGAGGGTCTCGAAATGATCGCGTCTGAAAACTTCGTCAGCCGGGCCGTGCTCGAAGCGACAGGCAGCGTCTTCACCAACAAATACGCGGAAGGCTACCCCGGCAAACGCTACTACGGTGGCTGTGAGTTCGCCGACGTCATCGAAGACATCGCGCGCGATCGCGCTAAACGGCTCTTCGGCGCCGAGTACGTCAACGTCCAACCGCACTCCGGATCGCAGGCAAATGCCGCCGCCTACATGGCCCTCCTCTCGCCGGGCGACTGCATCCTCGGCCTCGACCTCGCCCACGGCGGTCACCTGACCCACGGACACAAACTCAACTTCTCCGGAAAGCTCTATCGGGTCGTCGGCTACCAGGTCCGCAAAGACACCGAAGTCGTCGACTACGACGAACTCGAGTCGATCGCCGTTCGCGAAAAGCCGAAGCTCATCATCGGTGGCGGCAGCGCCTACCCCCGACACTTCGATTTCGCACAGATGCGGTCGATCGCCGACAAGGTCGGGGCCTACCTGCTCATCGACATGGCTCACTTCGCCGGCCTCGTCGCCGGCGGCGCCCATCCCTCGCCCATCCCGCACGCTCACGTCGTCACGACAACCACCCACAAGACCCTCCGCGGTCCGCGCAGCGGCATGATTCTCTGCCGCCAGGAGTTCGCCGCCAACATCGATCGAAGTGTCTTCCCTGGCCAGCAAGGCGGGCCTCTCATGCATGTGGTCGCCGCCAAGGCTGTCGCCTTCCGCGAAGCTCTTCAGCCGGAGTTCAAGGCCTACGCCCGCCAGATCGTCGCCAACGCGCAAGCTCTCGGCGCGGCTATCGCCGATCACGGATATCACCTCATCTCTGGAGGTACGGACACGCACGTCATTCTCGTGGATGTCTTCGGCCGCGGCATGCTCGGTTCCGAGGCGGAAAACGCCCTCCACGCCGCGGGGATCACCGTAAACAAAAACGCCATTCCCTTCGACACCAACCCGCCCATGAAGCCGAGCGGCATTCGCCTGGGCACGCCCGCGCTCACCACACGCGGCATGAAAGAAGAGGAGATGTGCCTTGTAGCAGGCTGGATCGCGGCCGCGCTTGAGCACCGAAGCGACACGGAAAAGCTCGTGTCGATTCGCGCCGAAGTCCTCGAACTCGCCAATCGGTTCCCGCTCTATCCGTGGCTGCGCGAGGCCTGATTGCTGGCCCTCGATCTGCTCCCCCACAATTTGCGACAAGAAGGCGACAAAGTCGCGGAAGGGAGGTGCTTCTAAGGATGGTCTGATCAACCTGCTGTTTTTTCTTTCTTTACCCCTGAGGGTGGGTGTT
>CAXUIB010000073.1:0-10425 GCA_964250945.1 uncultured Acidobacteriaceae bacterium
TCCAGCCGAGGTCGGCGGTGGTGTCGACCGTGAGGTGCTCGGGGGCGAGCTGGTTGGTGAGGTCGTGCGCTTCTGTAACTGAATCGGTTACCAGGGCGTAACCCTGGGCAGAGAGCGACTCCTGGGCGATCGCGTTGCCGGCGGATTGATGTTTCGTTTCGGCGAGGACTTGTTCGGCAAGCGTCCGGTTGCTGGTGATGAGGATGGCGAGGGCTTCAGGATCGTGCTCGGCTTGTGCGACCAGGTCGGCGGCGATCAGGGCGGGCGATCCGGTTTCGCTGGTGACGACGATCTCGGTTGGACCGGCGGGCATGTCGATGCCGCAGACGTTCTGCACGAGAGTCTTGGCGGCGGTGACGTAGAGGTTGCCGGGGCCTACGATTTTGTCGACCGGCCTGATGGTTTCGGTGCCGTAGGCGAGCGCGGCGATGGCCTGGGCGCCGCCGATGCGGTAGAACTCGGTGACGCCCGCGAGATGGGCCGCGGCGAGGGTCTCACGGGCGGGTTTCGGAGAGCAGACGACGATGCGGGGGACGCCGGCGACCTGGGCGGGCGTCGCGGTCATGAGAAGTGTGGATGGCAGAGGGTAGCGGCCGCCGGGGACGTAGCAGCCCACGCTCCCGAGCGGACGGACGATCTGGCCGGTCTCCACGCCGGGGGTATGCTCGGCGGTCCACTGCTCTGGGAGTTGCGCTGTGGCGAAGGCGCGGATGTTTTTCTGCGCGGTCTCCATCGCCTGCCGGAGGGCTGGGGCGGTCTCGTTCCAGGCCGAGCGCATCTCCTCGGCGGAGACGCACAGCGGCTGATCGGCGCCGAGGCCGTCGAAGCGACCGGCGTACTCGATGAGAGCCTGGTCGCCGCCCTGATGGACGTCGGCCAGGATGGCGCGGACGGTATTTTCGACCTTGGCCGTGTTCACGGCGCCGCGCTGCTCCAGGAGAACGAGCAGCTTCTCGGCGGCGGCGTCAGGACCGGAGGTTTTCAGCAGCTTCATGGATTGCTCGGAGTTAGAGGACAACTTTGCTGAGCGGGTACTCGACGATGCCGGTGGCTCCCGCGGCTTTCAGCTTGGGGATGACGTCGCGCACCTGGTGTTCTTCGAGGATGGTGTTCATGGCTACCCAGTCAGGGTCGCTGAGCTGGCTGACGGAGGGTGAGTTGAGAGCGGGAAGGACGCTGACGATGGCCGCCTGACTGGACTTGCGCGCGTTGAGCATGAGGCCGACGCGGTTCTGTGCGGCGATGGCGGCGTTGAGCATGAGGGAGATATTTTCGATCTTCTCCCGCTTCCATGGGTTTCTGAAGGCGAGCTTGTTGGCGATGAGCTGGGTCTCGCTTTCCATGAGGGTTTCGATGATGCGGAGGCGGTTGGCGCGGAGGGAGGAGCCGGTCTCGGTGACCTCGACGATGGCGTCGGCGAGGGTTGGCGGTTTGACTTCCGTGGCGCCCCAGCTGAACTCAACTTTGACGTCGATGTTTTTGGCGGCAAAGTAGCGTTTGGTGAACTCGACGAGTTCGGTGGCGATGGTTTTGCCGGCGAGATCTTCGGGACGCTGAAAGGGCGAGTCCTCGGGGACGGCGAGGACCCACTTGACCGCGGTGCGGCTCTGTTTGGAGTAGGTGAGCGAGGTGATTCGCTGGACATCGCTCTGGTTTTCGAGGACCCAATCGTTTCCGGTGAGCCCGGCATCGAGCGCGCCGTGCTCGACGTAGCGGGCCATCTCCTGCGCGCGCACGAGCATGCATTCGATCTCGTCGTCGTCGATCGATGGGAAGTAGGATCGGCCGTTGGCGAAGATGCGCCAGCCAGCGCGCTCAAAGAGAGCGATGGTGGCGTCCTGGAGGCTGCCTTTCGGGATTCCGAGCTTGAGTTTGTCGGGCATGTGCTCCTTTCGATCGGGTGTGTTTGCGTTGCTCTTTTTTAAGGCGCGGGCCGAGTCGCGATGGCCAAGGGGACGGGTTTCGTGAAGCAGCTTACGGTTCCTTCATGGCAGACGAGGCCATCGCCTTCGACCTCCACCTTGAACAGGAGAGCGTCGTTGTCGCAGTCGGTCGAAGCTTCGACGATCCGCAGCCGATTTCCGCTGGTTTCGCCCTTCATCCACAGCTTCTGGCGGGTGCGGCTCCAGAAGGTGACGAAGCCGGTTTCGAGCGACTTCCGATAGCTCTCCTGGTTGAGAAAGCCGAGCATGAGCAGCTCGCCGGATTTTGCGTCCTGAACCATTCCCGGAACGAGGCCGTCCATCTTCGCGAAATCGATCTTGGTATCCTGCATGGTTTCCGTCTCGTTTCTTGAGTGTGGGTGTTTCCTGTCTTACGCGCAGAAGAAGAGCCCGCTCGCGGTGTGTGCGCTGGCGGGCCCTGGTCCGAAATCGATTGGATGTGAGGTGTTTGTTACCGAATCACATCGGACAGGTCAGCCGCCAGCACAGGGTGTACGTGGCTGGGATGCGACCGATGGTGGCGGGAGGAGGGGCACATGCGAACTTCAGCGTATCGCCGGCTGGTGAGCTTGTCAAACCAGGGTGGTGAGGCCGGTCCGGATAAGCCGGTCAGGCCGTGGTGGCGATGCTATCGTTGAGTGTTGGAAGTTCTGCAGGGAAATGAGCGCGGCCTGCAGGATTTCGACTGGAGTATTGGGGAAAAGAGCATGGCTGAGGTAGCAACGACCCTGCGCAAGACGGCGCTGAACGCGATGCATCGAGCGGCAAAGGCCAAGATGGTCGATTTTGGCGGATGGGATATGCCGGTTGAGTACTCTGGGCTGATCGCCGAGCACATGGCGGTGCGGACGGCGGTGGGCGTCTTCGATGTGTCGCATATGGGCGACATTCAGCTGCGCGGCCCGGGTTCGCTCCTGGCGATCAACGAGTTGTGCATGAACGATGCGTCGAAGCTTGCGGTTGGGCAGGCGCAGTACTCGGCCATGCTGACGCCGGAGGGCACGTTTGTGGACGATGTGATCGTGCACAAGCTGAGCGAGAACGACTACCTGATCGTGATCAATGCGGGGACGCGCGAGAAGGATGTGGCCTGGGTGCGGTCACGGATCGGCCGCATGCCAGGGGTGCATGTGAACGACTTCAGCGACTTCTACACGCAGATCGCGATCCAGGGACCGAGGGCACAGGAGACCCTGGGGAAGCTGACGCCGGTCGATCTGAGCGGGATCAGGAACTACTGGTTTACGTGGGGGCAGGTGTGCGGTTTGTACAACGTCCTGATCGCGCGGACGGGGTATACGGGCGAGGATGGATTTGAGATTTATGTGCCGAGCGATGAGCCGACCAGCGCGCGCGTTTGGGCGGAGGTGCTGGAGGCGGGGCGGGAGTTTGGGATCTTGCCGTGCGGCCTGGGCGCTCGCAACACGCTGCGGATGGAGGCAGCGATGGCGCTCTACGGGCACGAGATTTCGGACGAGATCAATGTGTTGGAGGCCGGTCTCGGACGGTATGCGAAGTTGGACAAGCCGACGTTTGTGGGCAGGGAGGCTTTGCTCGCGGTCGAAGCTCAGGGAGGTCCGGAGCGCAAGCTGATCGGGCTCGAGATGGTGGAGCGCGGCATTGGTCGAGATGGGTATCCGGTGTTGTCGCTTGACGGCGGCCTGGTGGGCCGGGTGACGAGTGGGTCGCCGGCGCCGTATCTGAAGAAGAATATTGCAATGGCGTATGTGGCCAAGGACTTCGCCGATCCGGGAACAGAGCTGGCGGTCGAGGTCAGGGGGCTGCCGGTGAAAGCGAGGGTGGTCGCTTTACCGTTCTACAAACGAGCAAAGAAGACCGCGTAGGTGACGGCGGGCCGAACCGGTTCAGAGCACTACAATCAAGAGAGACGGAGGTTGCGCGGACGGATGCCCTACCCTGAGCAGTATCGGTATACGAAAGAGCACGAGTGGATCGAGGTCTCGGGTGAGATCGGGACGATCGGCATTACGGATTATGCGCAGGATTCGCTGGGGGACATCGTGTTTGTGGACTTGCCGCGGGTCGGATCGGAGATCCAGGCGGGGTCGACATTTGGTTCGGTGGAGAGCGTGAAGGCAGTGAGCGACCTGTTTGCGCCCGTGACCGGGACGGTGCTCGAGGTGAATGAGGCGCTGGCTTCGGCGCCCGAGACGATCAACGCGGAGGCGAACTCGACGTGGCTCATCAAGGTGGAGATGATGAATGCCATGGAGGTAGAGAGTTTGCTCAATGCCGCGGAGTATGAGGGTTTTATCAAGGAAGAGACTGGGCACTGACGACCATGCGATACCTTCCGAAGTCACCGGCTGACCGGTCTGAGATGCTGGCCGAGATTGGGGTCGGGTCGATCGATGAGCTGTTCTCGACGATTCCGAGCGAGTTCTATCTCCGGCGCGATCTCGGTGTTCCGCGGCAGCACGGGGAGTCCGAGATCGTCGATCGGTTTCGTGAGTTTGCCGCGAAGAACGCGGTGGGATTTGCGAGCTTTCTGGGTGCGGGCGTGTACCGGCACTACAAGCCCGTGCTGATCGACGCGATCGTGCAGAGGGGCGAGTTCCTGACGAGCTACACGCCGTATCAGGCCGAGATCGCGCAGGGGACGCTGCAGGCCATGTTTGAGTTTCAGACCATGATCTGCGAGCTGACCGGCATGGAGATCGCGAACGCGTCGATGTATGACGGATCGACGGGCGCGGCCGAGGCGGTGATGATGGCGGTGCGCGTGACCGGGCGATCGGGCGCGGTGGTGGCGCGGACCGTGCATCCGGAGTATCGCGAGGTGATTCGGACGTATGCGCAGCACCAGCAGATACCGATGACTGAGGTCTCGTACGGGAGCGACGGGCGGGTGGATCTCGCGGCGCTTGAGGCGGCGATCACGTCTGACACGGCGTGCGTTCTGATCCAGTCGCCCAACTTCTTCGGAACGATCGAGGACGTTGCGGCGGTCGCCGGGATCGCACATGCGAAGGGCGCGCTCTTGATCGTGTCGATCGCGGAGGCGATCTCGCTGGGGATCGTGAAGCCGCCGAGCGAGGCGGATATTGTGTCGCTGGAGGCGCAGAGCTTTGGCGTGGCTCTGAGCTATGGCGGACCGTACTGTGGCGTGATCGCGTGCAAGGAACGGTTCTTGCGGCAGATGCCTGGGCGGCTGGTCGGCGAGACCAAGGATGCGGATGGCAAGCGCGGCTTTGTCCTGACGCTGTCGACGCGCGAGCAGCACATTCGGCGCGAGAAGGCTACCTCGAACATCTGCACCAACCAGGCACTGGTCGCGCTGATGGTGACAGTGTTCTTGACGGTGTACGGCAGGGAGGGTCTGCGCGAGCTGGCCGAGCAGAACCTGGCGAAGGCGGAGTTTGCGCGCCGCACACTGGCTGAAGCTGCCGGGGCGAAGGTGCTGTTCGACGGCGCGCCGCGCTTTCACGAGTTCGTCCTCGATCTCTCAAACGGGGCAGAGGAGACGAACGATTCCCTGCTCGAGCGGAAGATCATCGGCGGTTTGCCTTTGGCGAAGTGGTACCCGGAGCTGGGCGAGGGCGCGAGCCTGTGGTGTGCGACGGAGGTGACGACGCGCGCGCAGATCGAGGCGGCGGCGGAGGCGCTTGGCGCGACTGTCCCGCAGGTTGCGGAGCTCGCGGTTGGAGCGGCGAAGTAAGCGTGGACATCGCGGCGATCGAGGGCGAGGAGCTGACTGCGGTGGAGTTTGTGCTCGACTACTTGCAGCTGCGGTTTGAGACGCCGCTCTTGACGCTGTACGCCTGGCCCGCGGTGCTCTTGAGCGACTTTTCCGTGGCGTTTGGCGAGCCTGAGTACAGGAACGCGTTGTGTGCGCAGATCGGCGAGAAGGTGGAGGAAGCTGTGCTCGAAGAGGGCGATGCTCTGACGCTGAAGCTGGAGAACGGGACGGTGCTGGCGCTGAGCCTGCGCGAGGAAGATCTGGACGGTCCGGAAGCTGGGATGTACTCGGCGACAGGAACGGCGGCAGATCAGGTGGAGTTCTGAAAGGTGGATGCGATGGCGACGACAGGATCGGTAGTGGAGCAAAGGTCTGCGCAGGAAGTTGGAGCGACGGAGAAGTTCGTCGGCACGCCGAAGAAGGCGACGACGCATGTCAACCAGAACGAGGGCTTGATCTTTGAGAAGAGTTCTCCGGGCAAGAAGGGGTATCGGCTGGCGCAGATGGATGTTCCGGCGGTCGATGCGGCCGCGCTTTTGGGGGACCAGGTGCGGGCCGATCTGGGCGTGATGCCGGAGCTGAGCGAGATCGAAATCCTGCGGCACTTTACGCGGCTTTCGACGTGGAACTACGCGATCGACCTTGGGATGTATCCGCTGGGGTCGTGCACGATGAAGTACAACGGTCGGGTGAACGAGCTGGTGGCGCGGATGGAGGGGATCGCCGAGGCGCATCCGTACCAGCCGGAGTCGCTGTCGCAGGGCGTGCTTGAGATCATGCATGTGCTTTCGGACGCTCTGATCGAGATTACGGGAATGGACGCGATCACCTTGCAGCCGGCGGCGGGCGCGCACGGGGAGTTTACGGGCATCCTCCTGGTTCGGGCGTATCACCAGTCGCGCGGCAATGCTCGGCGGAAGATCATCATTCCCGACTCGGCGCACGGGACCAACCCGGCGACCGCGGCGGTTTGCGGGTACGAGGTGGCGAACCTGAAGTCGAACGCTCAGGGCATGGTGGATCTTGTTGAGCTGGAGCGGATGGTGGACGAGGACACGGCGGCGCTGATGCTGACCAATCCGTCGACCATCGGCGTCTTTGAGTCCGACATTGCGAAGATCGCGGAAATCCTGCATGCGAAGGGTGCTTTGCTGTACATGGATGGGGCGAACATGAACGCTTTGGTCGGTAAGGCTCGACCGGGCGACTTCGGCGTGGATGTGATGCATTTGAATCTGCATAAGACCTTTTCGACGCCGCACGGCGGTGGCGGTCCAGGATCGGGGCCGGTAGCGTGCAAGCGGATCCTGGAGCCGTTCTTGCCGACTCCCGTGCTGGCGACCAAGGCGGATGGGACGCTGACGCTCGACTACGACCGGCCAGCGACGGTTGGACGGGTGCGGATGTTCTACGGCAACTTCGGCATGTTTGTTAGGGCGCTCGCGTACATCCTGGCGAACGGTCCGGATGGGTTGCGGCAGACGACCGAGGATGCGGTGTTGAACGCCAACTATATTCGGGCGAAGCTTGAGGGGACGTTTGAGCTGCCGTACAAGACGCGGTCGCTGCACGAGGTGGTGTTCTCGGACAAGCTGCAGGCGCGGAACGGCGTCAAGACGGGCGACATGGGCAAGCGGCTGATCGACTACGGGTTTCACGCGTACACGGTCAGCTTTCCGTTGGTGGTGAACGGAGCGATGATGATTGAGCCGACGGAGAGCGAGAGTCGCGAGGAGCTGGATCTCCTGATCGACGCGTTGCGGCAGATTGCGCGCGAGGCGGCTGAGAATCCGGAGTTGGTGAAGTCGGCTCCACACACGACACGGCTGCGGCGGCTGGACGAGACCGCGGCGGCGCGCAAGCCGGT
Source organism: uncultured Acidobacteriaceae bacterium (assembly GCA_964250945.1). Taxonomy (GTDB): domain Bacteria; phylum Acidobacteriota; class Terriglobia; order Terriglobales; family Acidobacteriaceae; genus Edaphobacter. The sequence continues at coordinate 7,511 of CAXUIB010000073.1, forward strand.
GCTGCGGTGGAAGGCTCCTGTGGCGAAGACGGCTCTGACTCCGGATACGGCTGCGAAGGAGTGGTGATCGCGCGGAACTCCGGGGCCAGCGCCGTCGTAGGATGCTATGCGGTCAAAGATGCGGGGCAGGGGAGTTCTCTTATGCTGCAGAGTTGGGATGTGTACACGGTTGGGATGTCGTCGGCGCAGCGCGCGTGGTTTGCGGCGGAGTATGAGGCGAATCGCAAGGATGAGGTGTTGGGCGCGTTGCTGGCCTTCTTTCTTGGGACGTTTGGGGCGCATCACTTTTACCTTCGGCGGAACGGCCTGGGTGTTTTGTATGCGCTGTTTTTCTGGACGGGCATTCCGACCCTGTGCGGGGTTGTGGAGTGCTTTCTGATGCCTGGGCGCGTGCGGAGCTTCAACTTCTTCGCGGCTTCGCTGATCCGGAACCGTGTTTCGGCGGGCCTGCCTTTCCCGTTTGCCGCTCAGTCTGCGCCGTCGACGGCGATAGAGGTTGTGCCGGGGATGTGTCCGGCGTGCCGAGGCGCGGTTGAGCCTTTGGCGCGATTCTGTACGCACTGCGGGGCGGTTTGCTCGCCCTTGGTTGCGACCTAGAAGAATAGAGCGGACCATACATCTCCGGGACCTATCGGCATCGACTCGTTGCGACATGAAAGCGGGGCTGAGGTCGATTTCGCTATGCACCTACAGGCGAACCGCTCCTAGCGTTCGCGTGTCGATGCCATCGGTTCGAGCCGTTTGAGTGTCAGTGCGAGCCTTTGTTGCGAGATGCCGCCGATGCGCCGCTGGACCTGGTCGAAGCGCAATTGCTCAAGAACAAAAATGTGCGTTTCGCTCAAAAAACTGCCTTCTTGTGGAGACTTTGGACACGTTCCATACTTGTGCCACGAACCGTTTGTTTGCGGGTTCGCTTCGATTAGAGCGCCTGAAACAGACCGCGAAAGGGAACATACTATGCCGAAGCTTTTGGTTGTTGAAGCAAGCCCACGAGGGGAGTATTCGATCTCTCGCAACCTCTCTGCCAAGTTCGTTGCGGAGTGGAAGGCCGCGCATCCCGGGGACGACGTGGTCGAACGCGATCTTGCCCGGATGGACCTTCCTTACATGAACCTTCCCTGGGTGGGCGCAAGCCTTACGCCCGCGGAAAAGCACACGCCCGAGATGAAGGAAGTTCTCACCGTCTCGAACGAACTGGTGGATGAGTTGCTGGCCGCGGATCATATCGCGATCAGCACGCCGGTCTACAACTACAACATCCCGGCCAATCTGAAGTCCTATGTGGATCACATCGTCCGCAAGGGGCGCACGTTGGGCATGACCGGCGAAGGCCTGGTGCATGGTAAGAAGTGCACCGTGCTGATGGCCTCCGGCGGTGTCTACACAGAGGGCTCTCCCATTCGAGACCGAGACATCGCCACGCAGTATCTGCGCCTCATTCTGAAGGTGATCGGCATTGAGGATGTGACATTTATCGCAGCGGGGGGCAGCAAAGTCGTCGATCTTGGAGAGGTGCCGCGAGCGGTGTTTCTCGAGACCTTTGAACCGGCCATAGCAGCGGCAGCTCAGGCCTAACTTCGGCTTGCAGCAAGGGTGCCGACTGGTGGAACGGAGTGTGTATGAGATCAACTTTGGAAGGATCGGAAGTGTTTCAGATCTCCGGTTTGGCGAGCCTCGGAGCTGTCGGACTCATCGTGTCCGACCTCCAGCGCTCGCTGGACTTCTATGCGGGTGTGATTGGGCTCGACGTGCTGGCCCAGGACGGTATGTCCGCTCAGCTTGGCGTCGCTCCAGAAGCTCGCGTGCTCGTGGAATTGGAACATCGCCCCGGCGTTCGTCCCCTGGTCGGTAGACGTCTCGGGCTGTATCACGCTGCGTTGCTGCTTCCTTCGCGGGCCGCCCTCGCGAGCTTCGCTGAGCACCTTCAGCGACGCCGCATCCCTGCCGCCGGCAGCGACCATCTCGTCAGTGAAGCGTTTTATCTGAACGATCCGGATGGGCTCACCGTTGAAGTCTACGCGGACCGTGAGCGGCGCCTGTGGCCATGGAACGGCAAGGAACTGGCCGTCGCAACTCTGCCTCTCCCTCTTGCGGATCTGTTGCAGACACCGCACACCCCTTGGAAGGGCGTCCCCCGCGGTAGTTCCATGGGCCACGTTCATCTCTACGTCGGCGATCTCCAGGCTGCCGCACAGCTTTACCGCCGAGGTCTGGGCATGACCGCCACGACGCAGGGGTTTCCAGGCGCACTCTTTCTTGCGGCAGGCGACTACCACCATCATGTGGGTCTCAATACCTGGGCCGGCGCTGTTCCCCCAGCTTCGAAGACCGATCCTCGTCTCTCCCGATGGGAGTTGCAACTCCCACAGGAGCACGTTTCAGCGGCGATGGAGCAGATGTCCGCCACCGGTTGGCAGCTCGGAACGAATCAGACTTTTGTGGATCTGTGGGGCATCGTTCTGCAACTCGTCGGTAGGCAATGAATGGCGGTTGTCGACGGCGTTTCGTTGGGAAAAGCTTGTCCTACTGGGCGGTGAGGGTGACGAACCGGTCGGTGTTTTCCCAGCGGATGTGGAGTTCAGTGGTGTTTTTGTGGGTGTTTTCGAAGGAGATGGACATGACCTCCTGCGGTCGGGCGAGGGGGTTGCCGATCATGGCGGTGCGGCCGAGGTCCTGGTCGGGGTGGTACACGGTGCCCCACTGGCCGGTTTGCTTGTTGACGATGAGCATCCAGGTGCGGGCGTCGGGGAGGGTGTAGAGGGTGTAGGTGCCGGCGGGGACGGAAAGGGTGCCGACTTTGAGGTTGGCGGAGGTGATGAAGGTAGTGGCGGGGTTGGCTCCGGTGCGCCAGACTTTGCCGTACGGGACGACCTCGCCGCCGATGATTTTGCGGCCGCGGACGGAGGGGGCGTTGT
>CAXUIB010000074.1:0-10335 GCA_964250945.1 uncultured Acidobacteriaceae bacterium
CCTCACCGCCGTCCCCACCGCCAGCCTCGCGCAAGGCAAACTCGGACCTCCCGCCCCCGTCACCTACGACAACCGGTACGAGATCTACGGCGGCCTCAACTTTATGAACTTCCAGGCCGGCCAGGATCTGCCCAAGCGCATGAACCTCGGCGGCGGCGAGATCCTCGGCACGTATTGGCTCACCAGCCGCATCGGCCTCGGCGCCGAGTTCCGCGGCGAAGCCGGCACCACCCCCGTCTTCGCCAACCCCTACAACATCAATCGCCCGCTCGTCTACATGATGATGGGCCTCGCCGGCGCGCAGTACCGCCTCGCCCAGAACCAGCGCGCCGCCCTCAGCGCCCATGCCTACGCCGGCGTCTCCCACGGCACCTTCAACGGCGGCACCGGCAACATCCCGGCCCAGGACGTCGGCCTCTACACCAACCGCACCAAACCCATCGGCGCCGTCGGCGGCAGCCTCGACCTCAATCGCTCCAAAAACCTCGCCATCCGCCTCTCGCCCGACCTCATCCTCGAACACTTCGGCACAGAAACCCGCGAGTTCTTCGCCATCTCCGGAGGCGTCGTCTACCGCTTCGGCCACCGCTAACCGGCGCCCGAGCCCTAATACGTGTTCTGCATAAACTCCGGTGAAACCGGATTCTCATACACCGAATAATCCCGCGTCACCACCGTCAAACCACTCGACGAAACAAAGTAATTCTTCTTGTCCTCCGCCGGGTCGTACCCAATCACCGTCCCGTCCGGAATATGCACGTCGCGATCAATGATCGCGTGTCGGATCCGGCAGTGCCGGCCAATATTGACGTGCGAAAAAATCACGCTCGAATCCACATCCGCGTACGAGTTCACGCGCACATCCTGCGATAGCACGCTCGATCGCACCACCGCGCCCGACACGATCGACCCTGACGCAATAATCGAATTGATCGCCATGCCCGTTCGCCCCGGCTCGCCGAAGACAAACTTCGCCGGAGGATACTGGTACGGCCGCGTCCGCATCGGCCAGCTCTTGTCATAGAGGTTGAACGTCGGCGTCACCGTCGCCACATCCATATTCGCCTCGTAGTAGGCTTCGAGCGTCCCCACATCGCGCCAGTAGAGCGCCTGCTGCTTGTTCTCATCGACAAAGTTGTACGCATGCACCTTGTACCGGCCCAGCAGATTCGGCAGGACGTTGTGCCCGAAGTCGTGCTTGGACCCCGTATCCTCCGCGTCTTTCATCAGCTCCGGCAACAGCACATCCGTATTGAACAGATAGATGCCCATCGATGCGTCCACCTTGTCCGGACTCCACGGCGACCTCGTCTTGGTCTCCTTCGGCTTTTCCTCAAATCCCAGCACCTCGCCGTTCCGAGCCACCTCCACCACGCCAAAGCTCGACACCTCCTCCGGCAGGATCGGCAAGGTCGCCAGCGTCACGTCCGCGCCCGACCGGCAGTGCTGGTCGGCCATCAGGCCATAGTTCATCTTGTAGATGTGGTCGCCGGACAAAATCAAAACATACTTCGGCTGCTCGGAACCGATCGAGTAGATGTTCTGATAGACCGCGTCCGCCGTGCCTGTGTACCAGTTCTTGTTGACGCGCTGCATCGGCGGCAGGATTTCGATAAACTCGCCCAGTTCGCTGGCCACCACCGGTCCCCAGCCCTCACGAATGTGCCGGTTCAAGGACAAAGCCTTGTACTGCGTCAGGATGTACACGTGTCGGAGGTCGGAGTTGATGCAGTTCGAAAGCGTAATGTCGATGATGCGGTACTGCCCCGCAAACGGCACCGCCGGCTTCGCTCGATCGCGCGTCAACGGGAAAAGTCGTTCTCCGGCGCCGCCGGCCAGAAGCACACCCAAGGTATTTCTCATCTCCCTGTCTCCTCCCTCATCTGCTCCATGTTCAGCATCAACGCGCGCTCTTCGCCCGCCGACCAAGTCGATCGGATGCAAAAAACATCAGCCTCGTTCTAAGAGCGCGAGTCTACCACGATCGCATCCACCTGCACATCACGGTCTCGCCGAGGTGTAGTTGGGCACTTTGAAAAGCACGGCGCCTCAACCACCGGCCTACGGGGGATTGTGTTTGTTCCGTCTAAACGCTAGAGTGATGAGACTGGAGGGTTTACCGATGACGCGGATGGATCAGGATTTGGGCCTTGAAACCCCCTCTGCTTTGGGTCGGCGACTCCCAACCACTCAGGAGTTACTGAACTCAGGTTGGCTGCAACTGCGTTCAATACGGTCTGATCGACCGCTTGTTTCTCGGCCACCCAAGCGAGAAGTAGCTCTTCCCGTAAAGCTCGCGCGAAGCGCTCATCGAACAAAGAAAGTAAGACTCAGCCGCAATCCGTCTGAGTAGTGCGGTGTCGAACTCCTGATTTGCCATCCGCTCTCCTGAACCTCAATCCTACCAACTCTTCAGCGACCACACATCGCGCCGGAGCCCAGCTTCCCTTGCGGGCGTAACTCGCAGCGTCTTCTGCCCACAGCAAAACAGCCCGACGAGCATCCGCGTCGGGCTGTTTTGCTTATTACATCTCACACTGACAGACAAACGCCTACTCGGTTGCCGTCTCCCCATCCACACTGATCCGAAGCGACTTCAGAAACGTGACATCGGTTGAGGTAAACGGCCCCGCAATCGCCTCTTCCGCTTCACCCGCATCTTCTTCCGGATCTGCTTCGACCTCATTCAGGCCGATCGTCGCCTCCAGCATCAGGAGGACGTCGAAGCCCTGTTCACGAATATTCTTGACCACACCGGCGATGTCCTCAGACTCCGACACCGACTCATGGATCGCCTCGCCGAGCTTCTGGATAAGTTTTTTCACCTTCTGATTCAATGCCACCTCCGGCCGCTCTCTGTCGGTAACCTTGACCACGCATCGGGTATTGCCCGCCAAAAGTCCGGGGGAACGGCATTGCGAGGACTTCACGTCTTCTCTTTAAGATACGCCCGGCAACTCGCGACGGCAATCAGGATCTCGCTGGGGCGGTCGGGCGCGCCTAGACCACCGTGTGGTGGTCCGCCCAGGCCTGTTCCAGACGTTGAGCCAACTCCTCGACCGGCGCCCGTCGCTTGCGCCCAAACGTGATAAATCCGGCCGCTGCCGCGCACATCCCTCCAACCAACAACATAAATCCCTTCATTGCACCGGCCTCCTCAAAATGATCCATCCAGATCCAATGATCCATCCAGATCCATAGACACACCTGACGCCCGCTATCTCTGTGCGTTCTTGCCCAGGCTGCAAGTTCGATCAACCGTAGGATGCAACTGGCGTATCATCTGTTTTCGCAAGGGCCCGGACGCGTTGCTGAACCGCCCAGACAAGGCGGCCCTAACACCGTTCAATTTAGCCCAGCGCCCGTCTCCCCCAGCGCCCGTCTTACAATGTCCGTATGGATTCGGTCCGCTTCGGTCGTGTGTTGGGAACGGGAGCTCGCCTGGCTGCCCGCACGCTTGCCGGTGCCGTCGACGCAGCGGCAGCACCGAATCCTCGAAGCCCTTCAGCCCCCGGTGCCTCGGTCCCCGGCCCCAGACAGACGGCAACCGCCGCGTCCGCCGAAAAAGCTCGCACCCAACCCAACCGAGCCCCGCTTCACACTGCGGCCCGAGCGGCTTCCGAGGTCCTCGAGACCGGAAGCAGACTCGGCCAGGGCAGCCGACGGTTCGCCCAAACCGCCATGGGTCCGGTCAAAAAACTCTCCGGCGTGCTCTGGCTCGAATTCACCGGCTTCTTCTTTGGCCTGTTCTCCGTCTCCGCCGGCCTCGGCGCCTGGAAGCTGCGCGCGGACCTCCATAGCACCGGAGCAAACGCCGACGCACACCTCCACTTCCTCCTCGCCGCGGGCATGTCGGTCGTCTTCGCTTACTTTTGCCTGACCAGCTTCCTTAGCGCACGCCGGCGAAGCCGCCTCTAGCCTCTCCTTCCCAATCGGGCGACGACTTGCCGTACGTCCGTCTCTTGCAGGCACAGTTCGCACCTCCGAGCGCAGACCGCTTCGGCAGGATTTTTGCCCTTTTAGGAGCATCGCCCATCTCTCCTCGCTTCCTCATCTCCTCCGGACGAGCATCCCCCCACCCCCGGCCCGGAAAGGTTCGCCGGCTGTGCTTGATCGCTCTTCTTCTGCTCTGGCCGGGTGGTCCGATCCTCTCCGCCCAGGCGCCGCCACCCGCCATTCCGGCGCTTCACGCGTCCAGCCTCTCCGGCGTCCCCATCCATCTGCCGGATGCACTCAAAGGCAAGACGGGCGTTCTGGTCCTGGGCTTCGAGGGCGCTGCGCAGGCCCAAGTGAGCGCCTGGGGAAGACGGCTCCATGACGACTTCAGCCGAGCCGACGACGTCGTCTTCTACGAGCTTCCCGTCATCGCCGCCGTTCCGAGCTTGCTTCGCGGCGTTGTCCTCCGCTCCATGCGCTCCGCCGTCCCCGCAGTCGCGCAAGGTCGATGCGTCCCCGTCACCGGCGACGAGCCGGTATGGCGTTCGGTCGCCGGCTACACCAAGCCCGGCGACGCGTACGTCCTGCTGGTCAGCGGCGACGGCCACATCCTCGATCGTCTGCACGGGGACGCAACCGACGAACTCTACCTTCGGCTCAAGCGCGAGATCGACGACCGTCGCAAATCCCCGACGGCGCCGACGGCGCCATAGAGCGATCGGAACCATCCGGGTCAATCCGGGCCGTCCGGGCCGTCCGGGTCGTCACGGTCGTCCGGGTCGTCACGGTCGTCCGGGTCGTCACGGTCAACCCGGGCCGAAGTTCAACTCCCAAGACGAGCCCAAGTTGATCCCTGCCCTCGGTCGATATGCTTTGACCCCGTCGGCTCCCTGATCTACTCTGCTCCTGAACCCTCAACCTCTTCAACACGCCTGATCGGAGACCTTACCCTCGATGCTCGACCTTCGCCGCCTCCTCTCTGCCGCTCTTCTGCTCGCGGCCACCCTCGGCTCCACGACCTCCCTGGCCACCGCACAGACGACCTCCGCAAGATCCTCCCAGACCGCGCCGTCCTCCTCCAGGAGCACGTCGCAGACGCAGTCCAGAAGCGCCGACGACGGAAGCAAGCTCGACCTCAACACGGCGACCCCAGACCAGCTCAAAGCGCTCCCCGGCATTGGGGACGCTTACGCCAAGCGCATCGTCGCCGGCCGACCCTACACCGCCAAAAACCAGCTGGTCAACAAAGGTATCGTTCCCCAGGGCACGTACGACAAGATCAAAGACAACATCGTCGCGCACCGCGTGAAGAAGTAAGCCCGAGACCCTCGTACCTTTCCTGCAACTTTCGTTCGCCACCCATGCCTAAAAATCGGGTAAAGTGTGGATGTCTCATGGGAGTCAAGCCCTCACACCGAACCTCTGCCCAAGACACCTGGCGCAGAGTAGCCAACCCCCTGATCGCGCGGGTTAGGGCGCGCGATCCTCGATCCAGACCGCGACGCGGGGCGGGCAAGCACCAGCACGTCTTGGCGCTCGGTGCTCTAGCGCTTCCGATCCTCCTCGCTCTCTCCGGCTGCCAGGCCGTCCAAACCACCTCCAACGGCGCCCAGATCCGTTTTATCGACGCCTCACCCGACGCCCCGGGGCTCGACTTCTACACCGGAAATGCCGCCCTGGCCTACAATCTCGGCTTCAGCTACGTCACCTCCTACATCCCGATGGACCCGGGCACCTACACGATCACCGCCGACACCGCCGGCAGCCGCCAGGTGCTCTCCTCGGCCAAAGGCACCCTCTCCGGCGCCAGCCAGTACACGGTTCTCGTCGGCAACGTCGCCGCCAACCTCCAGCAGACCATCCTCAAAGACCAGTCGCAGGCCGCACCCACCGGACAGATCGACCTCCGCTTCCTCGATCAGGCCACCCGCATCGGCGCCATCGACATCTATCTCGTGCCCGCCGGACAGAAGTTGGCCGCCGTCACCCCCCTCCTCACCAACGTCAACTTCCCCACCAACTCGGGGTATCTTCCGGTTCCGACCGGCCCCTACACCCTCATCATCGTGCCCTCCGGAACCGTCCCCACGGCAACCACGGTCGCCACCTACACGGGCCCCCAGGTCACCTACACCGCCGGCTCGGCGACCACCATCGTCTTGGTCGATCAGCAGCTCGTCACAACGCCTGGAGTTCAGGTGATCTCCGCGCCCGACTACGTCTCGCCCGTCGCCACCAGCTAGAGCGGAGAACCGCTCTAGGGACAGGAGAACCGCTCTACAGCGGAACCCCAACCGACCGCGCTCCGCTACCCCGGCCACCTAAAAGAGTCGCGTCCCATCGCAAGAAGAAAGATTCTGCCGGCACCACAACACCATCCCCCGACGTGGGTCTATTCCATCTGTAAGCAGTCGCGCGGACAGCACAAGACGGCTGCCCGAAGTAGACGAAGACCCGCAAATCGAGCCGGCCCTCCCCACACCCTCTCGTTGCACTTGCAGTAAGCACCGAGCGCCGGACCCTCGGCGGCCTGGAAACAGGATGCATGTTTGCAGTTTCTGGTTCTCTCCAGCACCACCACTAAAAAAGGCAGGCTGCGGGGAACTCTCTCGCAGCCTGCCTTTTCTCGCTTTCATCGGACAAATTCAGTAGCGATACTGGTCCGACTTGTACGGTCCTTCGACCGCCACGCCCAGGTACTCGGCCTGCTTCGGCGAGAGCGTGGTCAGCTTTACACCAATCTTCTCGAGATGCAGCCGCGCCACCTCCTCATCCAGCCGCTTGGGCAGGATGTAGACGCCCGGCTTGTACGAGTCCCTGTTCGCCCACAGATCGAGTGCCGCCAGCGTCTGGTTTGAGAAGCTGTTCGACATCACAAAGCTCGGATGCCCGGTCGCGCAGCCCAGGTTCACCAACCGGCCCTCCGCCAAGACAAAGATGCTGTTGCCCGTGGACCCAAAGGTGTACTTATCCACCTGCGGCTTGATGTTCAGCCGCGTCGCGTCCGGGGCCGCGTTGAGAGCATCCATCTGGATCTCGTTGTCGAAGTGCCCGATGTTGCAGACGATCGCCTGATCTTTCATCTGCTGCATATGTTCAAGCGTAATGATGTCGAGATTGCCCGTGCAGGTCACGTAGATATCGCCCCGGCCAAGCGTCTCCTCGATCGTCGTCACCTCGTACCCTTCCATCGCCGCCTGCAGCGCATTGATCGGATCGATCTCCGTCACAATCACCCGCGCCCCCAGCCCCCGCAGCGACTCCGCCGAGCCCTTGCCCACATCGCCATACCCGCACACCACCGCCACCTTGCCCGCGATCATCACGTCCGTCGCCCGCTTGATGCCGTCGCCCAGCGACTCCCGGCAGCCGTACAGGTTGTCGAACTTCGACTTTGTCACCGAGTCGTTCACGTTGATCGCCGGCACCAGGAGCTTGCCCTGCTCCATCATCTTGTACAGCCGGTGCACGCCGGTGGTCGTCTCCTCGGCAACGCCGCGCCACTCCTTGGCCAGCGTCGTGAAGCGCTGCGGATCCTCAGCATGGATCTTGCGCAACAGCGCCTTGATCACACCCTCTTCCACGTTGCCCGCAGGCGTGTCGACCCAGCGGTCGCCCGCCTCCATCTCCACACCCTTGTGGATCAACAGCGTCACGTCGCCGCCATCGTCGATCACCAGTTGCGGCCCCAGGCCGTCGCGATGCAGGAGCGCCTGCTCCGTGCACCACCAGTACTCATGGAGCGTCTCGCCCTTCCACGCAAACACCGGCACACCCGCGGCCGCAATCGCCGCCGCTGCATGGTCCTGCGTCGAAAAAATGTTGCAGCTCGCCCACCGCACATCCGCCCCCAAGGCAACCATCGTCTCGATCAAGACCGCCGTCTGGATCGTCATATGGAGCGACCCGGTCACTCTCACCCCGGCGAGCGGCTTGCCCGCCGCATACTTGCGGCGGATCGCCATCAAGCCCGGCATCTCCTGCTCGGCAATGTCGATCTCCTTGCGCCCAAACTCCGCCAGACCGATATCGGCGACCTTGTACTCCGTCGCCACTTGCTCCATCGCCGCTGTCGCCATCGTCACTTGCTCCTTAGAACGCCAATTTTCAGATCCAAGAATACCATCGGCGACCCGCACCTACCGGGGTTTCGCGATACACTTTGGCCGATCAAAAAGCACCGAAGTACTAAGGCAGACCCCTACGGCACCACCAGCGAACCCAGCTGCTCCCCGCTCACCACCCGCACAATGTTGCCCTCTTCCCGCATGCTGAACACCATCATCGGCATGTGGTTGTCGCGGCACAGCGACACCGCCGTCTGATCCATCACACGCAGATTCAACCGCAACATCTCCGTATACGTGATCCGTTCAAACTTCGTCGCCGAGGGGTCCACCTTCGGGTCCGCCGTATAAATGCCATCCACGCTCGTCGCCTTCAAAAGAATGTCCGCCTTGATCTCCATCGCCCGCAGGCTCGCCGCCGTATCCGTCGAAAAATACGGATTGCCCGTGCCCGCCGCAAAGATCACCACGCGCCCCTTCTCGAGGTGCCGCATCGCTCGCCTCCGAATATACGGCTCCGCCACCTCGTGCATCTCGATCGCCGACATCACCCGGCAGAACAGCCCCAGCTTCTCAATCGCATCCTGCAGCGCGATCGCGTTGATCACCGTCGACAGCATCCCCATGTGATCGGCCGCCACGCGGTCCATATCGATCGCCTGCTGCGCCACCCCGCGAAAGAAGTTGCCCCCGCCCACCACAATCCCAATCTCACATCCAAGCGCATGCACCGCGGCAATCTCGCCGGCGATCCGGTGTACAAACACGGCATCAATCCCAAATCCACGTCCAGCAGCCAGGGCCTCGCCCGAAATCTTGAGCAGAACTCGCTTGTACATAGTCAGCTGAAGTATCGCATGGTGAGCTCGGGATCCGATCGAGACCCCATGCAATAAACCACGCGTGGACGGACGTCAGGACAGCCACGACTGAGAACTGGCGAGAGACGATCCCTACCCACCAACCGGCTTCGATCGCGATAAAGACCGTATCGGAGACAGGCGGGAGTACTCTGTTGCAGTCGAGGTCCTCACCACCCATGCAAAGCCGTATCGTCGGAACCACCATGCCCGTCCTCGAGTTCCTCCTCGAACCCAACGAAAGCGTCATCTCCGAGGCCGGCGAACTCTCCTGGATGAGCCAATCCATCCAGATGAACACCCACACCCAGCACGCCGGCGGCGGAGGCCTGCTCGGCGCCTTCAAACGCGTCGCCGGCGGCGGCTCCCTCTTTATGACCGAATACACCGCCTTCGGCAGCACCGGCGAGATCGCCTTTGCCACCCGCATCCCCGGCCACATCGTCCCCGTCCAGCTCGGCGGCGGCTACGAGTACCTCGTCCATCGTCACGGCTTCCTTTGCGCCACCCAAAACGTCACCCTCGGCGTCGGCTTCCAGCAATCGCTCGGCGCCGGCATCTTCGGCGGCGACGGCTTTCTCCTGCAAAAAGTCTCGGGGCAGGGAACCGCCTGGCTCGAACTCTCGGGCGAACTCATCGTCAAAGATCTCCGCCCGGGGGAAACCCTCCGCGTCCACCCTGGACACGTCGGCGCCTTCACCTCCACCACCACGTTCCAGATCACCCGCGTCCCCGGCATCCGCAACCTCATCTTCGGCGGCGACGGCATCTTTCTCGCCCTGCTCACCGGCCCCGGCCGAGTCTGGCTCCAAACCCTCCCTATCAGCAAACTAGCCCACGCCCTCCAGGAGTACCTACCCACAGCGCGCCGCGAAACCGCCGAAAGCGGCGTCGTCGGTGGCGTCGTCGGCTCCATCCTCCGCGGCATGTAACACCCGCCTGGAGCGGTTTTCCTGTTGCTGTGAGCCGGATAGGGTGTGGTAGTGCCGTTTTCATTGAGGAAAACGGCCATGAGAGCTGTGTTCTCGCTATACACCTACAGGAGAACCGCTTAGCGCATGGTTACCCAGCCACTTGTTCTGATCAGAGCCGAGGGATCTTTATCATCGCAAACGAACCTGGGAATGCGCTGTCTACGGCAGCTGCGACCGCGTCTGTCGCTGCTTGCAAACTTCGCCGGTGGTTCGTACTGAGGATCACGATCGAGAGCTTGCGAGTGCTTAGGTTCTGCTGATACACCAGGCTTTGGTCTGCCGAGACAAAGCCCTCGTAGCCCTGTTGTTCAGCAGCCAAGAGCAACTCACCGTTGGACATCTGCGCCCATCCAGCTTGCTCGGCGCTCGTGACGGAATGAGGAGATAAGTACTGACGCAGACCATAAGGAATGTTCTGGTCGAACAGCACCTCCACCCTAGAGCGGTTCTCCTGTAGGTGTATAGCGAAAGAACAGGTCTCATGGCCGTTTTCCCCAA
>CAXUIB010000075.1:0-10209 GCA_964250945.1 uncultured Acidobacteriaceae bacterium
GGCGCGGACACGGAGGTTGACGGGGTAAAGGATTTCGCGGCCGTTGATGCGGTCGACGCCGAGGATGTCGGGGTCGGCGAGGATGACGTCCTGGAAGGCGGGGTCGCGGCGGAGGCCCGTGGCGATCTCGCGCAAGGTGCTGATGACCTGGTCGGGGTCGGCGGAGGCGTCCACCGAGACAGGGAGGGAGGCGACGGCGAACTCGCGGCTCATGTTGGAGACGACCGAGATCTGGCTATTGGGAATCATGTGAAGGGTTCCGTCGAGCGAGCGGAGCCGGGTGAGGCGGAGGCTGAGGTCTTCGACGACGCCCGTGAGGCCGGCGATGGTGACGACTTCGCCGACGTTGTACTGGTCTTCGAGGAGGATGGCAAAGCCGTTGAGCATGTCTTTGAAGAGCGATTGGGCGCCAAGGCCGATGCCGACGCCGACGACGCCGGCCGAGGCGAGCAGCGGCGTGAGGTTGATGGAGAAGATGGAAAGGACGTGGAGGAGGACGATAAAGCCGATAAGGGCGTAGCAGGTGGCGCGGAGGATGGCGGCGAGGGTGCGGAGCTGGGCGGCTCGCTGCGGTTTGCCGACCTGGCGATCGGCCAGGGCGCGCATGCGGTGGACAAAGAAAAGGACGACGCGCTGGAGCACAAAGGCGAGGACGAGGACGGCGACGAGTCGGGGGAGGCCGGAGCGGACGAAGTTGACGATGTCGTTACGCCAGTCGTTCTCGAGGAGGCGGGAAAGAGGATCGGGTTGCGGAGAGGGCGCAGGAAGAAGCATTCTAGGAGTCTCCCCGGCGTGTGGGCGGATGTAAAGGCGCGGCCGCTTGGACGGTACCGGATGGGGAGGCGCACGGGCGCAGGAAAGCAAGTGCGAGGGCAGAAGTCTTGGCGGGGATCTCGGCAGCAAATTAAGGGAGGCTGAAGATGAGGGGAAGCGAGAGGTTGGCGGCGGCGGCGCTGGCGATAGGGTTCGCGGGAATGGGCGCGGCGGCGCGAGCAGACGGTCAGGTGCATGCGAGCCCACAGACCGGGATGCCGCCGATCTCGGGAGATGCGCGGCCGGGCTCGGGCAAGGAGCCCGACCCCATGACGGTGAAGATGGAGGAGCAGCAGGCCAAAAGTCGCGCCGGCGAGCGGCAAAAAAAGCTGCAGGCCGACACAGACAGGCTGCTTGGCCTGGCGACTCAGCTAAAGCAGGAGGTCGACAAGACGGACAAGAATACGATGTCGGTCGATGTGATCAAAAAGGCCGAGGAGATCGAAAAGCTGGCGCGAAGCGTGCGGGAGCGGATGAAGGGGTAGAGACCCTCGACGGCGGTTCGGAATGCTTGCCGGAGGCGTGATCTGGACGTCGATCTGGACGTCGATCTGGACGGCGATTTGGCGCTCTGATTGACCGCGGTGCACCCGCATGGTGTAATGAGCCCCTTTGTGAGAGTTGACGATGGGATCTGGTTCCGGGGCTTCGGGGCCGCCACGTCTAGAGGAGATCTTTGCATGCAGGTGGTCGGATCGTTGGCTGTTTGGCTTCAAGGGGATGTGGCCCAGGCGGGATTGGGAGCGACGCGGGTGTATGGCGTGGAGGGGCGCGCGTGGTTGTGGGCGGCGATAGCCGTAGGTCTGCTGGCGCTGGTAGTCGCGGGTCTGCTGGCCCGGACCGTCATCCGGGCGGACACGGGGACATCGGAGATGCGGCTGATCTCGGACGCGATTCGCGAGGGGGCGGAAGCGTTTTTGCGGCGGCAGTACCAGACCATCGGTGCGATCGCGATCGTCCTTGCGATCCTGGTGTTTTTCGGCTACCGGATGTCGCCGCGCACGTCGGATCTGGCGTGGAAGACGGTGGTGAGTTTCCTGACCGGTGCGATCTGCTCTGGGCTGGCCGGATTTACAGGGATGTACTGCTCCATCCGGGCGAATATCCGAACGGCATCGGCGGCGCGGACGAGCCTGAACCGGGCGCTGCAGATGGCGTTGCGGGGAGGCGCGGTCACGGGCCTGGTGGTGGTGGCGCTGAGCCTTCTGGGCGTAGGTTTCCTGTTTCTTTTCTTTGGCGGTCTCGAGCATCCGCAGACGGTGCCGTTTCAGCTGGTCGGGTTTGGCTTTGGGGCGTCGCTGGTGGCGTTGTTTGCGCAGCTGGGCGGAGGCATCTACACCAAGGCGGCCGACGTGGGCGCGGACCTGGTCGGCAAGGTCGAGGCCGGAATACCGGAGGACGACCCGCGCAATCCGGCCGTGATCGCAGATCTGGTCGGCGACAACGTCGGCGATTGCGCCGGTCGCGGAGCCGATCTGTTTGAGTCGACGGCGGCCGAAAATGTAGGCGCCATGATCCTTGGAGCGGCCCTGTATCCGGTGTTTGGCGTCAAGGGCATCCTGTTTCCGCTTGTCGTCCACGCGATCAATCTGGTCGCAAGCGTGATGGGCGTCGCCGTGGTGCGGACCGACGAGCAGGAAGACCCGATGTCGGCCCTGAATCGAGGTTTCTATGTGACCTCGGGACTGGCTCTCGTGGGGTTTGCGGCAGCCGTGTACACCATGCTGAACGGGCCGGGAGTCCAGCCGCTGTGGCTGCTTGGCTGCGGCGTGATCGGCCTCCTGACGGCGTTCCTGTTTGTGTGGATCACGCAGTACTACACGGAGGCGAAGTACCGTCCGGTCAAGTCGATCGCCGAGGCGAGCCTGACGGGTCCCGCGACCAACATTATCTCGGGGCTGGCGGTCGGGATGGAGACGCCGGCCATTCCGGTGGTGGTGATCTCGGCTGCTCTGTTGCTGAGCTACTACTTCGGTGTCCAGGGCCTGTCGGAGGTCACGGGGGTGGCCGATTACGCAAAGGGCATCTACGGCACGGCGATCGCGACCATGGGGATGCTGAGCTGCGCGGCGTACATCCTGGCGATGGATACGTTTGGGCCGATCACGGATAACGCGGGCGGCATCATCGAAATGTCGGAGCAGCCGGAAAATATCCGGGACCGGACCGACAAGCTCGATTCGGCGGGAAATACCACCAAAGCGCTCACCAAGGGATATGCGATCGGGTCGGCCTCCCTTGCGGCGTTTTTGCTGTTTTCAGCGTATCTCGAGGAGATTCGGTCGATTGTGGCCGATAAGGTAGCGACGGCTCACGGGTTTATGCCGGCGGGATGGAGCTTCACCAACATCAACCTGGCGCAGGTGCCGGTGTTTGTCGGCGCCTTGCTGGGCGCCATGCTCACGTACCTGTTCAGCTCGCTGGCCATCAAGGCGGTGGGGCGCACGGCGCAAAAGGTGGTGGAAGATGTGCGCGCGCAGTTTCGCGAAAACTCCGGCATTATGGCGGGAACCTCCAAGCCGGATTATGGGCGATGCGTGCGGATTGTGACGACGGCCGCGTTGAAGGAGATGGTGTTGCCAGGGCTCTTGGCCGTCGGTTTGCCGGTCGCCGTCGGGCTGATCTTCCGCAACTTCTCGTCGACCTATGGCGCGGGAAATGCCGGAACGGTGCTGGACCGGGCCACGGGAAATCTGGTCGCGGCGGTGCCTTCGATTGCGGGAGTCCCGGTCAATCTGGCTGGGGCGGAGGCGGTTGCGGGTCTGCTGATGGTCGGGACGATCTCGGGCGTGCTCCTGGCGATGCTGATGAACAACGGCGGCGGCGCTTGGGACAACGCGAAGAAGTGGATTGAGACAGGGCAGTATGGCGGCAAGAAGTCGGACGCGCACAAGGCAGCCGTGGTCGGCGATACGGTCGGCGATCCGTTCAAGGATACGGCGGGGCCGAGCCTCCATGTGCTAATTAAATTGCTGGCAACCATTACGTTGGTGCTGGCCCCGTTATTTGTGTAGAGGTCGTTTGTATAGAAGGTTGTTTGTGTGGAAGGCTGGCGCGGCTAGACAGATCGGGGACGCACCGGAGGGAAGGGGACGGCTACACCGGAGGTCACGGTACGGACGGTTGCCCTCCGGCGAGGAGATCTGGGTCGCGGCGCGGCTCCGCGCATCTACAATCGAGAAGATCGGGAATCAGGAATCGAGAAGATCGGGAATCAGGGCTCGAGAAGATCGGGAATCAGGGCAGAGGTGCCGAGTCGAGATGGCGGAAACGGCCGCAGGGACGATTGGTTTGGCGACCGCCTCACCTGAGGAGGGCGAGACGTACGGTGGTCTGACCCCGGGGGAGATGATCCGGTTCTACCGCCTGATGTACATGTCGCGGCGGATGGATGACCGCGAGATCGTCCTGAAGCGGCAGCAGAAGATCTTCTTTCAGATCTCCTGCGCCGGGCACGAGGCGCTCTTGGTGGCGGCGGGAATGGCGCTAAGGCCAGGCTACGACTGGTTCTTTCCCTACTACCGCGATCGGGCGATCGCCCTCGCGCTGGGCAATACGGCCGAGGAACAAATGCTGCAGGCGGTTGGGGCGCGCGACGACCCGGCAAGTGGAGGTCGGCAGATGCCGTCGCACTGGACCTCCAAACGTCTCAACATCGTTTCGCCGAGTTCGTCGACGGCGACGCAGTGCCTGCACGCTGTGGGGTGCGCAGAGGCGGGAAGGTACTTTTCCCGGCATCCCGATGCGTCGGCGAGGCCTCCATTGAGTCCAGACCGTCCGGATTACCGAGCGTTCAAGGAGGTGATCTTTCACCCGGACGAGGTGACGTATGTCTCGATCGGCGAGGGGGCGACCAGCCAGGGCGAGTTCTGGGAGGCGCTGAACACCGCATCGAACGGTCGTCTGCCGGTGTTGTTTGTGGTGGAGGATAACGGGTACGCGATCTCGACGCCGGTGGAGACGAGCACGCCGGGCGGAAATATCTCGCGTCTGGTGGCGAACTTTCCCAACTTCCACTTTGCCGAGATCGACGGGACCGACGCGGTCGCGAGCTATCGGGCGATGACCGAGGCCGTGCAGTTCTGCCGCGCGGGGCACGGTCCGGCGCTGGTGCATGGGCATGTGGTGCGGCCGTACTCGCATTCGCTGAGCGACGACGAGCGGCTGTACCGGCCGGAAAGCGAGCTTGCGGCCGACGCTCTCAGGGACCCGATCTCGCGAATGCAGATGCTGCTTTTGCGCAAAGGGATCGTTGACGAGCAGGCGATCGATCGGCTGGAGCGGCAGGTCGATGACGAGGTGCAAAGGGCGGCGGACCGGGCCGTGGCGGCGGCCCTGCCGGAGGTTGCGTCGATCCTGAAGCACGTGTACTCGGAGGATTTGCGGCCGACCGACAGACGGTTTGGAGCGCAGCCCGAGCCGGGCCGAGGTGCGGCTGAACATCCTGAACGGCCTGAACGGACGATGGCGGACCTGATCAACACCTGCCTGCGCGACGAGATGCGGCGCGACGAGCGGATCGTCGTGTTCGGCGAGGATGTGGCCGACGCGAGCCGGGATGAGGCTCTGCGGGCAGGCAAGATCAAGGGAAAAGGCGGTGTGTTCAAGCTGACGGCGGGTTTGCAGACCGAGTTCGGGAGCGATCGCGTATGGAACTCGCCCCTGGCCGAGGCAAACATTGTCGGGCGGGCGATCGGGATGGCGACGCGCGGCTTGAAGCCGGTGGTCGAAATTCAGTTCTTCGACTACATCTGGCCGGCGATGCATCAGATGCGCAACGAGCTGGCGCTGATGCGGTGGCGATCAAACGGGCAGTTCACATGTCCGCTGGTGATCCGTGTGCCGACGGGCGGGTATTTGACGGGTGGATCGATCTACCACTCGCAGTCCGGGGAGAGCATATTCACGCACACGCCGGGAGTGCGGGTGGTGATGCCGTCGAATGCGATGGATGCTCTCGGACTGTTGCGGACATCGATCCGGTGCGACGATCCGGTGCTGTTCCTGGAGCATAAGCGGCTGTATCGCGAGACGTTTGGACGCGCCGTCTATCCCGGACCGGAGTACACAATTCCGTTTGGCGAGGGAAAGGTGGTGCGGCCGGGGAGAGACCTGTCCGTGATCACGTACGGCGCGGTGGTGCCGCGGGCGCTGCAGGCGGCGCAGCGACTTCACCGCGAGGCAGGCATCGATGTAGAGGTGATCGACCTGCGGAGCCTGACGCCGTACGACTGGGATCTGATCGCCAGGAGCGTGCGCAAGACGAGCAAGGCGATCGTGGCGCACGAGGATATGTTGAGCTGGGGGTACGGCGCGGAGATCGCGGCGCGGATCGGCGAGGAGATGTTTGACGATCTCGACGCCCCAGTGCGGCGGATCGGCGCAATGGATACGTTTGTGGCGTACCAGCCGCTGCTTGAAGATGCGATCCTGCCGCAGCCGGAGGATCTCTACCGAGCTATGGTCGAGATGGCGGCGTACTAGAGCATCTGGACCCAGGGAAATCTATGTGTTGTATTCAACTACACAGCTGCGCGAATCGCGATTGGGGGGGAGCGTGCCGCAACGGGGCACAATGCTCGACATTGTGAACTCGATTTCAATGCTGGGAGCCGGCTTTGATCCACATCTCCAAACCGAATTCAAAGCTGCTGACGGGCTTTCGGTTTCCGAAGACTCCTGCTGCTTCCAGCTCTGTCATGCCGTGCAGAAATGCCCACAGGGCAAGTGCCGCTTCCGGGGCTTTCTCTTCACCATAGATGGGTTGAACCTGCTCGAGGACAAAGCGCCACGACTGCCGATGCGAGGCACTCTCGTCCGTTTGGTTTGCGGACGGCATGAGCGTAAGTGAGAACACGTGCGGCTGTTCCCGCGCGAACCGCACATACGCTCGCGCTACGCTGCGGATCGCCTTTATGGGCGGCTTTCTGGCTGCCGCTTTCTGGAGTACCTGCAGGAGACGAAGGCGGCTCTGGTCGGCCAGAGCGGCTTGCAGCGCGGCCAGACTGGAGAAATACCGGTATAAGGCATTTGGAGTGAGGTTGAGAGCCGCGGCCACACTTCGTATGGCCACTTTGCTGATGCCGTCTCTTGCGACCTGATCCATGGCGGTGGCAAGAATCGCATCTTTATCGGTTTTCGCTGGGTAAGGCATTGAAACACACTGTACATCTTGACGCAGTGTTTGTTCAGGGTATACGCTGCTTCTGTTGAAGGTAGACAGCGTATACCTTACGGGAGACGAACAGCATGGATGACCTAAAAAGCTCGAAGAGAGCGGCAACCAGGACGTTCATCGTCACAGGTGGCAACACCGGCCTGGGATTCGAATGTGCGTCCGCTTTGGCCAAGGACAGCGGCACGTCGGTGATGATTGCCTGCCGTGACTTGGAAGGGGTGAACAAGCTGCGCAACGCTTGCGAGAAGCAAATGGGAACGTGGAGGTCCTGCCGCTTGATCTAGCGAAGCAATCGTCGATCCGCGCCTTCGTTGAGACGTTTCGAGCGCGCCACTTCCCTCAACTCGAGGGCATCGTATGCAACGCCGGAATGCAAAACGTCTCGAGTCCCACGAAGACAGACGAGGGGTACGAGACGACGTTCGCGGTCAATGCGCTTGGGCACTACCTCCTGACCCGTTTGCTGCTGCCCGACCTTGCCGAGGGGGCGCACATCACGTTCGTTTCGAGCGGAACGCACGATCCTAAGCAGAAGACCGGTATGCCCGAGCCGAAGTACGTCAACGCGGAAGCGCTGGCCCATGATTTTGAGCCGACACCGGTTGCAGGCCGACGCCGTTACACGACCTCCAAGCTCTGCACTCTCTACTACACGTATGAGTATGCCCGTCGCTTCGCCGCTTCGCGGGATCCGCGTCTGCAGTCCTTGCGCACGAACGCCTTCGACCCTGGTCTGATGCCCGCAACGGATTTGGCTCGAACCCATTCAGCGCCGCTTCGCTTCGTTTCTCGGCACATCTTGCCTATGTTGTCGCTCTTTGTGAAGAATATTCATAGTCCGGCGACCTCCGGAAACCGGCTGGCGTTGCTTGCTTCCGGCAGCGAAGGGTCAGCGACGGGCAGGTATTTCTCCGACGGCAAGGAGGTGCCATCGTCCACCGCGTCATACGACCTGAAGAATGCACTTGACTTTTGGAACACAAGCGCTTCGATGACCGGCCTTCCGTCCGAACTATGATCCCTGCATCAGGGAGATGGCATGGGGGCAGATCTGCCGGGCAAGACGAAACTCGCGAGAGTTTTCTCTCGGTTCTGAGAATGTCGGCATTAGAGCGGATCTCCTGTCCCTGTGAGTCGGATAGAGTGTGGGAGTGCCGTTTTCATTGAGGAAAACGGCCATGAGGGATATGTTCTCGCTATACACCTACAGGAGAACCGCTCCAGCGGAAGTGTCATCGCCGATCTCCAGAAAGCCGAGGTGGGTACCCCGCTACTTTCCCACCCCCAGCACCTTCACGATCACGCGCTTTTTCCTTTGCCCGTCGAACTCCGCGTAGAAAACTCTCTGCCATCTTCCTAGATCCAGCTTCCCGCGAGTCACCGGCAGGGTCGTCTCGTGGTGGAGGAGCAGCGCCTTCAGGTGGGCGTCGGCGTTGTCTTCGCCGGTCTGGTGATGCTTGTACCCCGGTCGGCGGGGCGCCAGCTTTTCGAGCCACACACCGATATCCTCGATCAGACCGTCTTCCTTGTCGTTTACGTAGATGGCCGCGGTGATGTGCATCGGCGAAACAAAACACAGGCCATCCTCCACGCCGCTCCGCCGCACAATCTCCTCGACCGCCGGCGTTAAATGCACCATCTCGTACCGCTCGGCCGTGTTCATCTCCAGATACTCGGTATGCGCCTTTATCTCGCTGCCCATTCTGTTCCCCTCCGTTTGTTGCAACATAGGACGCTTCCCGGGCCTGAGTCGCTGACGCTCCGGGCCTGAGTCGCTGACGCTCCGGGCTGCATCACAAAGTCGGCCGCCATTCTGGTGCGCTGGAGACACCGACCGGATGATGCTGCACGCGATTTTCGACGCTCTGCGTATGTCCGGCATCATGGCCTGGGAGCTCCTTTGGGCGCTATGCCTCGGCTTTTTTCTTTCTGCCGTTGTTGAAGCCGTTGTCTCGAAGGAACGCATCAGCCAGCTTCTTCCCGACTCCAGGCCTCGCACCATCGTCACTGCCTCCGTCCTCGGGGCTGCCTCCTCCTCCTGCTCCTACGCTGCCACCGCCCTCGCGCGATCGCTCTTCCGCAAGGGCGCCGACTTTATCGCCAGCATTGCGTTCCAATTTGCGTCGACAAATCTGGTCGTCGAGCTTTCGGTTCTCCTCGCCGTCCTGCTCGGCTGGCAGTTCACCCTGGCCGAGTTCGTCGGCGGCCCCATCATGATCGCCATCCTGGTCGTCCTGTTGCGCGCCACCTTACGCCCGAAGCTGCTCGAAGCCGCTCGCCGCCACGCCGAACAAAACCTCCCCGGCAAGATGGAAGGCCACGCCGCCATGGACATGAGCCTGCACGCCGGCACCTTCTGGCAGAAGCTCACCTCCAGCAAAGGCTTCACCGCCACCAGTCATTACTTCTGGATGGACTGGGACTCGCTCTGGCCCGACATCGCCGGCGGCCTCCTGATCGCCGGATGCCTCGCCGCATGGGTCCCACAATCCTGGTGGCAAGGCCTCTTCCTCACCGGCCACCCCACTCTAGCCCGCTTCTGGGGACCTCTCATCGGACCCTTTGTCGCTGTCCTCTCGTTTGTCTGCTCGGTCGGCAACGTCCCTCTCGCGGCTGTCCTCTGGAACGGCGGCATTTCCTTCGGCGGCGTTATCAGCTTCCTCTTCGCCGACCTCATCATCTTTCCCATTCTCAACATCTACCGCAAGTACTATGGCCTCAAAGTCGCCGCCCTGCTTTTTGTCGTCTTCTATGCCTCCATGTCGCTGGCCGCCCTCGCCGTCGATTTCCTCTTCAGCGCCCTCCACCTCATCCCGGCCCACGGCCATGCCCGCGTGATGCAGGAGTCCGTTCGCTGGAACTACACCTCCGTCCTCAACATCCTCTTTCTCGTTGTCACCGCCGTCCTGCTCGTTCGCTTCCTCAAAACCGGCGGCCCCGCCATGCTCAAGGAGATGGACGAAGCGCCGTCCGAAGGCGACGGCCACCCGAACTGCTGCCACCACTAGAGCGGTTTTCCTGCTGCTGTGAGTCGATCGGGTGCGGGAGTGCCGTTTTGATTGGGGAAAACGGCCATCGGGCCTGTGGTTTCGCTATACACCTAAGGGGAACTGCTTTAGCGTGTGCCGGCTGGCGGTGGTGGGATGCCGAGATCGCCCGCGGTCGGCAGGGTGTGGGCGTCGGACGAGAATTGTCGCTGGGCGGAGCGGAGTTTTTCG
>CAXUIB010000076.1:0-9989 GCA_964250945.1 uncultured Acidobacteriaceae bacterium
GTGAGAAGTCGTGGAAGGCTGGGCGCGAGCTTTTTTCGACGGCCGATCTGTTGGGGATTCTGGAACGGACGCCCGAGCGGTTGAGTCCGAATGCGCTTTTGCGGTCGGTGTTTCAGGACACGATTCTGCCGACGGCGGCGTATGTGGGCGGACCGGCCGAGATTGCGTATTTTGCGCAGAGCGCGGTGGTGTATGAGGCGATCCTGGGGCGCGTGACGCCGGTGCTTCCACGGCTGAGCGCGACGCTGCTCGAACCGGCGGTGGCGACGTCGATGCGGCGGCACGAGGTGCAGCTGCCCGACGCGATGACCTCGGCGGCCGATCTGGCGCAGCGTCTGGGCGCGCGGGCGATGCCGATCGCGGGCAAGCGCAAGCTGGCGGCGGTGGGCAATGCGATGGACGCGGAGCTGACGGCCTTGACCGAGTACATGAGCGCGATGGATGCGTCGCTGGGGCGCTCGGCGGGCGTGAGCGCGAGCAAGATGCGGTACCAGATGAACCGGCTCCGGCGGATGGCGGCGAACTTTGAGCTGGAAAAAGAGGCGAGTTTGCGGAGGCAGTCCGAGACGATCACGCTCCACGTGTTTCCGGACGGGCATCCGCAGGAGCGGCTCTTGGCGGGCGTGTGGTTTCTTGCGCGGTATGGCGAGGGTCTGGTGGAGCGGCTGGTGGCGGAGGCGGCGAACCAGTGTCCGGGGCACGTGGTGGTGCGGCTTTAGAGCGCGTCTGGCTGAGGCGGCGAGCGCGTTTTAGAATAGGCCTGTGAGGGTTTCCGGTATGGGCTTGAGCGATGCTCCGTTTGAGGTGATGTGTCCGGATTGCGGTGCGATGCTGAAGGTCGATCCGGTGACGCGGTCTGTGCTGGCGCACGAGCCGGCGCCGCGCAAGAAGACGTTTGAGGACTTCGATCAGGCGACGCAGGCGTTGCGCGAGCAGGACGCCCGGCGGGAGTCGATCTTCGCGCAGAGCGTGGCCGCGCAGAAGAACGCCGAGGATGTCTTGGCGAAGAAGTTTGCCGAGGCGATGAAGAAGGCCAAGGAGAGCCCGGTGACGGAGCGGCCGCTGCGGGAGTTTGATCTGGATTAGCGACGCGGTCCTTCCCGCCCGGTAGACTTAGAGGTATGCCGCCGATTTTGAATGCGCAGGGGGTTTCGAAGCGATTTGGCGCTGTGCCGCTGTTTGAGGGGATCTCGTTTGCAGTTTCGGAGGGGGACCGCATTGGCCTGATCGGTCCGAATGGAGCGGGCAAGTCGACGTTGCTGGCGGTGCTAGCGGGCGAGCAGGAGCCGGACTCGGGCGAGGTTGCGGTGCGCAAGCGGGCGCGTGTCGGGTACATCCTCCAGGAGTCGAGTTTCGCCCCCGGGGTGACGGTGCGGGACGTCCTGGCGGCTGCGCTTGAACGCGCCGGGACGGCCGAGGCCGAGCGCGAGGGGCGCCTGCAGGAGACGGCCGGGCGCGTCGGGTTTCCGCGGCTGACCGATGAGGCGGCGAGCCTGAGCGGCGGCTGGCGCAAGCGGCTGGCGATCGCCGAGGCCGTGGTGTCCGAGCCGGAGGTTTTGCTGCTCGACGAGCCGACGAACCACCTGGATCTCGCCGGGATTGTGTGGCTCGAGGGTCTGCTGAAGTCGGCGGCGTTTGCGAGCGTGATTGTGAGCCACGACCGATATTTTCTTGAGAACGTCGCGACCGAGATTGTGGAGCTGAGCCGGGTGTACGCCGACGGTCTTTTGCGGGTGCGGGGCAGCTACTCGAAGTTTCTGGAAGGCCGTGAGCAGTATCTGGAGGCGCAGACCAAGCTGCAGGACGCGCTTAAGAACCGGGTGAAGACGGAGATCGAGTGGCTCCGGCGGGGGCCGAAGGCGCGCGCGACCAAGGCCAAGGCGCGCATCGATAATGCGCACGATCTGATCGGGCAGTTGAAGGAGGTGAACGCGCGGCAGCAGACATCGAGCGCGGGCATTGAGTTTTCCGGCACCGATCGGCAGACCAAGCGGCTGGTGGAGTTTGAGGATGTGTCGGTCGAGCTTCCAACCCAGCGAACGAGTTCGCCGGGGGCCCCGATAGGCGGCCGACGCATTCTCGAACATGTATCCTTCTTGCTTACAAATGGCGTGCGGGTCGGTCTGGTGGGGCCGAACGGAAGCGGAAAGACGACACTGCTGCGGCTCTTGACGGGCGATCTGGCGCCGACGTCCGGCGCGATCAAGCGAGCGAGTTCGCTGCGCATCGTGTACTTCAGCCAGATGCGCGAGATGGATGAGGGCGTGACGCTGCGGCGGGCGCTGGCGCCCGATTCGGACTCGGTGGTGTACCAGGGGCGGGTGGTGCATGTGGCCAGCTACGCGACGAAGTTTCTGTTCACGAGCGAACAGCTGAACCAGCCTGTGGAGCGGCTGAGCGGCGGCGAGCGCGCGCGGGTCTTGATTGCCAAGCTGATGCTGGAGCCGGCCGATGTCCTGCTGCTCGATGAGCCGACCAACGATCTCGACATTCAGACGCTGGAGATCCTCGAGGAGAGCTTGCTCGAATACACCGGCGCCCTGGTGTTAGTAACCCACGACCGATCCATGTTGGATCGGGTGTCGACGGTGGTTTTGGGGCTCGACGGAAAGGGTCGCACGGAGACGTTTGCGGACTATTCGCAGTGGGAGCAGTGGCGCGGGATGGAGGTGGAGGAGCCGATCGCGCCGGGAGCTTCGGGCAGGTCGGTCGGCACGGGAAACGGAGGTGTGAGCAATGGCGCGGGAGGGAAGAAGAAGCTGTCGTACCTGGAGGCGCGCGAGTTTGCCGGGATTGAGGAGCGCGTCGAGGCGGCGGAGGAGCGTTTGCAGGCGGCGCGCGATCGGCTGGAGGCGCCGGATGTGGTGACGGATGCGGCGGCTCTCCCGGCGGCGCTGGCCGAGATGGAAGCCGCGCAGGAGGCTAGCGATGCGCTGTATGCGCGGTGGGCGGAGCTGACGGAGAAGGCTGGGTAGGTCGCGGCCGCGGTTACTTTTTGTGGGCCGGATTCGGTGTGTGCGGCTTTTTGCCCAGGTCCTGCCAGCGGGTCTCGGTCAGCTCGACGCCGTAGTGTTTGGCGGCGGCCTCTATGTTGGCGAAGGCCTGTTCGCGCTCCTTGTCTGAGACGCCGGCGGTTTGGTCGAAGCGGGCGATCGCATTGCGGACGTGCGAGGCATCGGTGAGCGGCTCCTTGCGTTCCTTAGGAAAGGCGAAGACGGTGTCGGGGAGGCTGTTGCGATCTTTGCTGTCGAGCTTTCCGTGTTCCTCGTGCGGCTTCCATGTGGCTTTCATCGGATCGGCCTCCTCAAGGCTTTTGCGTGATTTGATGCGATTTTCGGGCCCCGGTCGCGGTATGCTGCTGAGACGATGAAACGATTTTCTTTGGGCATTCGCGCGGGCTCGGTTGCGGTCGTCGCATCCCTCGGCGTCTTTGCCGGCGCGCAGCTGGCGGAGCCGAAGCAGGCGGTCGTTCTCCATGCGGCGCGGTTGCTGGATGTGAGCGCTGGGCGGACGGTGTCTCCGGGGGAGGTGCTGGTGGTGGGCGGCCGGATCGCCGAGGCGGGACCGCATGTGACGCGGCCGGCGGGGGCGCAGGTGCTCGATCTAGGCGACCGGACCCTGATGCCGGGGCTGATCGACGCGCATGTTCACCTGTTCCTGCACCCTGGCAATGAGGGCTTGCAGACGGTGGAGGAGAGCGTTCCGCAGCGGACCCTGAGGGCGGCGGTCGCTGCGCGTGACGACCTGAACGCCGGATTCACCGCCGAGCGCGACATGGGCACGGAGGGCGCGGGATCGGCGGACACGGCGGTGCGCGACGCGATCGACGCGGGCATGATACCCGGTCCGCGGCTGCGGGTTTCGGGCAATGCGATCGATCTGTCCGGCGGGCACGAGGATGCGATCGGGTTCAACCCGGCGCAGCATGTGCTTTCCAACGCGGACTACGCCGACGACGCGACGGAGCTGGTGCGGGTGATCCGGGCGCAGCGAAAGGAGGGCGCGGACTTCACCAAAATCTACGAGACCGGAAAGGACAGCTTCGCGGAGGGGGGCGACGAGGGCACCGCACAGACGGAGGCAGAGCGTCTGTTGAGCGGGCGCTTTGTCACACCGTACCAGTACACGACCGAGGAGCTCGTGGTGGCGGTCCGCGAGGCGCGACGGCTTTCGGGCGGTGCTCCCGGGCACGGCGTCGCGGTGCATGCCACGGGCGAACCCGGGACAGGGTATGCCGTCGCCGCGGGGGTGGAGAGCGTGGACCACGCCTATGTGCTGAGCGACGGGACCATGGCGGCCATGCGGCAGAAGGGCATCTTCGCGGTGCCGACCTTTACGATCATGGAGTACTTTGCGCAGGAGGCGGCGACACCGGCGCGGCAACGTGTGGACGAGGAGCTGCAGAAGCTCCATGTGCGCGAGTTCAAGCGGCAGATGGCGGCGGGTGTGCCGTTTGCGGTCGGCAGCGATGTGGGTCCGTTTCCGCATGGAACGCAGGCGCGCGAGCTGGTGTTGATGGCCGAGTATGGGATGCCGGTGGCCGATGTGTTGCGGTCCGATCTCTTGAATGGGGCGACGCTTTTGGGTTGGGCGGGCGAGATCGGAGAGCTGAAGCCGGGGTACTTCGCCGACGTGATTGCGGTCGATGGCGATCCGGTTGCGGATATCCGGGCGACGACGCAGGTGCGGTTTGTGATGAAGGGCGGGGTGATCTTTCGGCGGCCGTAAGGGGGTACGTGAGGGATCAGGGATCAGGGAACAGGGATCAGGGAAAGACAGGAACGGCAGGAACAGAACACCGAGAACAGGAACAGAACAGGAGCTGTTACTCGGCGGACCACTGCTCGTCTGCGGAAGGGCCGTAAAGCGCGGGCACGGGGATGTCGTTGAGCCGGAGATACACGCCCAGCTGCGCGGTGTGGTGGATGAGGTGGTTGAAGCACATCTGGCGGAAGGTGAGCGAGCGCGGTTTGTTGAGGATGATCTTCTCGCCGAAGCGAAACGGCCAGGGCTGCGCCAAAGCTTTGTCCGAAGCGGCGGCGAGCGCGGCTCGACACTTTGCTGCGTTCCTGTCGAACTGGCGCAGGCAGGCTTCGCGCGACTCAAAGACGAGCGGGACGTGGGGGTGTAGGGGCGCTGCCATGTCCATGCCGTCATCCTCCATGATGTAGCTGCCGAACAGGGGCATGGTGGCGCAGTGCATGGCGAGCTTTCCGAGCGGCATCGACTTGTCGTGGCATTTGAAGTCGGGCTTGCCGTCCGGGACGCGCTCCAGCGTGCGTCGGGTGTTGGAGATCTCGGTGTCGAAGTCCTGGAGGAGGATGTCTGCGGTGGTCATGGTGGTTCTCCTTTCAAACCTGGTCTGCGGACTGGCTTAATTCTCGTCAGCCGAAGGTCCGTAGATGCCCGGAACAGGTATGTCTTTGAGGCGCAGATAGACGCCAAGCTGCGCGCGATGGTGGATGAGGTGATTGAAAAAGACGTTGCGCAAAGCGCTGTAGCGCGAGCCGGCAAAGAGAACGTGATCTCCCACGGTCAGCTTCCAATTCTCGTGCAAGAGGCCGTCGCCGGCTTCTGCCAATTGAGCGCGAAGGTTGGCGGTGTTCGTGTCAAAGGTGCTGAGCAGGTCGTCGCGCGTGGTCATCGCGTAAGGGACGACACCTCTGAAATCGAGCTCGGGCATACCAAGGATGGCGGAGCCGAGTTGAGGAATCTGCGCCATGTGGGCGGCGAGGTGGCCTAATGCCATCGACTTTGTGTGCGGTTTATAGCTGAGGCTGTCTTCCGGGATGCGATCGAGGGTCGCCCGGCTTCTCCGTGCCTCGACGTCGAACTCGGGAAGAAGAAGATCGTGGATGGGCATGGCTGTGAACTCCTTGGACACGTAAGCTCCGGCGCACGGATCAGATGCCCGTGATGTTGAAGCCGCAATCGACAAAGGTGATCTCGCCGGTGATGCCGCTGGCGAGGGGTGAGGCGAGGAAGAGGGCGGTGTTGCCGACCTCGTTCTGCTCGACGTTGCGGTGGAGCGGTGCGCGTTCGGTGACGGCGTCGAGGATCTTCGAAAAGTCACCGATGCCGCGGGCGGCGAGGGTTTTGATGGGACCGGCGGAGATGGCGTTGACACGGATGCCCTTTGGCCCGAGCGAGGCGGCGAGATAGCGGACGGTGGCCTCGAGCGCGGCTTTGGCGACGCCCATCACGTTGTAGTTGGGGAAGGTTTTGGTGGAGCCGTAGTAGGTGAGCGTGAGGATGGAGGAGCCGGCCTCCATCAGCGGCGCGGCGCCGCGAGCGAGGGCGATGAGCGAGTAGACACTGACGTCGTGGGCGATGCGGAAGTCTTCGCGCGCCGTGAGCAGGAAGTCGTTTTTGATGGCGTCCGCGGGGGCAAACGCGACGGAGTGGACGAGGGTGTCGATCTTGCCGAGGCTCTGTTTGATCTGAGCGAAGAGGCTGTCGATCTGGTCGTCGGCGCTGACATCGCACTGGAAGGCGCGGCCGGTTTCAGACTGGCCGAGGGATTGGAGCAGATCTTCGGCTTCTTTTTTTAGGCGCTCGGACTGGTAGCTGAGCACGAGGGTGGCGCCGGCTTCGGCGAGCTTTTGCGCGATCGCGTAGGCGATGGAGCGCTTGTTGGCGAGGCCGAAGACGACGGCCACCTTGCCCTGCATGCTGATCATTTCGTGAAAAACTCCTGTGCTTTGGATGTGCGGGTCAGACGGCTAGGATAGCAGTGTGGGCTTGAGGTTTTCCGCGGAGGCTCTAAGGTCCGATCTAGCGGTGGAGATGGCACTCTGTCGGGATCGGATGTATGATGTCGATAGACGAATTTGTCTTGCGGCGTGTGCTTTCCTGTGGGTTGCCCGGGCGCTGACGAGAGAGAGGAGTGGGCTGATGGCCCACTTTTTGTTTGGGGCCAGGGATTTTTCCGGGCTCAGAGGCGAGATGGTTGGTGCTGGATGGCAGTGAATACGGAACAAATTCGGGCGTTGGCGGAGCGGGTTGCCGTTTCACACGGCATGGATTTGGTGGATGTGGAGTTTCAGGGCAACGCCAAGTTCCGGGTTTTGCGGGTGTTTGTGGAGAAGAATGCGGAGGAGCGGGCGAAGCTGGCCCTGAGGTCCGAGCTGGGCGAGCTTGAGGACGTGCCGAAGGGCGTTCCGGCGGAGCTCTTGTCAGGGGTGACGCATGAGGATTGTGTGCAGTTTGCGAACGATTTTGGGACGGTGCTCGATGTGGAGGATCTGGTTCCGGGCGGCGAGTACACATTGGAGGTGTCGTCGCCGGGGATCGAGCGAAAGCTTTCGGGGGCGCGGGATTACCAGCGGTTTCGCGGGAGTCTCGTGAAGCTGCAGACGTTTACGCCGGTGAATGGAAACCGGCAGTGGCGAGGCCGGCTGGTTGAATTTGAAGACGGTCGGTTGACGCTTGACGTGGCGGCGTTGAAGGGGAAGGGCAAGTCGAAGAAGGCGGCGAAGGGCAAGGCGGACGGAGCTGAGGTTGCGGCCGGGCAGGTGGTTGAGATCGCGCTTGCGAATGTGGAGAAGGCGAACTTGCTGGCGGAGATGTAGGCGGTTCGTCTAAGGGAACAGGGAACAGGGAACAGGGAACTGGCACCAGGGAACAGGGAACAGGGAACAGGGAACAGAAGAGCAGAACAGAAGAAGGGCTGAGAGACGATGGCAAGTGTTTTGTATCAATCGATTGAGACGTTGAGCCGCGACAAGGGCATTGAGCCGGCGATTGTGATCGGTGCGGTTGAGGACGCGATTGCGTTGGCGACGCGCAAGTACTACAAGACGACCGAGAATATGCGGGCGGAGATGGACAAGGAGACGGGCGAGATCCGGGCGTATGTGTTCAAGACGGTGGTGGAGCGTCCGGAGGAGGTGGAGGACGACGTGAACCAGATTACGCTGGACCAGGCGCGCGAGCTGGCGCCGGAGGTGGAGATTGGCGGCGAGCTGCGCTTCTATAAGGACACGTCGCCGCTGGGGCGGATTGCGGCGCAGATGGCCAAGCAGGTGATCTTTCAGAAGGTGCGCGAGGCCGAGCGCGACACGGTGTTCAACGAGTACAACCACCGCGCGGGCGAGGTGTTGACGGCGACGGTGAAGCGGCTGGAGCCGATGGATGTGATCTTCGACCTGGGCAAGGCGGAGGCGCGGATGCCGAAGCGCGAGCAGAGCCGGCTGGAGCAGTTTTCGGTGGGCGAGCGGGTGCGTGTGGTGTTGCTGCGAGTGGATCGCGCGGCGAAGGGGCCGCAGGTGATTGTGTCGCGGGCGGCGCCGACGTTGGTATCGAACCTGTTTCAGTCGGAGGTTCCGGAGATTTATGACGGCACGGTGACGATTCGGGCGATTGCGCGGGAGGCGGGCGAGCGGACCAAGATTGCGGTGATGAGCCGCGACAAGGATGTGGATCCGGTGGGCGCGTGCGTGGGGATGAAGGGGATGCGGGTGCAGTCGATTATTCGCGAGCTGCGCGGGGAAAAGATCGACATTATCGAGTTTTCGGAGGAGATTACGACGTTTGCCGAGAAGGCCTTGCAGCCGGCCAAGGTGAGCCGGGTTTCGATCACGGACCTGGCGGACAAGCAGATTGAGGTGATTGTCGATGATACGCAGCTGTCGCTCGCGATCGGCAAGAAGGGGCAGAATGTGCGGCTGGCGGCGAAGCTGCTCCAGTGGAAGATCGACATCAAGAGCGAGGAGGAGAAGCGCCAGGAGGTCGAGCAGCAGATGCAGCAGATGACCGGCGGCCCGACGACGCCGATCGAGCAGGTGGTGGAGCTGGGCGAGCAGATTTTGGAGAAGCTGATCGCGGCGGGGATCACGACGGTGGAGGAGTTGGCCGACATGACGCCGGAGCAGCTGGAGGAGGTTCCGGGGATTGGCGAGCGGACGGTGGAGAAGATTTCAAGCGCCGTGCGGCACTACTTCGGCCAGTATGAGGAGGGCGAGGAGCGTCCGGGGGGAATCGCGGCGGCGGCGGCGGATGAGGTGCCGGTGGCCGGCGAGGGTGTGGCCGCCGAGGCAGCTCCGGAGATCCAGGGCGAAGAGGCGAGCGCGGGCGTCGCGACGTTCGCGGACACCGCGGCATCTGACGATCTGACGGAGGTGAGATCAGTGGCAAAGACACCGGAGGAGATCTTGGCCGAGGATGCGGAGTTTGGCGAGGCGCAGGAGTTGAACGGAGTTTCGGCCGAGGAGATTGCGGACCGGGAGGATCGGGAGTCGGCGAGCGATGCGATCTCGGATGCGGACCGGCGCGCGGAGGAGATTGAGCTGCGCAACGACACGATGGACACCCTGGTTGCCGAGTCGCAAGAGGTTTCGGACGAAGGGATCGACAACGATGGGCACGACCGTGGCTAGCCATGGGGCATAAACGGTGCTTGGGCAACGATCGCGTGTGCTCGAATTTCAACAAGTCTTTGTACAATAGATACTCCACCTGCAGCGAGGCTGACATGCACAGCTAACGGCTTAGGGAAGGTGAAAAGGGACGGATGAGTAAAGTTCGTATCAACGATCTGGCACGGGAACTGGAAGTAAAGAGCAGGCCGATTCTGGACGCGCTGGAAGCGATCGGCGTGAGTGGAAAGACGCACTCGAGCTCGATCGAATCGGATCAGGCGGAGCGTGTTCGGGAGTATCTGAAGGGCGGCGGCAATGGTCGGTCGGGCGGCGGGTATTCCGGGTCGCGGCAGCCGGCGGACAACCGTCCGAAGATCGATCTGTCGAAGGCGGCCAAGCCTGGGGACGCGTTGAAGGCGATATTGGAGCGCAAGCAGGCGGAGGCGACGATTCGGGTGGCGCCGCCGCCGGCTCGGCCGAGCGTTGCTCCGGCTCCGGTGGCTGGTCCGGCTTCGGCTCCGGCCTCTGCTTTGGGGGCGAGCGCGGCCTCATCGCAGACGTCGCGGCCGCAGGCGTCGCCGACCGCGGCGGCACCGGTGACGTCGCTCTATCCAGCGGGTGGGACGCCAG
>CAXUIB010000077.1:0-9954 GCA_964250945.1 uncultured Acidobacteriaceae bacterium
GCATGAAGCGGTCTCGGGATGCTGGATGGATGGGTGGGGTTCGCGGGTGGTTGCTGGCGAGCGCGGGGGTGTTGTTGCTGGTGATTGCCGGGTTCTTTGAGTATGCGCACTTGCGGGCGCATCGTTTGCTGACCGACTTGCCGCGACGGTTGGGGATCGACCTTGTGCAGGAGTCAAACGGGATTACGTGGTCGCAGTCGGCAGGTGGACGAACCATTTACACCATCCATGCCGCAAAGGCGGTCGAGCACAAGGACGGACGGTACACTCTCCACGATGTCGGGATTGTTCTCTACGGCAATGCGGGCGATCGCGCCGACCGCATCTACGGGTCGGAGTTTGAGTACGACGGGAAAGCAGGCATTGTGCGCGCGGCCGGTGAGGTGTTTCTGGACCTCCAGGCGCAGGCGCCTGCGGACGCGAGGGATCGCCGCACGTACGCAGCGGGTAACGCAGGGCCGGGCGCGGCGGGTGGGGACGATGGCCGAGTGATCCACGTGAAGACCACCGGCCTCGTCTTCCAGCAGAAGCTTGGTGTGGCCTTCACAGAGGAGCCCATTGAGTTCCGGTTTCGGGGCATGACGGGTAGCGCGAAAGGGGCGGATTTCCATTCGGACACGGGGTCGCTGGTGTTGCAGTCGGACGTGCACCTGGCTGGTCTGCGCGATGGCCGGCCGATGACCTTGACGGCGGCCCATGCGGAGATGCGGCGCGGCGACCGGGAGGTGGTCCTTGGGCAAGCGAGGTATGTGGCCCTGAGTGGGCGTGATGCAGAGGCCGAGACGGCGAGTGCGGATCGCGCGGTGGTGCATTTCCGGCGCGGCTCCGCGGCGTCGGATGAGGCGAGTGGGCCGGACGGGGCGGCGGGGGCGATCGAGAGAATTGACGCGGTTGGCCGGGCGACACTGGAGCGCGATGGAGAGAGCCTGACCGCGCCCCGGGCGGTGCTCCTGTTCAACGGGGCTGGCCGGCCGGAGCGGGCGGAGATGTCGGGTGGTTTGGTGATGACGGCTGAGAGTGCGGGAAAGGACGCGCGCGGATGGGGGTGGGGGGGAGTGGCGGAGTTTGACTGTGACGGGGGGGTGATGGGCGGGCGGCTTCAAGGGGCGGTGCGCTTGGCAAGGATGCTCTCGGGGGCGAGTGGCGGGGGCGAGCGGGATCTCGAGGCGGAGTCGGTCGAGATGAGCTTTGGGCGCCCGGCATCGGGTAAGCCAGAGCTGCGGGAGGTGCAGGCGACGGGCGGCGCCCACGCCCTGGCGCGGCCAGCGGCCAACGTCGGGAAGATCGCCATGACAGAGGTGCGCGCGGACCGGCTGGTGGCCGAGATGGCGGGTGCGGGGTCCCGGAGCCGCCCCCTGGCCGGGTCGCAAATTGGGTCTGGCGGCCTCGGGCTGCACGTCGCGAGGGTCGACGGGCAGGGGCACACGGTGTTGCATCAGGTGCGGCCCGACGGCGCGGAGGAGACCAGTTCCGCCGAGACGCTGCGCGTCGAGTTTGTGCCGGCAGACGCCCCGGCGAACCCGCGAGCAGATCCGCGAGCGGCAGGTGGGGATCGGGTCCAGAGCGCCGTCCAGGCGGGCGCGGTTGCCATCGCCTCGCGGGGTCCGCTGGTTCGGGGCAAAGAGGCCGAACGCAAGGAAAGCCGCGCGACTTCAGACCGCGCGGAGTATAACGGCGCGGCGGATCAGCTGACACTCATTGGGCGCGCGCACCTGCTGGAGGGAGCAAGCGAGATCTGGTCCGAGCGCGTCGTTCTCGAGCAGGGATCAGGGGATGCCGCAGCGTTTGGGTCGGTACGTGCCAGCTACTTGCAGCCAAGCGCCGCAGAGCCGGTCCATGTGGTGAGCGCGCGGGCAGAGCTGAAGCGGGCAAGCTCTGAGGCTACGTTCTTTGGAGCGGAGGCCGGCGCCGGAGCGGGGACTGGCACCGCAGCTCAAGGAACCGCGGGCCTGGCCCGGATGTGGCGCGGCGGATCCCAGGTGGAGGCGCCCGTGATCTCGCTCGACCAGGAGCATCGCTCCCTGATCGCCCGCGGGTCCGAGGGCCAGAAAACGCTTGCGGTGCGGTCGGTTCTTGCCGGAGAGGATCGCGCTGCAGCGGGCGCCGGGACGCGCCCGGCCGCCTCCCGGGCCGGAAAGATCAACAGCTCCGCAGCGAAGCCGACAACGCCCAAGCCGATCGGCGTGCTCCGTGTGGAGAGCGGCGAACTTCGCTACTCGGATGAAGACCGGACGGCTGTGTTTAGCGGCGGCGTGGTGCTCCGGGGCGACGGCGGCACAGTTCGAAGTCAGCGGGCCGTGGCGTACCTGCGGCCGGCGTCCACAAGCCCAGGCACAGCGCCCCCCGCGGGATCGGGCTCTACCGCAGGTGCGAGACAACCGGCTTCGGCTGACGTGTTTCCGGGCGGAACTCTCGATCGTGTTGTCGCGACCGGGACAGTCCAGGTCGCGCAGGACGGCCGCGAGGCGAGCGGGCAGCAGCTGGTGTACACGGCGGCAGACGGTATGTTTGTCATGACCGGTGCCCCGGGAGCTCCGCCGCGCATGTACGATCCGGCACGCGGCACGGTCACCGGCGACACGCTCCAATTTCACAGCGGAGATAACAACGTGGTCGTCTCGGCGGAAGCGCCTGCGGGCAACGCCCCGAAACATCGCGTGCGTTCAGAGACGCGGGTAAAACGGCAGCCATGAAGACGTTAGCGGCGGAGGACATCGCGAAGTCGTACGGCGGCCGGGAGGTGGTGCAGGGCGTAAGCTTCGAGATCGCGCAAGGTGAGGTGGTGGGTCTCCTAGGACCGAACGGCGCCGGCAAGACGACGAGCTTCTACATCATCGTTGGTCTGCTTCGGCCGGACACGGGTCGCGTCGTGGCCGGCGGTCATGACATCAGCCACCTCCCGATGTACCTGCGCGCGCGCAACCATGGCATCAGTTACCTTCCGCAGGAGCCTTCGATCTTTCGCAAGCTGACGGTCGAGGACAACATCCTCGCCGTACTCGAGTCCCAGGACCGCCTGAGCTGGGAGGGCCGGCGCAACCGCACCGAGCGCCTGATCGAAGATCTAAATCTAGGCCACGTGCGCAAAACGCGTGGCTACGCCCTCAGCGGAGGCGAGCGCAGACGGGCAGAGATCGCCCGCTGCCTGGCCATCGAACCCTCGTTTATCCTGCTCGACGAGCCGTTCTCGGGCATCGATCCGATCGCGATCCTGGATCTGCAGGAGATCATCTACGGTCTGAAAAAGAGCGGAATCGGGGTTCTGATTACAGACCACAACGTACGCGAGACGCTCTCTGTAACAGACCGCGCGTACATCATCAACGAGGGCCGGATCTTTCGCTCAGGCACGCCCGGCGATCTGGGCCGCGATCCCGAAGTGCGGAGGATCTACCTCGGTGAGCGCTTCAAATTCGAGTGAGTCTCAGCTCCATTCAGGGTCGCTCCGACGGTACAACTTCTGTTGTAACTCTGTGTTTTCACAGGCTAAAGGCTTCGCTGAGCGCGTAAACTGAGGCAACGGTCGAGACGACGCGAAGTGTAGACTGTGCTCATCATGGGTCAGCACGCAAGGTCTCGTTCCCCGGCGATGAAGTTGCCGCCGATAGACTTTCAAGCGGGCTGACGCAGACCACACGAAAGGGAATGGCAGAGGCGATCGTGTTACTTCAACCGAAACTTAACCTCCGTGTCGCACAACGCCAGATCCTGACCCCGGGTCTGGTACAGATGGTCAGCGTCCTCGCGCTGAACAAGTTGGAGTTGAAGGAGATGATCAACACGGAGATGATCGAAAATCCCGTGCTGGAAGAGTTGGAGGACACCGGCATCTCGTATGAGGAGATCGCCGGTCGCGAGGGCGATCGCGAGCGGTCCGCCGAAGATGTGGCGACAGAGGGCGAGCGGGCTGACAAAGATCCATTCGACGAGATCGACTTCGGCAGCTACTTCCAGGATTTTCTCGATCCCGGGTTCAAGACCGCTTCGAACTTCGAGGAGTACGACAAGCCCTCGTTTGAGCACTTTCTCTCGCAGCCAACGACGCTGAGCGATCACCTGATGTGGCAGCTTGGATCTCTAAACCTCGCGCCCGCAGTGCGCGCAGCAGCGGATCTGGTGGTCGGCAACCTCGACGAGAACGGATATTTAATGTCGACCGACGAGGACCTCGCGCTCGCCCTCGCGC
Organism: uncultured Acidobacteriaceae bacterium; assembly: GCA_964250945.1. Taxonomy (GTDB): domain Bacteria; phylum Acidobacteriota; class Terriglobia; order Terriglobales; family Acidobacteriaceae; genus Edaphobacter. Next base: position 4,187 of record CAXUIB010000077.1, read on the forward strand.
AGATGCGATCGCCCGCCCGGCCGGAGCCGATCCCGTTTGAGCGCGGAGCTCGCACGCGCCTGGGGCAGCCAATGCGAACATCGGCCGAGCCTGAATCAAATCTCGGCAGCAATGGGTCCCTTGCGATCGCAGCCACTGCCGCCCAGCCAGCCGCTCACGGTCACGACGCGCATCTGATGGAAGCGGTGATCGAAGCCCGCAAGGTGGTCAATCATCTCGATCCGGTAGGTGTGGGTGCCCGGGACTTGCGCGAATGCCTCCTCATCCAGATCGGCGCGCAGGAGGCCGAGGCGGAGCTGTTGCCGCGCCGCCGGCCCAACGTCCAGGCGATGGCCGAACTCAAGCAAAAGAAAGAATGTTTCGCGACGGCAACCCACGTTGTCACGCATTGCCTTGCTCTGCTGCAAAAAAAGGATATGCGCGAGCTGACGCGCTCCTGCGGTCGTACGGCCGAACAGGTACAAGCCGCGGTCGATCTGATCCGGACGCTCGACCCGCGCCCCGGCCAGCGCTACAACCAGACGCAAACGCGCCTGATCGAGCCGGATGTCGCCTTTGTAAAACGCGACGACGTGTATGTCGTGGTAATGAACGAAGAAGACATGCCGAGCTTGCGGCTCAACCAGGGCTACCGCAAGATGCTGGGGCAGACCGGGACCGAAAAGCAGGTTAAAGAGTACGTCAAGGAGCGATACAAGTCGGCCATCCAGCTTCTACGCAACATCGAGCAGCGCAAAAACACCATCGTCCGTACATGCGACGTCATCGTTCGGCGGCAAGTCGACTTCCTCGAACACGGAGTCGAAGCCTTGCGGCCGATGATGATCAAGGAGGTAGCCGAAGAGATCGGCGTTCATCCCTCGACGGTAAGCCGCGCCGTGGCCAACAAATATGTGCACACCTCGCAGGGCGTCTTTGAGCTGCGCTTCTTCTTCTCGGAGGGCGTCAACGGCCCGGAAGGTGGCGACCTACCGCTCGTACTCCTAAAGCGCAAGGTAAAAAAGCTGATCGAGGATGAGGACTCGAGCAAGCCTTTGACCGACGACCAGCTAGCCGCGGAGCTGCAGCGTCAGGGCATTCAGGTGACCCGGCGGACCGTTGCGAAATACCGAGAAGACATGCAAATTCCCAGTACGCATCGACGTCGCGTGCGTTAGAGCGGTTCTCTTGTAGGTGTCTATCGAGAACACAGCTCTCATGGCCGTTCCTCAATGACACGGCACTCCTACACTCTATCCAGACTCCCCGGACAGGAAAACCGCTCCAGCGCCACCTCCAACCCCGAACCCGCATCGAATGGGTGCAGAGGTTGAGGAGCCGTAAACCATGGACTTGGAATATACCGGTCGGCACACCACCGTTACCCCCAAGCTAAGGCAGCAGGCAGAGGCTTCGGTAGCGCAGTTGGAAAAGATCGAAGGAAAATTCGGCAACGTGCATGTGATCCTGACCGAGGACAAGTATCGGCACATCGCTGAGGTCACGCTGACAACCAAGCAGCATACGCTGGTGGCGACGTGCGAAGCGGCGGAGATGGGCCGGGCCCTCCACGATGCTTTTGCCAAGGTGGAGCAGCAAGCCATTCGCAAGAACCAGAAGCGCACTACGATCAAACATCATCCGAAGGGCGACCTGAAAGTTGAAGAGACGGAGCCGGCCGGCGCGGAGTAAGCTTCGGCCGCCCCTGAATTGTGGAGCCCTGATTGCAGCGATGCTACGATGCCTCCATGGGAGCGAAGCCGGTAAAAACAGACGCGGGCGGCAAGAGAAAAACAGCGTCGAAGTCCGTCTCCACCGTCCGAACACGGTCAGCAAAGGCTCTCGCCGCGCCTGTTGCTGTCCCACCCAGCACGGGCGAGCTGGTCATCCTGACCGGCATGTCCGGGTCGGGAAAGCTTTCGGCCCTCAAGGCATTCGAGGACCTCGGATACTACTCGGTCGACAACCTCCCGCTTGAGCTGATTCCGCGCTTCGCCGATCTAGTCGGACAATCCGCCAAGACCGAACGCGCGGCTCTCGTCATCGATGTGCGCGAAGGTGCTCGGCTGGAAGAATTTCCCGAGATCCTCAAACAAGTACGCAAGGTCCTACCGACGCGCGTCGTGTTCTTGGAAGCCAGCGATCAGGCCCTGATACGGCGCTTCTCCGAGACGCGTCGGCCCCATCCCCTCGGGCGCACCGACACCGTCGTCAAATCGATTCGCGCCGAACGCAAGCGTCTCGACCCCATTCGCAACGTAGCCGACATCCTGCTCGACACCACGAAGTTCAACGTCCATGAACTGCGCGCGCACATCAACGCGCAGTTCGAGCGCGAGGCGCCGGAACGCAATCTCACCATCTCGTCCGTCAGCTTTGGCTTCAAAAATGGCGTTCCACCCGAGGCGGATCTGGTCTTTGATGTCCGCTTCTTGCCGAACCCGCACTTTATTCCGGAGTTCCGCAAACTGACCGGACGTCACCCTAAGGTCGCCAAATTCGTCCGTGATTTTCCGCAGACGCAGGAGTTTCTGGAGAAGGTGACCGAGATGCTCGCGTTCCTTCTGCCGCACTACATCAAGGAAGGCAAAAGCTATCTCACGGTTGCGTTTGGCTGCACGGGCGGGCAGCATCGGTCGGTGTTTCTTGCCGAAGAGGTCAAAAAGCGCCTGGCTAACGAGGGATACCGGGTAACGGCGGCGCATCGCGATATGCCGCGCTAAAGCGGTTCTCCTGCAGGTGTCTAGCGAAAACAAGGCACTCAGTGCCGTTTTGCCCAATCAAAACTGCCCTCCCACACTCTGTCCGACTCACAGCAAGAGGTGAACCGCTCCTAGTCTCGCGGGAAAGTCCTAGTCTCGCGGGAAAGCAGGCAGCCGATAGAATAAACAGGATGGCGAACGTCTCCCTGATCGCCGCGGCAACGCCTGTGCAGAGGCTCGCTTGAGCTCCGTGTGGCGACTGCTCCGGTACAGCCGGCCTTATCTCTTGTACTCGCTCACGTCGGTGGTGCTGATGGCGGTGGTGGGCGCGATGTCGGCGTTTCGCATCCTCCTGGTCAAGCCGATCTTCGATAAGGTCCTGACTCCGGATGTGCCGACGGCCAACGTCCTGGTGTTTTCGGTTCCACATCTCCGGCGGCCGCTCGACCTCCACTTTCTTGTGCCCACCCACTTCCACAATGCGTGGACCGTGGTGGCGTACGCTCTCGTGATGTCGGCGTTCCTGAAGTCGGCGTGCGATTACTTCGGGACGTATCTGGTCAACTACGCCGGCTTCGGCATGATCACCGATCTGCGCAACGACCTCTATGAGGCGGTGCTGCGGAGGTCGGTCGCGTTCTTTCAAAAACACAGCACAGGCACGCTCCTGTCCACGCTGATCAACGACATCGAAAAGGTGCAGACGGCGATGTCCGGCGTCATGGGCGAGTTCTTGCAGCAGGTGTTTACGCTCCTGTTCACGATCGGCGTGGTGGTCTGGTACGGCGGCACACTGGCGTGGGTGCTTCTCCTGTTTGTACCGGTCGTCATTGGATCGGCGCGCCGCATCGGAAAGCGGGTTCGACAGACCACGCGCAAAGGACAGGACAAGCTGGCAGAAATTCAGAACATCCTCCATGAGACGATTACGGGCAACCGGATCGTCAAGGCGTTTGGGATGGAGTTGTGGGAGACCGACCGGTTTCGCCGCGCGGCCACCCGGCTGTTTCGCGCAAACCTCCGTGCCGTAAGTGTGCAGGCGATCAGCTCGCCGCTGATGGACGCCCTGGGATCGGTGGCGATCGCGCTTCTCCTGCTCATCGGTCGCGAGCGAATCAAGAGCCACGCAATGACAGCAGGATCGTTTATTGCCTTCTTGATCGCCGTCTTTACGCTCTACGATCCGGTGCGCAAGTTCGCTCTCTTCTACAACAGCTTTCAACAAGCGCGCGGTGCCAGCGAGGAGATCTTCGGCTTTATGGATGAGCAGGACGACGTCCGCGAGCGCAAGCGGCCGGTTGTCTTGCGTGGGTTCGCCGACGAGATCTGCTTTGAGCATGTCAGCTTCGCGTATGCCGCAGAGAGCAGTGGCGAACCAAAGGTTGTGCTCCACGACATCAATCTCCATGTGCGTCCCGGAGAAGTAATCGCTCTGGTCGGACCGAGCGGCGCGGGCAAGTCGTCGCTGGTGAATCTGATCCCGCGCTTTTTCGATCCCACAGATGGCCGCATCACGCTCGACGGCCACGATCTGCGCGATGTCTCGGTGGCTTCCTTGAGGCGGCAGATCGGCAAAGTAACGCAAGAAGTCGTGCTCTTCAACGACACGGTGCGCAACAACATCGCATACGGGCAGCCCAACGTGTCGCTCGCGCGCGTAGAGGAGGCGGCGCGCATGGCCTTGGCCAACGATTTCGTCGCCAACCTGCCGCACGGCTACGATACAGTGGTCGGCGAGCGGGGAGCGCGCCTCAGCGGCGGCGAGCGGCAGCGCATCGCAATCGCGCGCGCAATCCTCAAAGACGCGCCCATCCTGATACTCGACGAGGCCACCTCCGCGCTCGACGTCGAAAGCGAGCAGTACGTGCAGGCAGCGCTCAAAAACCTGATGCGCGGTCGAACCGTGTTTGTCATCGCGCACCGTCTCTCAACCGTGCGTAGCGCCAATCGCATCGCCGTGCTTGAAGCCGGGCGCATCACCGAAGTCGGGACGCACGAGCAACTCCTGCAAAGGTCCGGAACTTACCAACGACTCTTTCACCTGCAGTTCACGGGCGTGACAGCCGAGGAGATGGGCCGCATGGTGGAAACCGGGGCCGTCGCCGCCGAGGGAATCGCATGAACGGCATCGTATGAACCCGATCTTCTCCATGACCGGCTATGCGCGCGCCGCGGCGGAGGTGAAGGGCGCCCCAAACCTGAGCCCAAACCTGAGCCCAGACCAGAGCCCAGACGTGAGCCCAGACCTCAGCTTCGCGCTCGAGATCAAGTCGGTCAACCATCGCTTTCTGGATCTACACTTCCGTCTGCCAAGCGGATCCGCGGAACTCGAGATGCAGCTGCGATCGTTGTTGAAGAATCGCCTGCGGCGCGGGCACATCGAGTTGTCGGTCCACGTCGATCGCGCGGCTAGCGCGTTTTCGGTGGGTTTGAACAAAGATCTGCTTGCCGCGTACATCGAGGCGTTCTATGAGGCCTCACGGCTGCACGGAATCGCAGGCGATCCGGACCTGAACGCGATGCTGCGTCTGCCGGGTACCCTGCAACAGGGTGGCGGCCCTGAAGGCGCAGCCAAGGCAGCGGAGGAGGCGGCGCTGGCGCAGGCCGTTCTATCTGCCATGCCCAGCCTGCTCGATCGTCTGGATGACGTGCGCGCGTCTGAAGGCGCGGCGCTCGTCGAGGAGTTGCGATGGTCAATGCGCCGCATCGCTGCTGGGTGTGAAGAGGTCTCGGGCGCCCAGGACGATGTTCGTCAGGGCCACTTCGACCGTCTTCGAGCACGGCTCGAGCAACTTCTACAAGGGGTCCAGGTTAGCGAGCAAAGGCTCCTGGTCGAAGCGGCCGTTCTCGCGGAAAAGAGCGACATCGAGGAGGAGAACGTACGCCTGCGCACGCACGTGGACGCCTTTCTGAAGACTCTGGATGAGGGTGGCGAGGTCGGCAAACGGCTCGACTTCCTCCTCCAGGAGATGAACCGCGAGGCAAACACAACGCTGGCAAAGACCGGCGGAGCGACCGGCGAAGCGGGTTTGCGCATCACGGCACTCGGGCTCAGATGGAAGTCCGAAATCGAGCGCGCGCGCGAGC
>CAXUIB010000078.1:0-9889 GCA_964250945.1 uncultured Acidobacteriaceae bacterium
GACCCACCAATAGTTCACGAACTAATGACTCACCACACTAGAGCGGTTCTCCTGTCCCTGTGAGTCGAATAGAGTGTGGGACTGTCGTTTTCATTGGGGAAAACGGCCATGAGATCTGTGGTTTTCGCTATACACCTATAGGAGAACCGCTCTAATCTTCCGAGTGCGCACGAATGTAGTTCCGGAGTGCGCCGTTGATGTCCAGCGCCTTCTGCACGCCGCCGTCCAGCATCTGCAGCCAATCGCTCCCGGGTGGCTGCAACTCTGTCGTGCTCAGAAGATAGCTCGTCTGCACAACGATCTCCAGAGCATTGCTCAGATCATGGGCAAGCCTGCGTATCTCTTTCGCCATCTCGTCAGGAATCCTGGATCCCTCGCCCTGCTCCGTCATCGTCTCAGCCTTTCGCAACCTCCCGCGCGCAAACGCCCGGAGCTCTGCCTCCGGCTAGTGTAAGCGACGCCGCTTTGGTTTGACAGGCAACCTAGCCTTTGCGAGACTTAGGGTTCAACGGTCAGCTCCAGACTTCCCGGTCCGGAACATGACCTTTGTGCCGAAGTGGCGGAATTGGCAGACGCGCATGGTTCAGGTCCATGTACTCGCAAGGGTGTGGAGGTTCGAGTCCTCTCTTCGGCACCAATCACATGGAGAGATTCCGCGGCCTAGCGTGTATCGACCGATTCACTTCCACGAGCTGCCTCTCCGCCGCTGCCTCTAAGGTCATTCCCAAAGCGAACCTGCTTCCGCCTCTGCCCTCGCCACGGTAGCCGACGCCCGTCGCGCGTGTGTGCTCTCTAGCTGGTCCTCGCCGTCGCCGAAAACCAATAGAATAGGCCCATGCCAACGCAGCTCGATCAGATCCTCGCGCACACCCTGCTCGACAACACGAGGCGCAAAGCCGAGGCAAACCTCCCGGAACTGGAGAGAAAGGCCGCCAGGCACGTCCCGCGAGGGTTCGCGTCGGCGCTCCGGCAGAGGTCCCTGCGCGAGCCGGCCATCATCGCCGAAATCAAGAAAGCCTCCCCATCGCGCGGCCTCATCCGGGCCGATTTCCGACCCTCCACGCTCGCGCCTACTCTCGCAGAAGCCGGAGCCGCCGCGCTTTCCATCCTCACCGACACCGAGTTCTTCCAGGGATCGCTCCGAGACCTCGAAGCAGCTTCGGCCGGTGTCACAATCCCCTGCCTGCGCAAGGACTTCATCCTCGATCCCTTTCAGATCCTCGAAGCCAAAGCCGCCGGCGCCGACGCGATCCTGCTAATTGTCGCCGCGCTCTCGGACGACCAACTCAGGCTTCTCCATACATCCGCAACCGACCTCGGCCTCGATGTTCTCGTCGAAGCTCATAACCACGCCGAGATCGATCGAGCCATCAACCTCGGCGCTCAGATCATCGGCGTCAACAGCCGCGATCTGCGCTCCTTTACCGTCAAATCCGAGTCTCTGCTGTTTCTCGCCGAAGCTCTCCCGCCGGACGTCCTGCGCGTCGCGGAAAGCGGCATCCGCAACGCCGAAGACATCGCACAGCTGCGGGCCGGAGGATACCAGGCCTTTCTCGTAGGCGAGGCCCTCATGCGACAGCCCGACCCCGCCGCCGCCCTCGCCCTCATGCTCGATCGCGAGTACTCCTCAACGGTCTAACGAACGCCTGATCAAGTTTGCTCTAGGGTACCTTTGCATCTCTTGTTGTCATTCCCGAAGGGAATCCGCTTCGCATGTGGGTCAAGATCTGCGGCAACACCAACCTCCCTGACGCGCAACTGGCCGCAGACCTCGGCGCCGATGCCCTCGGTTTCATCTTCGCTCCGAGCCCGCGACAGGTCGCCGCCAAGCAGGTGGCCGAGATCACCCGCCGGCTCCCGTCAGCGATCGGAAAGATCGGCGTCTTCACCACCTCCAGCCCAGAGCGGATCGTCCGCACAGCCGCAGAGGCCGGTCTGACCGGCGTGCAGCTCCACGGCAGCTTCGATCCATCGCTCGCCTCCGCCGTCCAGAAGCTCTCGGACGGCCGCTTGGCGGTGCTCCCAGTCCTCCGGTGGAGGCTCACACCCTCGTCAGAAGCCCACAGGACGCACGCCGCGGCCGAAACCCCGCCGGAGATCCTCAGCCAGATCGCAACGCTCGCTCAGGTGAGCGCCTCGACGACATCCCCGATCCGTGTCCTCATGGACGCCGAGATCGACCGTGAGAGCGGCGGTCTGGGCCTGCCATTCCCCTGGCACAAGGCGGCGTCCACCCTCGCACAAGTCCCTCATCTACGGTTGGAGCTGGTCGTGGCCGGCGGACTTCGGCCAGAAAACGTCAGGGCTGCGATCGAGGCATTACATCCCTTCGGTGTAGACGTCGCCAGCGGCGTCGAATCTACGCCCGGACAAAAAGATCCAGACCAGCTCCGCCACTTCCTCCAGGCCGCACGGACTAAGAATGGTCTCCTGTAGGTGTATAGCGAAACCACAGGCCTCATGGCCGTTTTCCCCGATGAAAACGCACTCCCACACTCTATCCGACTCACAGGGACAGGAGATCCGTTCTAGACTCCCATCTCCCGAAGCAACACGTAGCTCCATCGAAGCCCGAAGCCCTACTTCGGCAGAGAGACCGGCATCCGCAGCTCGCGCGCGAGAAATGCGTACATATCCGCTGTCTCCTCTACCTGTTTGCTGAGCGGCTTGCCTCCACCGTGGCCGGCGCGCGACTCGATCCGGATCAGCACCGGACCCGACCCGAGCGTGCGCCCCGCCTCCGCCTGCATCGCCGCCGCAAACTTGAAGCTGTGAGCCGGAAACACCCGGTCATCATGGTCCGCCGTCGTGATCAGCGTCGGCGGATACTTCACTCCCGGCCGCACATTGTGCACCGGCGAATACTTGTAGATCGCCCGAAACTCCGCCTCATTCTCGCTCGGAGACCCATAATCGCTCTTCCATCCAAACCCGACCGTGAACTTGTCGAAGCGCAGCATGTCCATCACGCCCACCTGCGCTACTGCCGCACGGAAGAGTTCCGGCCGCTGCAGCTCGGCTGCCCCCACCAGCAGACCGCCGTTGCTTCCGCCCCGAATCGCGAGCCGCGCCGGCGACGTGTAGTGATTCGAGCTCAGCCACTCCGCTGCAGCGATAAAGTCGTCAAAAACATTCTGCTTGTGCAGCTTCGTCCCCGCCTGGTGCCAGGCCTCGCCGTATTCCCCTCCACCCCGCAGGTTCGCCTGCGCAAAGATGCCGCCCATCTCCATCCACAGCATCAGACTGCTCGAGTACGTCGGTGTCAGCGAGATATCGAACCCACCATAGCCGTACAGCATCGTCGGATTCTGGCCGTCGCGCTTCAGCCCCTTTCGGTAGCTCAGCGTCATCGGGATCCGCGTCCCGTCCTTGCTGGGGTAGAACACCTGCACCGTCTCAAACTGCGCCGGGTCGAACTTGAGCTTTGGTTGCCGGAACAGCGTCGTCGCACCCGATTTCAGATCCAGACGGTACACCGACCCGGGATCGGTGAAGTTCGTAAACTGAAAAAACGTGTCCTCGTCCGTCCGCCGGCCCGCAAAGCCGATCGCCGTCCCGATCCCAGGGAGAGCGAGCCGGTTCTTCTCGTTTCCATCCAGGCTCCACGTCTCCACCTGCGTGTGCGCGTCGGCCAGGCTCGTCACCACCAGCGTATCGTGCACCATCGACACCTGATCGACCCGGTCCTTTGTCTCCGGGATCACCAGCTTCCACGCCGCGCGCTCCGGCTTCCGCAGGTCAACAGCTACGACCTTGCCGTTCGACGCATCCTTGGTCGTCAACATCCACAGCGTGTCGCCGACCGAGCCAGCCGCTGTGTACTCCGCATCCAGCCCCTTTGCAATCACCACCGGCTTCGCACCTGGCCCCGCCGCGAGATCCTCGACGGCCAGCTCGTTCGCATGACCCTTGATCGCATACAGCAGCAGATAGCGCCCATCCTCGGTCACCTGCGCGTGGAGATACAGCTCCTTGTCGTCCGGCCGCTCATAAACAAGGGGGTCGGTCGTCTGCGGCGTCCCAAGTGCGTGAAACCGGATCTTCTGGGCGTCGGTCACACCCTTGAGGTCCTCCTTCGGAGGGCTTCCGTTCGCCGCGGCCGACCCCGGCTTGGCCCCGCTCGGAGCGTCAAATCCGCTATAAAAGAAGCCGCTCCCATCTTCCTTCCAGGCCGCCTGGCCAAACTTGCACCAGCGCACCACGTCCGGCAGATCCCGGCCCGTCGCCACCTCGCGCACCTTCCATGTCTGCCAGTCGCTTCCCGCTTCGCTCGTGCTGTAGGCCATCAGGCGCCCGTCCTTGGTAAAGCTCACGCCGGAAAGCGCGACCGTGCCGTCCGCAGCCAGCGTATTCGGGTCGAGCAACATCTTCGGCGTTCCATTCAGGCCCTCCTGCCAAAAGAGAACCGCCTGATTCTGCAGGCCCGAGTTGTGCCGGTAGAACAGCCGGTTTCCGTGCCGCTCCGGCGCTGTAAATCGCTCAAAGTCGTTCAGCTGCAAGAGCCGGTCTTTCAGGGCATCCCGCTCTGGCGCCTCGGCCAAATATCGATTCGTCAGCGCGTTCTCGGCATCCGCCCAACGCTTCACCTCCGGCGAGTCCACGTCCTCCATCCAACGGTACGGATCGCGCACCTCCGTCCCAAAGTACGAGTCGACGTGGTCGGAGACGCGCGCCTCGGGGTACGCGATCGTGGAGGGATCCGCAGCCCACAGGGTCGTAGTCGCCGGACCGCCTGAAAGCAAAGCCGCCGCCAAAACAGGATTCATGATCCGCATCTCTCCCTCGCCAAAAAAACGCGTCAGTGTGCGTCGTTCTTAAAAATCTGTTCGGCAAAGAAGTTCTCGATCTTCGCCTGATCGCGCAGCATCTCGAAGTACGCGCTCTTCAAAAGCTGCGATCGGCCGTTGCGCAGCTGATCCCGAATCTCCTGCTGCACTCGCGGGTCGTTCAGGTCGCGCTGCCCGGCCGGCTCGCGCGCAATCAGTTTATAGATCGCGTACCCCATCGGCTTCTTCGTCTCTGCATCGAGCAGCGGCAGGATCTCCGTGATCTGACCCGCCTTCAACTTCGTGATCGCCAGAAACACAGCCGGGTCCGCATGCATCTGCGACTCCGCCACAAAGCCCATGTCGCCGCCGTTCGACGCCGTCTCCGGACGCTCGGAAAAGTTCATCGCCAGCGCCGCAAAGTCCTCCCCGGAATCGAGCCGGTTCTTGAGCGCCTCCACCTTCTTCTTCGCCTCAACGTCGTTGGTCGCCTTCGATCCCTGCAAGTTGCCAGGCTGCGGCGAAGGTATGTTGGTCACCTGGATCTGCGCCAGGCGATACACCGGCTCGATAAAGTTAAACTCAGCCTTGTGCTGCGCGTAGTAGTTCGCAACGTCGCTGTCGGTCACCGTGATCTTGGAGTTGATCTCCTTATTCAAAAGCTTGTCGATCGTCAGCGACCGCCGGAGATCATGCTTCACGTCGTCCAGCGTCCGGTTGCCTTCCTTCAGCTTTGCCGCGAACTGCTCCTCGGTAAACGGAGCCTTCATCTCCGCCAGCCGCGCGTCCACCTCTTCGTTGGTGGCCGTCAAATTCATCTTGGCGGCGCGCTCCTCCACAATCTCCTCGTCGATTAGCTCGCGCAGGACGTTCATCCGCAGCGCATCCGTCTGCTCCCGCGACGGCTGCACGCCCTGCGCATCGCCGATCTGCGCCGTGTACATGCGGTCGACATCCGCGCGCAGGATCGCATGCCCATTCACCGTCGCCAGCACATCCGCGTTGTGCCCGTGATGGCATCCCGCGAGCAAGAGCGCAACACATACACCGGAGGCCGTCAGCGTCCATCCAGTCGCGGCCTTCGCAAGCTTCCGTATCTCCCGAACCTTCCAGACCTCGGACCCCGCCGTCCCCTTCGTTGCGGTCGGCATCTCAGCTCCCCGGCTTCGTCGGCGCGCCTTTGGTAGAAGCAGATGCGGGCGGCGCCGGTGCCGGTACAGCCGGCGGCGGTGGCGTCTGCCCGGCAGCCACCAGAGCACCATCGATCATCCGGTACACATCCTCGATCGGGTACGCGCCTTCCAGCTTCTCGCCGTTGATAAACAACGTCGGCGTCGCCCCTACACCGATCTCCTCGCCCGACTTCAGCGATGCCTTCACCGCCGTTCCATCCTGCTTCGCCAGGCAAGCCGCCAGCGCCTTGGCGTCCACCTTCTGCCGCGCACCCTCGTCCTGCGCCAGGGCATCCAGCGTCTCGCTCGCCTTTGCGACACTCTTCTCCTCGCCGCCAAGCTCCGCCGCATGCGCATGGACGTGGTCGACAAACGCCCAGTAGCCGGCCGTGCTCTCTGCGCCAAGGCAGTTCGCATCGATCGCCGCACGCATCGCCCAGGGATGGTAGTCCAGGGGAAAATCCCGGTAGACAACATGGACACGGTCGCCATACCGCGCCAGCAGCGCGGGAAACAGCTCCGCATGCATCTTGGCGCACAGCGGACACTCGAGATCGTCAAACCCGACGATCAGCACAGGCGCCGTCGCCGGTCCACCGCGCGCCGGTCGTCCCGCGCCGCTCACCAGCTCCTTCGGATCCTTGCTGATATCGAACCGGCTCAGCTGCGCCAGCGTCTTGCCGTCGGTCGACAGCAGAAACGTCGCCGGCTTGCTGGTCTGCCCGGCCGCCGAAAACGTCACCTGGATCGCGTCAAACCCCGGCAGGTCGCTCTTTTCGCGCGGTCCAATGTGCAACGCATAATCCGGCGGCACACTTGTCCGCGACCGGATCAGCACCTCCACCCGCCTCGCCAGCTCGGGCGAAAGCGGTGTGCCCGCCGGCGTGCTCTGGGCACGACATCCAAGCGAGGCAAACATGATGGCATACGCGGCGCAAAGGTGCGCTCGAACGAAGTTCCGCACAATACCCTCATTATCTCACGCAGACAACCCCGGATTTGGCGGGCCAGAGGCGCTCAAGGCCCGGCGCTGTTGCGGCTTAAAGACAGACGCACGCTGGCTAAAACAGACGCTCGGCCCGCCGCAGATTTCCCGCCGTCCCGATGTTCGCCAAAGTAAAATTAAACCGATACGCGTTCTCATTGCGCACGCTTCCCAGCTCATACTTCCGGTACTCCACGCTCAGGCCGCAGCAGTCCCAGTTATACGCAGTCTGCAATGCCGCATACTGCAGCGAAGAGAGGTTCAGGTCGAGTCCCGCGTTCGCCGCCACGCTCAAGCCCCGCTTCGCCGGCGTGCCGTACCCGAGCAGCACACGCAACTGGTTGAAGTCCGGCGTCAGCGTCGACACCCCCTCCACCGAAAATCGACCCGGTGCATTCAGCCGGGCATACGAGAGACCGGCAAACCCATTGCCCTCATGCACATCGACCAGCACATTGTTGGACGTAAACTTCTTCGCCCCCGTGTCCAGGTCAAAGTCCCACTCCACATCCACCTTGTCCGAAGTACGGACGCGGAGACGGGATATCACCGGCGAAATGCTGCGCGGCTCCGTCAAAAACGCGACCCCGGAAAAATTCAGCGTTGTTTCAAAAATGTTCCGCCGCCCGCTCACGACAGCTCCACCAAACGTCGGGTCGAGAAAGTACTTCTGCGCCAGCCGCCAGCTGATCTGCTCATGCGAAACACACCCCGCGCTCGCCTCGCCGGACGCGCTCGGCTCCACCACCTCCGCGCTGTTGATCGCGCTGTCCCGAACTCCGCTGCCCAGCCCACCCCGGGCGAGCTCCCCGCATGGCCGGTCCCGCATGCCCCCGCGAAGAAATAAACGCTGCGTTAGGCCATACTCCACCTCGTTCGTGTCGCTCACCACGTCACGCTCGTCGAAGCGAAGCACATTGCCGAAGTTGTTGATGCCGGTGACGTACCTGTAGTGCGCCTCCGGCTCGATCGTATGCCGCACCTCTCCGCCGATTCCAAAAAGGCGCTCCACGCCCGGCGACCGAAACGTCCGTTCCAGCACCGGCGCGCGCACGTCCACATGGACGTCCACGTCCGACCGGCTCAGACCTCCGGTCAGCTGCACCGGCGCACTCCCGGTTCCGGGGCCGGTTCCAGACGCCCGGCTGCGACTGTACAGCGTCTCCTCCACCGCCACCCCGGGAACTACATTCCATCCCCCCAGATGCAGCGGGTACAGAAGCTCCGGCCGCAGGTCCAGCCGCTCCACCACGCCGCCGGTAGCGAAGTTGGGCTGCACCCGCTTCAACCCCGCCGCCGAACCCTCGGCATTCCAAAGCAGACCCAGCCCCGAAACAGCGTGATCGGTGGCGTTGAAGTCCAGCGACGGAACATGAAATATGCGCACCTGCTGTCCCGTTACCAGCGTGCTCTGCTGCCGCTTCAGCCCCTGATATCGATCCGTCTCCAGCGCCGTCTCGTACCCGTTCTGATGGTGAACCGCATACGCGATCGACGTAATGTCGGTCGAGACCGCCTGGTTGAAGTTCTCCGTAAACGCCTCGCGATAGATATACGAGCTCAGATATTCCACGTTCGCCGCCATCCGAGTCTCCGGCGAAAAGTCGTGTCGCCCCGCAAACAACGCATCTTCGCCACCCTGGTTCAGGTCTGCCGGCAGACGATCCAGAAGCCCGCTGTATCGTGCCTGAAGGAAGTCGTCCCCGCGCCCTCGATACCGAAAATTCGCCATCTGCGCCCATCCCCGCATCGAGTAATACTCCGCGCCCACCGTGAGGTCTGAACTCCGATTGATCGCAAAGTAGATCTGCTCGCCCAGGATCAGACCCTTGGTCGAGGACTGCCCAATCACAGGTATCAGAAATCCGCTCTGCCGCGCCTCCTCGTCCAGCGGATGCGTCACATACGGTAGGTACATCAGAGGCACGTTCAACAGGTGAAACACACTGTTCCGCGCTCGCGCACGATCCCCATCCACACTGAACTCGCCTGCCGACAAGAGCCAATCCGGACGCGGCAGACGGCAGCTCGTCACCGTCCCGTCAAACACCTCATACTCCTGCGGCCCCGTCTTCACCACCAAACGTCCCGAGAACAAGAACGGGTTGCTGCTGGCATACACCAGCCGCTTGCCCGAGCTGCGCATCCCCACCGACCCGGTGACGTCATAGAACCGCCCGGTCTCAGACTTCACATTCAACGTCCCGCGGCTCGCCGTAATCACCTCATGATTGGCCCCGCCCGTCGCCCGCAGATGCCCCGTCGCCATCAGGTCGCCGGTCTCCGTGTCGAACTCGATGTGGTCCGCCTCCACCCGGCGCTCGCCATACGTCACCACCACATTGCCATCCAGGACATAGTGGCTGCCCGACTTCGCCTGCGGACCGTCCGACTCGATCGTCAACAAGACGCCGTCGGCCTGATCCTCAATCAGCTTCGCGGTCGGATACGAACCCGCCGCGCCGCCCAGAACGCCGGCCTCGGACACCCCCAGGCCGCCCGTCACTACCGCCTGCGACATCTCCCCTGGGGGTGCCTTGATCGACACCTGTTCGACCTCCGGTGGGGAGTGACTCTGCCCAGCCAGCATGGTAGTTATCAAGAAGCAAAGGCCAGATATCAGCGCCAACCAGGTCTTTCGAGAGGACATCCTGCAACCCCCCCGTAGGCTGCTCCTCCCTTCAGATCGAGCACGGACATTGGCACATCTCTGAGACACCACACACTCAGGCTAAACGATTTCGCAAGACCACAAGCCAGACCACAGCCAATCCACAGCCACCAAAGCCACCACCCTCAGGACCCCCGCTCCATGAACGCTGCACATCTGGACTTCTCTCCCGACGACCTCTCCCCCGGTCCCGTCTCCGACGCCGATCCGCACCCGACCTTTGCGCTCAAACAGCAGGTCGCGGAAAAGGTCAGGGCGCATCGCGCTCGGCGCGCCCCTGCCTCTGCCCCAGACC
>CAXUIB010000079.1:0-9728 GCA_964250945.1 uncultured Acidobacteriaceae bacterium
CGGTCTGGCCCGGGCTGGCGGATCGGAACTCCCGTCCGGTACGCTCGCCGCGCCGCCGCGCCGGAACCGCTCTTGCCTTGTCGGAACGATCGTGGCCCTGCGCCGATTGCGCTACACCGGCCTGCGGATCGCCCGTGCTCTCGGGGCTCAGCCGCGCCACCGTCAGCCGCTATCTGCGCCGTGCCGGTCTCAATCGGCTCGGTTCGCTCGATCCGCCGCCGCCCGCGGTGCGTTTCGAGCACAAGCATCCCAGGCGACCTCATCCACTTCGATATCAAGTGCCTGGCCCGGATCGTCCAGCCCGGCCATCGCGTCCACGGCGACCGTACCCGCGAGACTCGCGGCACCGGCTTCGAGTACTTGCACATCGCCATCGACGACCCACAGCCGCATCCGCTTCGCCGCCATCCTGCCCGATCAGACCAGCGCCTCCGCCGTACGCTTCTTCCAGCTGGCGCGGGCTCACTTCTCCCGCTTCGGCTTCTCCGTTCGCCGCGTGCTCACCGACAACGGTTCCTTCTACCGCGATGGTCGCTTCCGCATGCTGCTCAACCAACTCCACCTCAAACATCGCTTCACCAGGCCATACACCCCGCGCACAATGGAAAACCGGGGTCCCCGGCAAGCGACTTTGCTTGCTGGGGTGGAAAGCCGAGCGCTACATCCAGACCGCCCTGCGCGAATGGGCCTACGCCCGCACCTACCAGAAATCAGCCGAACGCACCGCGCAGCTCGAGGCCTGGATCCAGGACTACAACTTCCACCCATGCTAGCCTCAACCTCCAACCGCCAGCTTCCCGCGCCGGGCTGAATAGGAACAACCTCATGAGCCTCCACAGCTAGCGAAGTCCGCCAGCCGCCTGGAGAAGCGAACCCGTCACCCAGCGGGCATCGTCCGATGCAAGAAACGTCACCACGTCCGCAATGTCGTCGGGTTGACCGAGGCGGCTCAGCGGGGTTTGGCTGACCATCATGCTTTCCATCTCGGAACCGCGCATGTAGCTGTTGCCTTCGGTGCTGGTGAGCCCGGGATTGACGGAGTTGACGCGAATGTTTTTAGGGCCAAGCTCCTTTGCAAGCGCGCGCGTAATGACATCCACAGCGCCTTTCGTCCCGCTATAGATCGAAGACATCGGCGGCGTGCTCTCCGAGACGACTGACCCGATGTTGATAATGTTGCCGCCCTCCTTCGGGAACTGCGCGACCGCCGCCTTCGAGGCCAGCAGCAAACCCTTAACGTTGACGTCGAACATACGGTCTATCTCGCTCTCTTCGAGAGCATCGATGGGCGAGAAGGCATACACGCCTGCGTTGTTGACGAGAATGTCCACATGTCCAAAGGCCTTCTTGGCTTCGGCAAACAGAACCTCGATCTCGGCGGATTTCGCGACGCTTCCGCCCACGGCTACGGCCTTGCTCCCCTGCCCCGTGATCTCCGAGACGACATCTTCTGCCCCGGCCTTATCCGAGCTGTAGTTCACGACAACGTTGGCGCCTGCCGCCCCGAGCGCCTTCGCGATGGCTGCTCCTATACCTTTGGAGGCGCCAGTGACGAGTGCGTTCTTGCCTGTAAGCTTCCCCATGATCATATCCTTTCGATGTCGGTCGAATAATTCGACGCGCACCGAATAGATTCAAGGTGCATAGAGAAGGATGCGAAAGAGTTTCTCCGTCGGAGACATCAGCAATCAGAGCTCGGCCATCTGCTGGACAAAGGCGTTCCAGGTGTCGCGACGGAAGGTGAGCAGAGCGGAGCGGCCCTCGCGAGCAACGTCGATCAGACCGGCCGCCTGAAGCTCTTTCAAATGATGGGAAATTGTAGCCGGACTGATGGCGGCATGAACCTCGAGGCACGAACAGGCGAGACTGCTTTCCCGGCTGATCTGCCGAAGGATAGCGAATCGGCGCGGATCGGCAATCGCGTGAGTGATTCGCTGCCGCTGGTCCTCCGACAGTCGCTCAGGGCTCGATCGAACTCGCTGCTTGGAACTCATGGGCAGCAGCTTCGGTTCAAGACTGACCGATCAAAACGCCCGCCGCAAACACCAGGCCGCCGCCCACAATCACCTGCAGGCACGAAAGCGCGAAGCTCGTCTTGAAATAGCGGTACCGAATCCAGGCAATCAGAATCAGCTCAATGCCGACTACCGCGTACGCCCACATCAGAGCCGTGTGCACGTTTGGAAGCAGAAACGGCAGCGTATGCAGGATGCCGCCAACAAAAGTCATCAGACCGGTAATCAAACCCCGAAAAATCGGATTCCCGCGCCCCGTAAGCTCGCCATTGTCCGACAAACCCTCGGAAAACGCCATTGATATGCCCGCGCCCACCGCCGCTGCTGCACCAATCAAAAACACGGTATGCGAGTTGTGCGTCGCAAACGCCGTCGCAAAGATCGGCGCCAACGTCGAGACCGATCCATCCATCAGACCGGCAAGGCCAGGCTGAACGACCCGCAGGACGAAATGCTTGTCGTTCCCGACGATCGCGCGCATCTCGGAAAAATTGGGAAGGCTCTCGGACATCGCAGCTTCTCATTGGTTGCCGATCGTCGGCAGACGGTTGGTGCGCCGATCCGAAGCCGCCGCCCCGACCAGAGATGGTCGAAAGCGGCGGTCCGAAGTTCAAACCTAGCGTCCGCGATTGCCCCGCGTCGGGCGCGCGCCGGAGTTGCCGCCCCGCGGCCCGGCCGGACGTGCGCCGTACCCCGATCCGCCCGCGCCGGAACGCCCATTCGAAGCTCCACGAAAGGCGCGCGCCCCGGATCGGCCCGCCGACAACCGAGGTCGCTCCGCGCCACCCATCTGGCTCCCGTTCGGCCCCGAACTGTACGCCGTCGTGTCGCGGTTCGAACTCGTCTTCCACGAGCGCGTCTCCAGAGCCATCAGATCACCCGTGTGATTTGCTGCGTCCAAAGGCTTGTTGCGCTCCTCTTTTTCAAGGTTCTTGTCCGCCTCCCGCCACTCAAACTTGATCTTCAGTTCACGCTCCAGCTTGCGTGCATCGCCTCTCTCCTGCGGCATCACAAACGTCGTCGCCACGCCCTTCGCGCCCGCGCGTCCCGTCCGTCCAATCCGGTGAACAAAGTCGTCGCACCCATTCGGCAGGTCGTAGTTGACCACAAACGCAATGTTCTGCACATCAATGCCGCGCGCCGCCACATCGGTCGCCACCAGCACGCGATGCTTCCCTGTGGTAAAGCCCTTCAACGCCGACGTCCGCTGCGACTGCGACCGGTCGCCGTGGATCACGTCCACGTCATGGCCCAGCCGCTCCAGCTTCTTCGAGATCCGGTCCGCTCCATGCTTGGTACGCGAAAACACCAAAAACGTGCCTTCGTTCTCCTTCAGCATCTGGTCGAGAAGCCCAAGCTTCTGGTCCTGCATCACCGTATATGCCACCAGCTCCACCCGGTCGGACGGCTTCGACGTGACGCCAATCTCCACCCGCACCGGCTTCTGCACGTAGTCCTTGACAATCTCCGTGATATTCGCGTCCAGCGTCGCCGAATAGCACATCGTTTGACGCGTCTTCGGCAGAGCTCCCACAATCCGCCGAATCGCCGGCAGAAATCCCATGTCGAGCATGCGATCGACCTCGTCGAGCACAAGCATCTCGACCGATCCAAGATTCACCTCGCGGCGGCGAAGAAAATCCTCCAGCCGGCCCGGCGTTGCCACCACCAGGCGCGGTCCACGGTCCAGCATGTCCAGCTGATTGTTCTCCGATAAACCGCCGCACACCAGCACCGAGTCGTGCCGCGCCTGCGGAACCAGCTTGCCGTACGCCTCAAGCACCTGCATCGCCAGCTCGCGCGTCGGAAGCAGGATTAGCGACCGAATCGGCCCACGCTTGCCGCGCGTCGAAGGTACCGAAGTCACATCCATGCGCTCGATCATCGGGATCAAAAACGAAAGCGTCTTTCCCGTTCCGGTCGAGGCAGTCGCAAGAATATCCCTCTGTTCGAGCGCCGGCGGAATCGCCTTCGCCTGAACCGGGGTAGGCGTCACAAATCCAGCCGACGCCAGGCGAGACTTCAGTGAGTCCGAAATGTTGAAGTCGCTGAAGCGCGAGCCTTCAACCAGGGGTAGATTGCAAACGGGAGCAGAGGCGCCGGCGGAGTTCCCGTTTGAGAGAATAAGATCCTTCTGGATCTCGGTTGTTTCAAGAGTTGCGAAGTTCAAGTATCTTCCTTTAGATCTATGTAAGTGTGCCGCGGATCGTGTGCAGGGGTGCGCTCGGCACCTTCGGTGTCTTCCGGTCAGCATCGCTCGCGTTTGGTAACCCAAGCTCTGCTGCTGCGTGGCGAGGCTCACGTCCGTTGACGGAGCCTTCAGCCAGAGCAACCAGCCAAGCCTTCCATGTAGAGGAAGAGATCGGGTGGGGAGAGGCGGCCGCAGTCTCTGGCCAGACAAACCGGGGATCAGTTGGTGATCTCAACGGTTGCCTTTGCCTGCGAAGCCTTGCGTGTATGTCTCGGTACGCAAATGTAGAATAGCACATGGGATGGCGCAAGGACGCCATCTCCTGTGCTCGCCTCACGTCCGCTTGCGCCAGAAGCCAGGCACCTGCAGCACATAAAACATCTTTGAAGCTACATCGGACCCGCGCAGCCACATCCGGGCCACCGCCAAAGGCAGCTTCAGCACAGGGTACGTAAACACCCAGAAACGAAGGTTGCGACCGTAGACCCCCCGAAGAATACGGGAAACGTCCTCGATCCGATACGTCTGCGAGCCCGCCTTCCGATGAGCATAAATCGATGCCGGAAACCAGCGCCGAAGCGTAAAGCTAATCAGGATACGGACGAGGTCAGGCCGGTCAGGCAACACACGACGGGCGACCGTCAACAGATTCTCCCCAAAGATCTCGCCAATCGAATATCCGCCGGAGTTGCCCACGCGTCCCGCAACCGGACGGTCCCAGAGCACCAGCGATCGGCGGTGCCGACGCAGCAAAGGCAGCGTCCACGAGAGCTGCACCATATGCGTGCCGAGAAACGCCGACGGCGGCTCGACCGAAACACCGAGCCCCGGCAGCTCCGCCAGCCGATCCTTGTTGACAATCATTCCCGAGATAAACGTCAACATCGTGTTCACCACGCGGACCATGTGCCGGGTATCGGTAATCGTGTGAGCGACCCGCCCGAGTGGGTCATGTCCCCGCTCCGCACGGAAATCCGTCCGGAACGGGTAGCTGGTCGCGTAAACCAGGTCGTACGCGCCGGTCAGGAAAAATTCGAGCAGCCTCCTTACCGTCCCCGGCGTAAGGACGTCATCGTCCGAAAAAAGCCAGAAGTACGTCCCCCGGGCACGTTCAAAGCACTCGACAAAATTGGCATCAGAGCCGATATTCTCGGGATGCCGGTGATATTCAATCGACGGCGCTTGCGCAATGTGCCGCCGGACCAGCGCCTCCGTGCCGTCAGTCGATCCGTTATCCGACACCAGGAGCTGCACAACCCCCGACCGGAGCGCATCCGCAATCTCAGGAACTAGAACCTGGAGCAGATCGGCAAGTTCGGAGCAGCGGTTCCATGTGGGAATCGCGATCGAAAGCACGGGCCGATCCTTCGCGCTTCCTTCAAACACGCCAGTGCGTGCTTCAGACATGCCAGATCTTGCGCCACCGGACAAACGTGTAGGTGCCCAAACCGAGCCCTACAACCACCGCCCCCGCCAAGGCGGCCGCCGCAATGCCGAGCGCCCCATACGATCGCCCCAGAAGCAAGGCAGCTGTTGTCATCCAGAGTGCCCCGACAATCGAATTGACCATGAACTTCTCCTGCTTGTGCGATCGGAGATAAAGCGCATACCCGAACACCACAATGTTCATAATCGTCGAGCCAAAGAGCATCGCCAGCGGCAAGGGCGGCAAAAGCCGCATGGCAAACGCCACGCCATGAGCCCGCAAGTAAAACGTAGCAGTCCAGACCGCGCCACAGCCAAGCACAGCGGCAGCCGTCGATTGCGCGAGCGAGAGAAAAAAAGTGCGGTCCAGCAAGGCAAAATCACGCCTTGCAATCATCCGCCCAAACGGAGCGGCCTTGGTATTCATCCACGCAATCGCCATCGAAGAAAGAGTTCCGCACACGTTCATGCTCAAGCCCATCTGTCCGGCTTCAACCGGCCCCCGAAACGCAAACAGGATCGGATTGAACAGCTGAAAGGTGAAGTACCCGCACAGCCAGGAGATCGCAATGCGCCACTGAAACGGCCATACCTCGGACCTCCAGTCGATACGGAGATTCCCCGCGTTGTGGCGCAGCAGGCGGAGCAGCATACCGCGTTTGCCGAACACAAACACAGCGCCCGCAATCGCCTGGCCCAGGATCATCAGACCCGGAGCAAAAAGGCCACGATGACACAAGAGCGCGATCCAACCCATCGAGGTTCCCAGAATCGCCTGAAGGAGCCGCGTTCGAGCCACCTGCGGGACATACCCACAGCCCTCCAGAAACGAAAATAGAGGGTCGATCTGAAACGTGCAAGCCGTGGCAAGCACCACAAAGATCCAGGGCAGAACCCAGTGCACCGAAACCGCCACGGGATGCAGCCCGGCCTGGCGCGCAAAGAACTTCCCGCCGGCAGGCAGCAGAATCGTCGCCATCAAAACAGTCGCAACCGAGTACCACCGAGTGGCCGTCTGCAAAATCGAAGCGAGTCGCGCATGTGGGTGCGCCGCGCCCGAGATCGTCCCGTCCCGAGCGATCGTCAGGTGAGCCGCCTCGTGCGATGCGGTCTGCAGAATCACCACCGAAAATCCCAGCTCAAACACAATCTGAAGCGCAACCAGGGAGTAAAACGTGTAGTAATACCCCTGCTCCACCGGTGAGAGCAGGCGCGCGATCAGCGT
The DNA here is from genome assembly GCA_964250945.1 of uncultured Acidobacteriaceae bacterium. GTDB lineage: Bacteria > Acidobacteriota > Terriglobia > Terriglobales > Acidobacteriaceae > Edaphobacter. The sequence goes on from CAXUIB010000079.1 coordinate 6,857, forward strand.
AAGTGTGCCAATGCCTGCCAGCGACGACCAGCCGCGGGCAAACACCGTGAAAAGAATCGCGCGATCCAGTCCAAGGAACCGGCCGAAGTTCGCAAGCCACCGGTCAAGAGCCGAGTCGGGCACACTCCCGCCCGCCTCCGGATCCGCGTGCGGCCTCGCCGGACTCACGTCAGGACCGGAAAGCATCTCCGTCCCCGTCAAGACAACGGGAGCAGTCTCGACACCGGCTTGGGGAGGTGGTGTGACGGGTTCGATCGGAGATGTGAGCGACATCGAGAGGCGTCGGTCTTCGCGGTAACAGGCACCAAGATCTAAAACTAACAGGAACCGGGATGAGTTTATCAGGCGAGCCCGAGCCCCAAGGAGACGGCGCATCGGCATGGACTTGCGTGCCGAATCAGATGTGGCAGCTCACCATGCCGCGCTTCTCCAAATACTTCTGGTGGTACTCCTCCGCCTTCCAAAACGTCTCGGCCGGCACCACCTGCGTCGCAATCGGCTTCCGAAAGCTCCCCGAACCGTTCAGCTCAGCAATCTTGGCGCGCGCCTCGGCTGCCTGCTCCTCACTCTCCGCAAACACCACGCTCCGGTACTGCGTCCCCCAATCCGGTCCTTGCCGGTTCACCTGCGTGGGATCATGCAGCGCAAAAAACGCGTCCAGAAGGGTCTCATACGAGATCTTCGCCGGGTCATACGTCAGCTGCACCACCTCGGCATGACCCGTCCGATCCGTGCAGACCTCCTTGTACGTCGGGTGCTCCACCGTGCCGCCTTCGTATCCCACAGCGGTCTCCAACACCCCATTCATCTCTCCAAAGCGCGCCTCCACGCCCCAGAAACATCCTGCTCCAAATGTTGCCTTCTCCATCAGCACAGTCGTCTCTCCTTTGCTAGCGTTTAGATGCCACAACGGAGGAGTCGATACAGAACTCTTCATGCATGGCGAACTGATCGGACGCTCGCCACGAAGCATCGGGAGCGACCCTCGTCCCGTCAGGAGACTCGACGCTCCGAGCGCTTGTGACGGCTCGGACGTCTCGGCGGAACAGGCTTCTTCAGCTGCGCCGCTTCGGGCAGGGTGCGCTTCCGCTCGACCTTCTTTCCCTTGGCCGCACGATCGAGTGCCGTCACCTCGCCCAGAGTCAACTCCCGGTAATTGCCCGGCTCCACATCCAGCTGCAAAGCTCCATAAGCGATCCTTCGGATCTTCTCGACGTGATGCCCAACCTCCTCAAACATCTTGCGCAACTGCCGGTTGCGACCCTCAATCAGCGTCACCTCAAACCACGGATTCTCGCCCCCGCGCACCTGCTCAATCTTCGCCGGCGATGTAATCACCCGGTCCCGGCGACCCGCGCGCACCTCGTCCAGACGCCCGCGATCAATCATAATTCCGCGCCGAAGCTGATCGAGCGCCTCGGCCGGAGGAGCGCCGGAGGTCTTCACCAGGTACGTCTTCTCCACCCCAGCACTCGCCTTCGAAAGCGCGTTCGCCAGGTCGCCGTCGTTGGTCATCAACAGCAAACCCTCAGACAAATAATCCAGCCGCCCCACCGGATACAGCCGCGGCAGCTTCACCCTGGGACCCGGCCGCGGCTGCGCCAGCAAGTCCGCCACCGTAGGCCGCTTCTGCGGATCCAACAGCGTCGTCACATACCCACGCGGCTTATTCAGCATGAACCAGCGGGTCGCTTCAGGTCGCCCCAGCAGCTTGCCATCCACACGGATATGATCCTTCTCCGGATCCGCGCGCGTCCCAAGCTCCGTTACCGTCGTGCCATTCACCTCCACACGACCCTCAAGAATGATCTCCTCCGCCTTGCGCCGCGAAGCGATGCCGGCCTGAGCCAGAATCTTCTGCAGACGCTCGCCCGAGGGCCGGTCCTGCTTCTGCGGTGGGCTCGTGGCTGAACGAACAGGAGACATCCGTCAATTATGACGCTTTTAGGTCAGCGACGCCCACGGGGACAGATGGTGTACTGAGACCATCTTCTTTGCGTGCTCGCTGGCCGGCCACGCAGCCCTCCCAGACTGACGCGAAAGGTTCCGCCGAAAGCGGAAACGGCGCCAATCCGCAAGGAACGGGTGGAGTCGGGATGTGACGCGGTGGTTTAGGACTAGACCGGTTCTCCTGCTGCTGTGAGTCGGATAGAGTGTGGGAGTGCCGTTTTCACTGGGGAAAACGGCCATGAGAGCTGTGTTCTCGCTATACACCTACAGGAGAACCGCTCTAACACGCATGGAGACTCCGACAAACTCAGCCGATCCCCCGGTTGCTTGCGGGCGACCAGGCCGTGGTCGGCAAGACCTTGACCTCGCCAACCAGTGTGGCGCCGGATCTGCTGCTGCTTGACCGGGATCATACCGTCCAAAGCACGAAGCAACTAGACCTACTTCAGAGGAACGGAATTCGGCCGAGACCCTAATTTTCTTTCCGTCTCTGTTACCCCATTACTCAATGCGTCTGCTGGACGCGAGTTGCTTGCCACGTCTTTCGTGGGTGCCGAAGAATCCGATCTGAAGAAGATTCTTCTCGAATCGGATGGGATCAACAGCATCGGGCTGTGTTATGAGTGCGGGTTCGAGCAACAACTTTCGTTCGGCCATCGGTACTCCTGTGTTGGTGCCTGCTGCCTGTATAGTCCTCAGTCTAAGAGGAGTTTCAACGCGCATCCACTGCGTTGTCTATCACCCGGCAGGTCAAGGAGGGGCGTGGGCGCTACATTAAAGACGACCGCGGCCGCATCGATGACCGCAGGCATTACGTGCTCGGCTGGAGCCGTACCTCTAGACTAGGTACGGTCGGCTAAGGGGACGAAGGCGCGGGGTTCGGGGCCGGTGTAGTTTGCGGCGGGGCGGATGATTTTGTTGT
>CAXUIB010000080.1:0-9559 GCA_964250945.1 uncultured Acidobacteriaceae bacterium
TCCCAGCACCGTCCCCGGCGACCGCCCTCGCCACCTCCTCCACCCCAGGCGAGGCGAGCAGCTTCACCTCCCCATGCTCCGGCACAAACGCCGTCACCTGCAGCACCGTCGATCCCAACCCCGGCAAAATCGTCGCCGAAAGAAACTCCGGCCCCATATCTCCCGCCAGCTGCGACCGCCGCAGCACCACCGGATCTTGCCCTCCCGGCGGCGGCGCCGCGGATGGCGGCGTCGGCGTGTGCGCGGCTCGCAGCTCCGCCTTCAACCGCCCAAACCGGCCTCTCTGGTGCGCCTTCCACCCAATCGCCAGACCGGCCAGCCCCAGGACCAGAGAGATCGCTCCCAACAAAACCACATTCTGGCCGATCCAGGTCTGCCCTCGTCGCCGCCGCCGCCGGAGTTCCGACCGCTCGCCTTCAACCGCTTCCCTGCGCCCACTCCCCGGCCCGAAACTCCACATCCGTCTACGTCTCCCCGCATCCGTCTAGGAGTACCAGCAATTCCGTGCCCACACCGCGCTCCGCCGTATCATTATCCTCTCGCCGTATCATTCCCTTTGTGCCCCGCACGTCCTCACCGCTCCCCGTCTTCCCCGAGATCCATACCCGGATCAGCACCTGCGAGCTCTGCCCCCGCCTCCGCGAGTACTGTACCGGAATCGGCATCACCCGGCGCCGCGCCTACCAGGACCAGACCTACTGGGCACGTCCCGTCCCCGGCTTCGGCGACCCCCGCGCCCGCATCCTCATCGTCGGCCTCGCCCCCGGAGCGCACGGCGCCAACCGCACCGGCCGCCCCTTCACCGGCGACGGCGCCGGCAACTTCATGTACCCCGTCCTCCACGAGCTCGGCCTCGCCAATCAGCCCCACGCCACGGACCGCAACGACGGCCTCCAGCTCCGCCACGCCTGGATTGCCTCCGTCGTCCGCTGCGCACCGCCTGGAGACAAGCCCTCGCCCCTCGAAATCCGCAACTGCTCCCCGCACCTCGCGGGCGAGGTCGACCTGCTCCCCCGCGTTCGCGTCGTCGTCGCCCTCGGTAAAATCGCCTTTGACGGCTACCTCGCTCACCTTCTCAACCAGGGCACCATCGTCCGCCGTTCACTCTACAACTTCGGCCACGGCGTCGAACACGATCTGCCCAACGGACTCAAGCTCCTGTCGAGCTACCACCCGTCGCTGCGCAACACCAACACCGGTCGCCTCAATCGCCCCATGTTCACCCGCATCTTCCTCCGCGCCCGGGAACTCGCCGGCCTTCCCACCTAGTTGCAAACAAAACGCCCCGACCTAAAAGGCCGGGGCGTTTTGTTACAACGCACTCACCTACACCACACTCAAAGCCAACCCGCCCACCTTCTCCTCGCCATCGGAAGCAATCGGACGATAGAAGAGCTGGTTGTTGTCGAGGTACACCTCAAGAAACGCCGGCCGCTGCGCAATCCCGCCAGCGATCAGAGCCTCGGACATCGGATCCTCCACAAAGCGCTGCAGCGCCCTGCGCAGGGGTCGAGCCCCGTAGCTCCGGTCCGTCAGCGTCTTGTCGAGAATCCACTTCTTGGCCTCGTCTGTCACGCTGATCGTAATCGCCTTGTGCACCAGGTTCACGTTCAGCTGCTGCACCAGCAACTCCAGGATCTGCATCAGGTCCGCATCGCTCAGCGCCGTAAAGATGATCATCTCGTCCAGCCGGTTGATGAACTCGGGGTTGAAGGTGCGCTTCACCTCGCCCTTCACCAGCTCCTCCATCTTGTCGAGCACCACATCTTCGATCCGCGACTGAAATCCCAGACCCTCGCGCTTCATAAGGTGCTTCGCCCCGATATTCGACGTCATGATCAGGATCGTGTTTTTGAAGTCGACCGTGTTGCCGAGACCGTCCGTCAACTGGCCGTCCTCAAACACCTGCAAGAGCAGGTTGAACACATCCGGGTGCGCCTTCTCAACCTCGTCCAGCAGCACGACCGAGTACGGTGACCGCTTTACGCGTTCGGTCAGCTGGCCACCCTCTTCGTATCCAACGTATCCCGGAGGCGATCCGATCAGCTTCGACACGGAATGCTTCTCCATGAACTCCGACATATCGAAGCGAATCAGCGACTTCTCCGACCCAAACAGGAACTGCGCCAAGGTGCGCGCCATCTCCGTCTTTCCGACGCCCGTCGGCCCAAGAAACAGGAATGAGCCGATCGGTCGCGCCGGGTTCTTGAGACCCGCCCGCGATCGCCGGATCGCCCGAGCCAGCGCCGAAATCGCCTTCTCCTGCGAGATAACGCGCTTGTGCAGCTCTTCCTCGACCCGCAGGAGGCGCTGCGTCTCCTCTTCCTTCAACGACGTAATCGGAACTCCCGTCCACCGGCTCACAACATCCTCGATATCCTCGCGCGTCACTATGCCCGCCGACGAATCATCCAGGTGATACTTGTCGCGCAGAGCCCGCAGATTCTCCCGCTCCTTACGCTCCTCGTCCGAGTAAAACCGCGCCTTCTCGAACTCGTGATTCGCAATCGCATTCTCCATCCGGTGCACGATGAACTTGATCCGCTTCTGAACCTCGGTCAGCTCCTCGGGCAGGGAAGTCTGTCGCAGCTTCACCCGCGCCCCCGCCTCGTCGATCAAATCGATCGCCTTGTCCGGCAAGAACCGGTCCGGGATGTACCGGCTCGAGTGCGACACAGAAAACGTAATCGACTCGTCCGTGTAGCTCACCGCATGAAACTTCTCGTACTTGTCCTTGATCCCCATGATGATCTTGATTGCATCCTCCTCGTTGGGAGGTGGAACCTTGACCGCCTGGAACCGCCGCTCGAGCGACCGGTCCTTCTCGATCGACTTCCGGTACTCGGCCGGCGTCGTCGCCCCAATGCACTGGATCTCGCCGCGGCTCAAGGCCGGCTTCAGGATGTTCGCCGCATCGAGCGAACCCTCCGCCGACCCAGCCCCGACCAGCGTGTGCAGCTCATCGATAAACACGATGGAGTTCTGATTCTCCATCAGCTCCTTCATGATCGTCTTAAGCCGCTCCTCAAACTGCCCGCGATACTTCGTTCCCGCAACAATCAAACTCAAATCAAGCGCCAAGACCCGCTTGTCCGCAAGGAATGAAGGCACCTCGCCGTCCGCGATCTTCTGCGCCAGACCCTCGACGATCGCCGTCTTTCCAACGCCAGGTTCTCCGATGAGGACAGGGTTATTTTTGGTCCGGCGGCACAGGATCTGGATCACCCGATCCACCTCCGTATCGCGCCCAACCAGAGGATCCAGCTGCTGATCCATCGCCGATTGCGTGAGATCGCGCGAGAATTCAGCCAGCATACTTTGCTCCTGCCGCTGCCCTTTGCCGCCACTTCCACTGCCGCTCTGCGCCGGAGCCTTCTCCTGCGTCGTCCGCTGCAGCTCCTCGCGGATCGCCGGCAGACGCAAGCCGCGCTCCTGCAGGATCTCGGCCGCAAAGCACTTCTCCTCACGCAACAGGCCCAGCAACAGATGCTCCGTACCGATGTGCTTGTGCGAAAGCCGCTCCGCCTCCTCCGCCGCATACGCCAGCACCCGCTTGCATTCATTTGAAAGCGGCAGGTCGACCGACGTCGACACCTTCTCGCGAATCGTCGTGTGCTGCTCAATCTGCTTCCGTATTGACTCCACCGACGCGTGCGACCGCAAGAAACGGTTCGTCAGCGCTTTGTCCTCCCGCAACAATCCAAGCAACAGGTGCTCCGTCTCGATATACGGCGATCCAAACTGGCTCGCCTCATACCGGGCAAAGAAAATCACCCGCCGCGCCTTCTCCGTGTAGCGTTCGAACATGTTTTTCCCCTTCAAGAACTGCTCGCCGCCCCAAACCCGCAGGCCCAAGACAACTACCGTTGTTTCCCCTTGCCATTTCCCCCCGCGATAACAGCTCGCGGCGGGCGGACACTAAGGCTGCACCCGTCACCGGAAACAACCCTCTCCTGCATCTCCAGTGTATTCCCCTGGAGAAGAGACGAGGAAATCGTGGAAACATTATCACCCGGAGGTAACTGCAAGAACTCCGGCGTTTCAGTACAAAGTCCCCCGAATGGGGGATTGCCAGATCCTCGATCCTTAAGGCTGAGTTGTCTGGCCGAAGAGCTCTTCGTTGCCGCCGATGCCGTACATGTCGGCTGTCGAGGAGGTCGATCCCGAGATCGAGGGGCGGAGAGGGTGGTGGCGGAGTCCTGGGTCATCGGGCTCGCCGTAGAACTCGCTCATACCATGCAGCCGAGGCCCATGCGGGAGACTTGGGCTGCGTTGCGCTTTCTCTCAACGAGCGCGGCGGGATCACAGCGGTGATGCCACGCTCGTCCAGGTGGTTCAGTCCAGGTGGTTCAGGATCGGATCGGTGCCGTAAACCTTGTCCGCGAGCACGGCTTCCGGCTTTCTATCGCCGAGCAACGCGAATGCCTGGGTGCAAACGTGCGTCTGGCCGCCGTTGAGCACGAACACCCCATGCACAAACAATCGGTTATCCCAGCGACGGGCAGCCCACGGTGCCGGCACCCCCGGCAACAGAGGCTCCCTCCAACGCTACCGCGCCTCCGTCAACTTATATCCACCAACGCCCATCCTCCAACTGCACCAAATACGCAGCAGCCGGAAAAGTGAATAGGTCGACACACCCTAGTCGGCAACGAGATCCTCCAGGCTGGTCGCGCCATACTTGAGGTACCACGGACTGGCAGCCGCAAGTGCCTTGTTAACATTGCCGATGTTTTCGACGCCGGTCGTTTCAAGCCACTGGCGAAAGGCGTCAGCGCCTTGCTTCGCGAACACGGCGATGCCATCCTTCCAGGTTGCTCGTCCGCACAGGACCCCGTTGAACTTGGTCCCGGACTCGCCGGCCAACTCCAGAGTTTCAATAAATACGGAGTTCGAGACTCCAGCTGAGAGATAGATAAAGGGTTTATGGGTCATCGTCTCGGCGTCGCGGAAGTGCTGTAAAGCTTCCGCTCGTGTGTAGGCTTTTTCGCCTTTGAACGCCTTTGTTCCTTCGACGAAGGTCATTTCAATCGGAACTTCGACCTTGAGTACGTCCACGTAGTACTGCTGCTTGCCGAACTCTGCCATGGCGCCGGATACGACGGATGGCTTTTTAATCGCATACGCGAGCGACTTTTCGTCACCGCCTTCGGCGTCGTAGCCGACGAACTCAAGGAAGAACGGGATGTCGTAGAACATGCACTCGGCGCCGATGCGCTCAATCCAGGCGTGCTTGAGATCGTTGATCGAGGACTTCTCGAAAGGCGTGTAGTAGAGCAGGATCTTGACGCAGTCTGCGCCGGCCTCCTTGAGGCGCCGCACGCTCCAGACGTCGAGCAGGTCCGGCAGACGGCCCGGTGTCTGCGCATCGTAGCCCGTCTTCTCATACGCCAGGAGAAGACCGGCGTCGTTGCGTACCTTTGTGGCGGGGAGGCCGAACTCCGGATCGAGAAGAATCGCCGAAGCGTGCCGGGTCAACACCTCCGTGACCAGTATCTTGAACTCTTCGAGATCGTGCTCGGTGGCTGCCGATCCGCGTTCCTTGCTCAGCGATTTCTGGAGGGAACCTCGCTGGTCCATGGCTGCCGCAGCAATCACACCGCGGCTGTCGGAGACCGCTTTCAGACCAGCAAGCTTGCCTGGGGTCAATGTCATGGGAAGATCTCTCCTCATAGGGGTCAGTCGCTCGTGGCAACAGCTCAGGCGCGATTCTACACAGCCTGAGTGCACTTTCGCATCTTTGCCGGGCGTCCCGCACCCTACGGCTGAGCTACACAGCTTCCAGAAGGGTGGATCGTTGCAGGGCGAGCAGCTCTGTAATGCCTTTTTCGGCGAAATCGAGCATCTGGCCGAGCTGTTGTCGGGTGTAGGACCCATGTTCCGCGGTCGCTTGCGTCTCCACCAGACCGCCTCGCTCGAGCATGACGACGTTCATATCGACGTCGGCGCGGGAATCTTCCTCGTAGGCAAGATCCAGAACGACGTTGCCGTCGACAATTCCCACGGAGGTTGCAGCGATCATCTGCTCGAGAGGCGACATCTTGAGGGTGCCGGCGGCGACCAACCTTCTAAGCGCAATTGCGAGCGCGACCGAAGCTCCGGTGATTGCGGCAGTACGCGTTCCACCGTCGGCCTGGAGAACATCGCAGTCCAGAATGACGGTTCGCTCTCCCAGCGCCTTCATGTCCACGACGGAACGCAGACTTCGACCGATAAGCCGCTGGATCTCGTGCGTGCGCCCGCCGACCTTGCCTCGCTCACTTTCCCGAGCTGTGCGCGTGAGTGTGGCGCGAGGAAGCATGCCATACTCCGCCGTGACCCATCCGCGACCGCTGTTTCGCAACCACCCAGGCACACCCTGCTCGATCGTGGCGTTGCAGAGAACACGGGTGTTGCCGGCCTCGATCAGCACCGAACCCTCTGCCATCTGGACGTAGTTCGCGGTCAATCTCACAGGTCGGAGAGCATCTACGGCCCGGTTTTGGGGTCTATACACAGTGTTTCGAGAGAACGGAGAGGGCAAAACCATAGAAGCTGATTGTAGGGGTGAAGTGCACAGGCGAACACCTTTGTCCTCCAACCGAGCAGTGTGGTTACTTTCTGGTTACAAAAGTTAGTTTCTAGGATACAACAGTGTTGAGCAGTAAACAGGGAGCTTTCGCCATGCAGGCACACCAGAGTACCACTGCCTTTCGCCATTCTCCTTCTCTGAAGCCGGGTCTGAATTGGCCCACTTCTTCGATTGGCTCCGGTCTACAGATTGCGTCTCGGACCGAGCCTCAGTCTGATCCAGCAATCAGGGCGGGGAGAGATCTCCCGATCTTCAACGCTGGATCGGAGGCGTTTGTCGCCCGATCGGAAGCCATGGTGAGGCTGCTGCGCATCGGAGCCAATGTAGCCGATGCAAGCCATCCCGTACTTCTGATAGGCGAGGTGGGCACAGGCAAGGAGCTGATCGCGCGACTCTTGCACGGTCAGTCGCGAAATGGAGCCAAGCCGTTCACCATCGTGGACTGCTCCGGTGAACCGGCCGATGTTGAAGCTCAGCTATTCGGGGAGCAAAGCGGGACCGAACCTGGTGACGATAAAGCCGGTCTGCTCTACTCGGCCCGTGGTGGAACGGTTCTGCTGCAGCAGATCGGCGGGCTTTCAAGCGAGCTGCAGGCACGCTTGCTCCGAGCGCTCGAGGGCAGGGAGGCTCCGGTCAGAGAGGAGAGATCGAGACCAATCTCGGTGCGGTTGATGGCTGCTTCGCGGCAGGATCTTTCCCCTGCTTTAGAACAGGGGCGATTTCGACGGGATCTCTACTTCCGGCTCAATGTTGTGAGTCTTCGAGTCCCACCGTTGCGCGACAGGGGAGAGGATCTGCCCTTGCTGGTGCGGCTCTTTCTCCTGCGCCGGGGATCTTTTCTGACCTTGAGCGCGGACGCACTGGAAGCTCTTGGCCAGTACCGCTGGCCCGGAAACCTCGCCGAGCTTGAGGAGATCGTCGCACGGATTTGCGCGACGGCCTCCGGCCCGGTGATCGAGAGGCAGGATCTTCCGGCAGAGGTCCGTAGCTCCGACGAGGGTCGAAGTGGAGCCGAAGCCGAAACGGAGCTCGTCCCAGCACGCCGGCCGCATCTTGTCACGGCGGAGGAGGTGAAGGTGCGGGAGGTTCTCCCGATCGTGCCGATTGCCGAGATCGAGAAGCAGGCGATTCTGCGAACGGTACGGCAGTTGAATGGCGACAAGCTCTTGGCAGCGAAACTGCTGGGCATCGGCAAGACGACACTTTACCGAAAGCTGAAGGGCTATGGGGTGGCAGATCGCGACTTCGCCGTCGAGGCGCGCTGACGAGCAGGTGCTGTGCGCAGGGATCGTCTTCGTCGGATCCGGTATTTTGCTATGCTCGGAACAGATCAGACGGAGACGAGAGTGACATGGCAGACGAAGCAGTGAAGATCACGGTACGGCCGAACGGACCGTTTCGGGTTGAGGGTCCGATCACGCTGGTGGATGTGAACGGGAATGCGTGGGATCTGACCGACAAGCCCGCGATCTCGCTGTGCCGGTGCGGTTTGTCGACCAGGCGACCGTTCTGCGATGGGTCGCATGGGCGTGAGGGTTGGACGTGCGATGCGACGCCGATCCCCGTGGAGCCGGTGGCGATCGGCTAGGGCCTTCCGGCGGCGTTTGGGGGAGCGCTTTGACCCTGCCAATAACCGGCGCCGGTGAAGGTGCTTCTCGCGTCTACTATGGAGATGAGAGGGGTCCTATGAAGCGCATTCGCTATACCAAGTTCAACGGTGATCTTGCCTCTTCCTTTGGGCTGGAGGACTTGATGCAGGCGATGTCCGAGTTCTTGCTGGACTCGGGATTTCAGGATCCGCTCTCCCGGTTCCAGAACTTCGATGGCGAGCAGACGATGCAGAACCTGCGCGATGCCATCAAGCAGGCGCTTGATTCTGGAGAGATGTTCGACGAAGAGGCTCAGGAGAAGTACGAAGCTTTGAGCGCGGACCAGGTGGAAGAGCTGATCGACCGCATCGTCGAAAAGATGCAGGAGCAGAATTTCATCAACGCGGAGCAGCCGGACGAGGGCAAGGGCCAGGGTGGGGACGGGAATGGTGAAGCTCGCTTTCAGGTGACCGACAAGGGCATGGACTTTCTGGGCTACAAGGCTTTGCGGGAGCTGCTCGGGCCGCTTGGACGGTCGTCGTTGGGGCGGCATGACACGCGGCATGAGGCTTCCGGGGTCGAGACGAATGGATCTTCGAAGCCGTACGAATTTGGCGACACGCTGAACCTCGACATTACGGCGACGCTTTCGAGCGTGTTTGCCCGCGAGGGTTTGCCGGTGGACGTCTCCCATGATGCCGAGCATCCCGGGACGCTGAAGATTGAATACTCCGATCTGTATGTGCATCAGTCGGATTACCAGTCTTCCTGTGCGACGGTGGTGCTGCTCGACTGCTCGCACTCGATGATTCTGTATGGCGAGGACCGGTTTACGCCGGCGAAGCGGGTGGCGATGGCGCTGGCTCACCTGATCCGGACGCAGTTTCCCGGCGATACCTTGTCGCTGGTGCTGTTTCATGATTCTGCCGAAGAGATTCCCATCGGGCAGCTGCCGCGCGTCAAGGTGGGGCCGCACTACACCAACACGCGCGAGGGGCTGCGGGTGGCGCAGCGGATCCTTTCGCGGCAGACCAAGGACATGAAGCAGATTGTGATGATTACGGACGGCAAACCGAGCGCATTGACGCTGCCGGACGGTCGCATCTACAAGAATGCGTTTGGTCTCGATCCGCTGGTGATCTCGGAGACGCTGGAAGAGGTGGCGCGCTGCAAGCGATCCAACATCATGATCAACACATTTATGCTGGCCGAAGACTTCGCCCTGATGCAGTTTGTCCAGAAGGTTTCGGCGATGTGCCGGGGAAAGGCGTATTTCACGAGTCCCGAACGTCTCGGATCCTATCTCTTGATGGATTTTATGAGTCGTCGGATGAAGACGATCCACTAGTGTGGTGAGTCATTAGTTCGTGAACTATTGGTGGGTCTTTGCTCGTCTACT
>CAXUIB010000081.1:0-9455 GCA_964250945.1 uncultured Acidobacteriaceae bacterium
TGCTGGCCAACGATACGTACTCTCTGGTGGCCGGCGAGGTGCACCGTCGCATCGCCCTTTCGGATCCGGGCATCGACGACTACCGCAACACGCTTTTGTGGAGTCCGGCCTCGCCCACTCTGGTCGACGTGCAACTGGAGCTGCGCGACGCGAGCGGCGATGTGATCGATCAGGTGCAGAGCTACACCGCGATTCGATCCACGTCTACCCAAGGCGATCGATTTCTCCTGAACGGACGTCCCCTCGAGCTGCGGATGGTGCTTGACCAGGGGTACTGGCCGGAGTCTGGGCTGACCGCGCCGGGCGATAATGCCTTTTTACGCGATGTGCTCTTGGCCAAGAGTCTGGGTTTCAACGGTGTTCGCAAGCATCAGAAGATCGAGGATCCGCGATTTCTCTACTGGGCCGACCACCTCGGTCTGCTGGTCTGGGAAGAGATGCCGAGCGCCTACCGATACACCATCAAGTCGGTCTCGCGCCTCACAAAACAGTGGCTCGAGATCATGAAACGCGACCTCAGCCACCCGTGCATCGTCTCCTGGGTGCCCTTCAACGAGAGCTGGGGCGTGCCGGATCTGCCGGACAGCTCGGCCCAGCGAAACTACGTGCAGGCGCTCTACCACCTCACCAAAACCATGGACCCGACCCGGCCGGTGATCGGCAACGACGGCTGGGAGAGCGTCGCGACCGACATCATCGGCATCCACGACTACGACGACCAACCGGAGCGCATGGCCAAGCGCTACGGCGCCGACGACGTAGAAGCGCGCCTCTTGAAATCCGAGCGACCCGGCGGCCGCATGCTCATGCTGGGCGAGGCGGCAAAGTCGCGCCAGCCGATCGTCCTGACAGAGTTCGGCGGCATCGCCATCTCCGACGAGGGCGATAAGACCTGGGGTTACTCCACGTCCGAGACGGCGAGCCAGTTTCTGGAGCGCTACACGGCCCTGTTGGAGACCGTCCGATCGCTCCCCGCGCTCGCCGGGTTCTGCTACACGCAGTTCACCGATACGTACCAGGAAGCAAACGGCCTCTTGACCGCGGACCGTATACCGAAAGCCCCCATCGACGATCTGGCGCTCGCAAACACCGGCAAGCTCCCCGACCAGGACAGCGCCTCCGAACTGAAGTGGCGCGAACGCATCATGGACGGCCAGCGGCGGCGCGCCGTAATGCAGGGTTGAGGCGGCCGTCCAGAGAGCCGGGCAGACCTACTCTGTCTTGTTCGCTTTCAGGCCGCTAAAGCTGATGGTGTCGATCGTCCGGTCCGCGTCCTTGACGCCTTTTGCTGAGGCGGCGGTCAGCACAGCTTCGATATACCCGCCCTGGATGTCCGGCATGAGAAAAGTAATCTGGTTTCCGGAGACCTTGGGGTCGCCTGATGCGGGAGGCGCGCCTGCTGCCTTGCGGAGGTCAGACAAGGTCTTCTCGAATGCGCTCACCTTCGGATCCGCATCGGCAGCTTTCTTGATGTCCGCGTACAGCAGCTTGTAGTCCTCTATATGGACCCCCTTGGGGTCGTACTGCAGGATCTTGGTGACACCAGGGATGTCAACCAGAATCGTGTTCTGGTTCCAGAGGGAAAGCCGGGTGGGAACGTCGATGTTGTTCTTGCGCAGCAGATCGAGCGCCTGCACCAGCGTCTCTGCCTGTTCGAGCTGTTCTTCGAGCTTCCGCTCCGACCAGGAGAACACCTTTCCATCCTTGTTGAAGCATACGGTAGCGTACGGCCCCTTCGGATACGTGTAGGTCAGCAGACCGTTTGCGTCGGTGCTGACAGTGGGCGGATCTCCGAGCGCCTGTCTGACCTGCTCGGTGGTGTACCCGAGCTCCAGATGGTCCCGCGGTACGGCGGCGTCCTTGACCCCGTTCACCACGTCGGGGTCGATGTGCACGTTCACCAGCCGGTCGACGACTACCGACTGCTCCAGCCCACGAATGGTCAGGATGCCGTCGCGCGGCAGCAGGACCACGGTCGATGCAGCCCCGTTCGGCGGAATCTGGACCGTCTCCTGCATCGTCTGACCCACGAGATTGGAGCGAAGCCGGTTGATTCTGGCAGGGTCAAGCGTGAGCGCGCGAAATCCAGGCAAAAACGTTCCCGTCAGCACCGACACCGAATCACGAAAGGCCGTGTTGTTCACCTGGGCGACGATGCTGCCTGTCGAGATGGGCAGAAGCGTGGCGCCAACGAGTTCAATGAGACGAAGCTTGCGGTCGGTGTGTTCCGTGGTGTAGTCGTAAGCCGCCAGAATGGCCATGTAGTTGTCCGGGCTCAGGGTCGCCGTCTGCTCGATCCCAAAGCGATAGAGAACCTGCATGCAGATGTTGGCCGGCGGCGTACCGATAGGGCTTTTCGTGCTCTTTCCTTTTGCCTTCGCCTCTTCGGGGCTGGGGAGTGTTCCATAGACGTTGCTCCGCCTCTCACATGCGGCGACGTTCGAGGCTTTGTAGGAGTCAAAAGGCTCTTTGTAGACATCGGGCGGAAAGGTGTCCGCCGTCAAGAAGGCGGCTGTATTGAGGAACCCGATCGTGGTGGACCGTCGCCCAACCGCCCGGTAGTCCACGTCAAACGTGAGTGACGACTTGTTGAACTGCAGCTTCTTGCCCGTCCGGTTCACTAAATCGAGCTCAACAGCGTAGTAGTGCTGCGCGATCCGGTAGCCGAAGTCGCGCTGCACCGTCTCCTGATCCATCGGCGTCATGTGCACGTCCAGCAGCGACTGCTCTCCGGCCGGCTTGGCGACGCGACGCAACAAGATACTCTTGGCGGGATTATCGGATAGGGTTGCAACGACCAGGTTCACGTCCAGCCCCTCCGGCGCCCTCACCTCTGCAAACAAAAGCGATCCGTTGACGGCTGTCTGGGTCACCTTAACCCGAGATCCAGCCGGAGAGCTAAGATCGAGCTTGGGGCACGGCGAAGCTTTTCCACAGAGCGTCGGCAAATCGAAGCTCTGAAAGACCATCTCGCTCGTCACATCCGGCCTGGCGATTACGAATTTAAACGGGTAGGTACGGCCATTCTTCGTTGTCAAATAGAAGAAGCTTGGTCGGAAGTCAGGCTCGGCTGCGAACTCAATTGACGCTAGATCGACCGATATGGCCAGCACATTTGCCCACAGGTTGCCTTCGGAGTTCGCCCCCGAGACCTCGGCGCGGACGATCTCCTTCAAATCGATGGGCTGGCAAACCGCAGCATCCGGGGACGTGCAGAACTTGCCCTCAACCATAAAGTGCGGGAGCGTTGTGCCGTTCGCCGCTACAGAAAATGTCCTCTTGTCGGACTTCTCATCGATCCCCATAAGAACCAGATCCGGCGTTGAACCACCCGCGGTCGCCTCATAACTGAGGACCATCTGGTGATCGGCGAGCGAGACCACGGAAGCTGTCTCAGAGATGATGTCACCCGTCTTGCTCACCAGCAGAATGCAGCGGCCCTTTCTGGGGCTTTGACATGTGTTGATCTTGTCGCGCTGACCGACATACTCGCTCAGCAAATCGTTCACCACAAGGTACTTCGTAATCGGCTTGGGCGACGGTTCAGCGGTGGGCGAATTGCCCTTTTGCGGTGTCGTGGGTTTCGTATGCGTTGCCGGTTTAGGCTTAGGTGCAGCATGGGCGAACGCCGTTTCAAGACAGAAGAGCAGAGTAAAACAAATTGCCAGGAGAATGCGCATAGGTCCTCTCACGGATCGGCGAGATCACGAAAAGCTCAACTGGAGACCAGGGCCCGGAAAGACGTTGCACGAAGATTTCTGGTGTGGGGCGAAAGCTTCGCACACTCCGACGTATTGTTGCAAGAGGAATGATCAGATAGGCGCGTACACCGTCGCTGACGGAAGGAGTAGCAGCCCACGAATCCTTAGCCGAACGGGTGCTCGATCGACGGGCTCTGCGGGGTGAAGAACTCGGCGCCGTCCGGGGTCACGAACCAGCAGTCCTCGAGACGTATCCCGAACTCGCCGGGGATGTAGATTCCGGGTTCGTCGGAGAAGGTCATTCCTGGCGCGAGCGGGGTATGGTTGCCGCCCACCAGGTAGGGCCACTCGTGCCCGTCCATGCCGATGCCGTGGCCCACGCGATGCGAGAAGAACTTGTACCCCGGGCCGAAGCCGCCACCGGTGATCACATCCCGTGCAACAGCGTCGATGCGCTCGCAGGGCACGCCCGGGCGAGCGGCGGCCAACGCTGCGGTCTGGGCTTTATGAACCAGGTCGAAGACCTGTTTCTGCCGGTCGGTCGCACGTCCGAGAACGAACGCCCGCGAGATGTCGGACACGTAGCCCTGGACCCTGCAGCCGTCATCCAGAAGAACTACTTCGCCTTCGCGAATCGTCTGCGGCTGGACGGATCCGTGCGGAAGCGCGGAAAACGGTCCGACCTCGCAGCTTGCCTCGCCGGGGAATCCGACGCGCTCATACGCCAGAGCGATCAGGTCGGAGACGTGCCGGTTGCTCATCCCCGGCTCGGCGGATTGGAACGCCGCTTTGTAGACCGACAGCGTGACCTGATTCGCCAGGCGCAAGAGGGCCAGTTCTGCCGGCGACTTGACCGACCGGCAACCCGCCGTCACCGGCGTCGCACTCACCAGGTGGGCCGCCGGCAGGGCCTGGGCGATGCTGTCGGCGAAGAGAAACGGCGTGCGTTCTTCGACGCCGATGCGGCCGGCGGCTATGGACCGATCCTTGAGCGCGCTCGCAACGGTGCTGTAGGGCGATTGATCTTCATTCCAGGGGTATATCTGGGGTGCGGGCGACGCCGCGGAAGGCTGGCCTGAATGTCCGGGGTGGGCGTCCATCAACTCGCGAACCCTCCCTTCTTCAAACGCCGGGCATACCATCGCGGGATTGCCGCGGGCGGGCAGAAGCCAGGCGAGTAGACGTTCGGAGGGGCTCCAGCGAAGGCCGGTGAAGTATGCGAGCGATGTCCCGGCGGTCAGGACGAGCGCATCGAGGTTGTTCTGCGCCATGAGTTCGCGCGCGCGGTGGATGCGGTGTTCGCGCTCGGGGATCGAGATCGGCACGGCCTCGGATCGGCGGTCGGTGAGTGCAGCGATGGGTGCGGGCAGGTTCGCGGCGGCGCCCCCTCCATGCCGGAGATCTTGCGAGAGCGCGGCGGCGGAGGACGGCAGCGCTGAGCCCAGGGTGGCAGAGGCACCGGCGGCGGCAGCTCCGATGGTCTGGAGGAAAGTTCGGCGTGTGGGCATAGCGGCCATTCTACCGACAACCGAGGGCCGGAGATCGAAGACCTGCTTGCTCCTAAGACTAGATCGGATTAGATCGGATTAGGGGATGAGTTTGAAGAACAAACAACACCAAGAAAAACAGCAGATTCCCTCTTTGGATGACAACAAAAGAGCAAATGCCTCTCAGCCGATGCCACCGTTGTTTAGACGGCTTGAAGAACGCTCGGCCGATCCCGCGAGAGCTTCAGGATCAGTTCGCCGAAGAGCGAGTTGCACCAGGCAAACCAGGGACGTGTGAACACGTTTGCGTTGTCCTTGTTGAACGATTCGTGGATGAAGCCGGTGCCGGCCTGGGTGTTCATCAGCATCTGGAGGCAGTGGAGGATTTCGGCGTCGCCCGTGCTGGTGAGGGCTTGGTAGAGGATGCCCATCGGCCAGATCGTCTCTGTGCCGGTATGCGGACTGCTGATGCCTTCGCCGGCCGAGCCGCGGACGAACCACGGATTTTCCGAGCTGAGAACGAAGCTACGGGTGCGCTGGTAGAGCGCATCGTCGGTGGTGCAACAGCCCAGGTACGGGAGGCTGAGCAGGCCAGGGGCGCCGGCGTCGTCCATGCATGCCTGGCCGCCGAAGCCGTCGACCTCGAAGGCCCAGATCTCTCCCGCGACGGGGTGCCGCATGCGACCGTTCTGTTGGGTGGCGGAGGCGACCTCGGCGGCGAGCGCCAGGGCCTCGGTCGCGAGCTGGGCGTCGGCTCCTGTGTGCGGGGCGTTGCCGCCTGTGTGCTGAAACAGGTCGGCGAGCTGCCGGAGGCTGACCACGGCGAACAGGTTGTCCGGGACTGACAGGGGAAAGGTGCAGGCGTCGTCCGAAGGCCGAAACGCGGAGAAGATCATGCCGTTCGGCCGTCCCAGATTGCCGCGACCGGAGAGCGAAAGGGTGTCGGTCGCAATCCTGGTCTCGCGCTCAAAGCGGTACGGTCCGGGGCCGTCACGCCGCTGCTGTTCGCGCATCGTTTCGACCACAAGTTTCATGGCCTGCCGCCACTCCGCGTCGAACGGCGCCGTCTCGCCGGTCGCCTTCCAGAACGCGTAGGCCAGCCGGATCGGAAAGCAGAGCGAATCGAGCTCCCACTTACGCTCACCGACGCCGGGCCGCATGTCTGTGACGTCGTGGACGGCCCAGGAGAGCGGCGGCGCGGACGAGCTGCGCATGAACGCGTTGGCATACGGATCGAGCAGGATCGATCGGGTCTGCCGGCGGATGACGCCCGCGAGCAGCTGTCGGAGCGGAGCGTCCTCGCGAGCCAGAGCGACGTACGGCATCACCTGCGCGGACGAGTCGCGCAGCCACATTGCGTCGATGTCGCCGGTGATGATGAAGGTGTCGGGGTGCGCTTCGGTGCCGCCGGGAAACACGGTGGTGTCGAGCGTATTGGGGAAGCAGTTGCTGAACATCCAGGCGAGTTTGGGATTCGGGACCGACCGGGTGATCTCGGCGATGGTGCGCTCGACGGCAGCGCTCTCGAAGTGGCGATCGGATTTTGGCGGGCGTCCGCTCTTGAAGGCATCTGCGGGCGTGATGGGCATTGATGTCTGTCCGGCGGCGGCGGCCAGAGCGGCCATCGATGCTTGTTGCAGGACAGCGCGGCGTGTTAGATCGGGCATGTGGATCTCCGGCAGTGATCATATAGCCTCCCCTTGCGGGGCCAGGTCCGCCGGGGTTAGCCGGCAAAGAGATCCGCCGCGCGTCACGTCCGTCCTGTATCCTCGCGCGCCTTTCTGAGTGCCGAGCTGCGGTTCGAGCCGAACGCGCTCATCCCGGCGGAGGTCGCGGATGGAGGGCGTATGATGACGACCGTGGAACAGCGCGATCCGGAGCAGCGTGATTTTGGGCGGATTCATGGGGAGCGAGAGCAGTCAGACGTGGAGTTGGCTGCGAGCGATCGCAAGCCGACGTTTGCGGCCGTGGTAACGGATATCCGGCTGCGCGATCGGGCGCCGGGGCGAGCGCGCTGGCAGGTGGCTCTGGATCGCACCGAATTCCAGACCGGAGATGTGGGGGAGATCGAGGCAGTGGCGGCCCGGAGCGGAGCTCGCCTGGTGGTGCCGGTGGTCGCTGTCGAGGTGGACGCGGAAGGCGAGATTTGGCATGTGGTCGAGAAGCCGATTGCGACGGGAACCGCGGTCACCGGCGCGGTGGAGAGCCGGTCTGGGGATATGGAGAGCGGGTCTGGAGAGGTGAGAGCCGGTGCGGGAAGTGGGGGTCAGAGGTCTACGAAGTCGATCCAGAATGAGCCATAAATCGTTTGCGGCAGCGTTTTCGGCAGCGGCGGGAGATTGGATGTGCGCTCGGCCCCTGATACACTCAGATAGTTCTCTTGGGAGCGCGTTTCCGGTCCAGGCTAAGCCCGTTCGAGCTCTGTCCGGTTGGCTTGGTTTGGTATCGAGCGCGTCCCGAAGACCGGTGTGGGGCTGTAGCTCAGCTGGGAGAGCGCCTCGTTCGCAACGAGGAGGTCAGCGGTTCGATCCCGCTCAGCTCCACCAAAATATCGACCCCAAGAGTTCCCCGGGCGGGAGTAGTTCAGTGGCAGAACGTCAGCTTCCCAAGCTGAATGTCGCCGGTTCGATCCCGGTCTCCCGCTCCAAGATTGCCCGTGCGTGATCCCGTCCATCGGCAGAGCATCTGACGAGCATGTTGCGAAGTAGCATGTTTCGAGTTTCGTTGTCTTTTCTGCTCTTCATCGCGTGGGTGCCGTCTGGCTTGGGCCAGACGGGTGCGCAGAACACAGCGCCTGCCGTCGTGGCGGCTGAGAGTTATCCGGGATCGGACATAGGGGCGAAGATCCAGGCCGCGGATCTGGATTTGGGCAAAGGTTCGGATAGATCGCCGGCAGTGATCACGGTCAACGTCCCCGGCGATCTCAAGACACCGTTTACGCTCCATCGCGGTCATGATCTCCTCCTCCGGGCGACCGTCAACTGGGAGGTGACCGCGACGCTTGAGGGCGCAAACAACGTCGGATGCGCGAGGGGAGCGACAGTCCGATCGGCGCTCCCGGCGTATGAGTTCAGCGGACAGGCCGGCATGCTTTTTCTCACCAAGGGTGGGTCCCAGATCAGGATTCGCGAGTGCCACTTCGAAGCGTCGGCGCCTTCGGTCGTGTTGGCGGGGTACCCGGTTTCGAGTCTGACGATGACAGGCAACACGCTCCTCGGGCTGAGTCTATTGGCCACGAACGGCGCTACCAGCACGGATCTGAACCTCTCCGACAATACGATCGACTACCCGGCGAGCAACGGCCGCAACGCCGGCATTCTCCTGTTCTTTGCCAAGCGCGTGCGCGCGACCGGCAACCGGCTGACGCGCAACCCGCACGGGATCCAGTGGTGGGGCGGCAACTCGGGCGAGCCGGGCGCCAACCTGAAGCAGGTGACCGCAGCAGGCGAGATGACCTTTTCCGGCAACACTTGCAAATCCATCGGCGGCGCCTGCATCTGGGGCTCGATGGGGTACGACATCCAGATCACCGGAAACACGGCGGATGGCTGCGGCGATGTGTGTTTCGACACCGAGGGCGGCCTCCGGACGACGATCGCGAACAATACGGCGAGCGGTTGCAACAACGGCTGCGCGGCGGTCTTCTTCTTTACCGACCAGACCAGCATGACGGCGAACCACTTCAGCGGGATGGCTCCGGGCGGAGGTCTGATCTTTGTCAAAAATGCCTCGCAGAACCCGATCGCCCACGACCACCTTAGCGTGACGGATAACGATCTGCGGTGTACTCCGGGTGTCTGCCACGCGGTGTATTCGGAGGCAGCGGCCGGCGTGCGGTTTGAGCGCAACGAGGTGCTGAACGGGACGTATCTTCCGGCCGGGTATGGAGCGCGGGTCTCGATCTCGCGCAATCACTGGGTGTACACCGAGGCGCTTCCGGCCAAGGCGGCGGCCATCGTCGCTCCGAGCATGGTTGGCGGAACGACGTTGGAGGTCTCCGGCAATCGGATCGAATCGGACGTGGCGCAGGGCGAGGACAGCGCGTGTATCGCCGCGGTGTGGAGCGACTTCAACGCGTCGGACTTCCATTTCATTACAGAGAATGTTTGCGGCGGGTCGCGGCCATTTCCGATGGCCCTGATCCTCACGACGAACGGAGCGAATCCGGGGCCGCAGGCCTTCTGGTTTGTGGGCGGGAATGCGTTCGGGTCGGGGAAGATCGATCATCGGTCCGTCACAAAGAACGAGCATCTGGTCGAGCTTGGGG
>CAXUIB010000082.1:0-9436 GCA_964250945.1 uncultured Acidobacteriaceae bacterium
GACCCCTCCCCTGCGCTCCAACTCACCTCGATCGAGCGCTCCGGAGACCGAGCAGCCCGCCTCCGACCCGCCTGCACCGTACAAAGGCAGTGCCTCCCTTTCTTCGCCACCCTCACCTGGCCCGACAACACCTCGGCCGCCACCGCAACGGCAGCCCTCCGGAGCCAAGCTCGCCTCCAGCAATCCGGCCAGCCCGCTTCGGAGCCCGCGACCATACGCTCGGGTGCTCACGCCACCCTCATCATCGATAGCAACCGCATCCACATCCGCGTCCCCGTGGTCTGCCTCGAAAACGGCGCCGTCGGCCACACCGTCCGCGTCGCCGGCCTGGCCGACCGCAAACAGATCTACCGCGCCGAAGTCCTCGACGCAGACTCCCTCAAAGGCAGCCTCTAAGGCGGAGATCGATGACCCACATAAAAAATTCCGTCCTCCCCGTCCTCCTCCTCCTCGCCTCCACCCTCGCCACCGCCGCCATCCCGGTCAGACTACCCAAAAAGAAGTCCCCCGAAGATCTTCGGGAAGAATACCTCGCCCGGCTCCAGCAAGACACTCAGCCCTACCCCGACCCACGTACACCAGGTAGTCTCTGGTCCCCCGCCGGCCCCCTCACCGATCCCAGCGCCGACTACAAAGCCCGCAACCTCCACGACAACATCGTCGTCCTCGTCTCTGTCCAGACCGCCGCCGCCCAAAGCGGAAACGTAAACAGCGCCCGCGCTTTCGCCACCAACTCGGCCATCACCGGCCTCCCCGGCGGCATCTCCACCCACGGCGTCAATCCGCTTCTGGCCGCCAACTCCAACACCACCCTCAAAGGCCAGGGCCAGACCGCCTCCAACACCACCTTCTCCACCAGCCTCACCGGCCAGGTCATCGCCGTTCTCCCCAACGGCAACCTCGTCGTTGAAGCCCAACGGGAGGTCTTCCTCAACAACCAGCACGAAAACATCATCGTCCGCGGCATAGCCCGCCCCGGAGACGTCGGCCCAAACAACGTCGTCGCCTCCACCGCCCTCAGCAGTCTCGAGATCGAAATGAAAGGCAAAGGCATCATCTCCGACAGCGTCCGCCCACCCAACCCCCTCACCAAAGCCGTCCTCTGGCTCTTTGGATTCTAGATGCCGACCCGACCCCAAACCCGTTCGCACGATCGTCGCAAGCGTCTCTTCGCGCTCGCCGTCCTGCTCTCGCTGCCCGCATCCCTGCTCGCCTCAACCAGCAACCGCCAGGTTCGCCTCCGCGACATCACCGAGATCCAGGGCGTCCGCGACAACCAGCTCATCGGCTACGGCCTCGTCGTCGGCCTTCGCGGCAGCGGCGATCGCCAACAAACTTTCTTCACCGTCCAAACCCTCGCCAACACCCTCCAGCGCCTGGGGGTCCAGATCCCGCAAGGCTCCGTCGTTGTCAAAAACGTAGCCGCCGTCTTCGTTACCGCTTCCCTGCCCGCCTTCTCCAAGAGCGGCATGAAAATCGACATCACCGTTTCCTCGGTCGGTGACGCCAAAAGCCTCGAAGGCGGTGTCCTCCTGATGACCGCCCTCCACGGCAACGACGGCCAGGTCTACGCCGAAGCGCAAGGCCCGCTCACCCTTGGCGGCTACTCCACAGGCCTCGCCGGCAACATCCAGTCCGTCAACCACCCCACCGTCGGCCGCATCCCCGAAGGCGCCATCGTCGAACGCGACGCCGGCATCGACCTCCATCGCCTGCAAACAGTATCCTTCCTCCTCCGATCCCTCGATTTCACCGCTGCCAACGACATCGCCGACCGCATCAACAAGGACTTCGGCCACACCGTCGCGACCGCCCTCGACAGCCGCCGCGTCGATGTGGATGTCCAGTCCACCGGTCTCGCCTCCGTCCCTGAACTCATCTCGCGCGTCCAAAACCTCTCGATCAGCCTCCAGGCACCCGCAAAAGTTATCGTCAACGAGCGAACCGGCACCATCGTCCTCGGCGGAGACGTCACCCTTTCCCCCGTCTCCGTCCTCCACGGCAGCCTCACCATCCAGGTCGAAACCGTCTTCAACGTCTCGCAACCGGCCCCGTTCTCCAACGGCACCACAACCACCGTTGCCAACACCCAACTCGCCGTACAGGACAAGGCCGCTCAATCCATACGCCTCGAAAACGGAGCCAATGTCGAGGAACTCATGAAAGGTCTACATGCCATCGGCGCTACCGCCCACGACATCGTCGCCATTCTCCAGGCCATCAAGTCCGCCGGCGGCCTCCAAGCCGACCTCGAGGTTATCTAATGAACCCAATCTCCTCTTCCTCCTCCGCTTCAACCATCGGATCGACCGGATCGTCTGGTTCGCCGTTCCAGACCAGTGCCCTTGCTACCCAAACCGACCGCCTCACACGCAAACCGGTCGCCAAACCCGCGCCGCAAACCGATCGCGCCATCGAGAAATCAGCAAAAGATTTTGAAGCCATCCTCATCGGCCAGTGGCTGCAAGGCGCTGAAAAAACTTTTGCCACCGTCCCAGGCGGCACCGACGAGGATCAAGACCCAGCAAAAGATCAACTCCAAGGAATCGCCATGCAGTCGCTCGCAACCTCTCTCACCGCTTCCGGAGGCTTCGGCCTTGCAAAACTGGTCGCAAGAGGTCTCCATAAAGCAAACAGCGCTATCGAGGCGACAGGTCCACCAAAAGAAGATCCATCCCCTCCCGCAGGCCACTTCCCACATAAGTTGTAAAAAAAACTGCTCGAACGGCGTTTCGGACTGAACAAAGAGCGCCTATCTGCCGATATGGTCCTTGTCGTCGAAAAGGAGCTCTTATGCGAGTCGATCTCAAAGGTCCAGTCACACTTCAGGCAATCCAAACGCCCACCACAGCCAACAAGGGACAAGGCGGAAGCAAGGTCGTTTCCCCCGTCGCGGATCGTACAACTCTCTCTTCCAACACGGCTTCCGTCAAAGCCCTCACGACCCAAGCCATGCAAACAGCACCCGTCCGGCAGGCGAAAGTCGACGCTCTCAAACAGTCCGTACAGGACGGCACCTACAAACTCAATCCGGCCAAGATAGCGGCCGCCATCCTCGACGATCAGATGTAATTCGTACGCTCCCCAAAAAGGCTCACCGGCATAAGCCACAAACAACCATGAACGTCGACAGCTTACAACCCGATCTGCACTCCGCCGTCGCCGTGTATCTCGACGAACTCGCGGCGCTCGGCTATGAACTTCAGACCGCCATGAGCGCCATCGCCGACAACGCTCTTCCCAGCTTCGAAGAGAGCGTCTGGAAGCAGGAAGTTTTATGCAGCAACCTCAAACGTCTCGCTCGCTTGCTCGATCGTCAAATGCCGGATTCGATCACGGCCAGGCGTATTCACCTAGCTGCACAAGCCGTCCACGATCTCAACCGCCGTTACGAAATCCTTGTTCGCCACTCCGGACGACTTACCCAGCTGCTCTCCAATCTCCACAACAGCTACTCCGGAAGTGTCGATTCATCTCTCTACGCTGCAAGTTCAAACCGCCAAACTCTGTCCTGTGAGGTCTAGCCGTGTCCGGACTCAATACATCGCTGACGATCGCAACCCAATCCGTGCTTGCACAAGACGGTGCCCTGCAGATCACCAATAACAACATCGCCAATGCGACTACGCCGGGCTACTCGCGCCAGATCGTAACCCTCATTTCCGCCGCCTCGGTCCAGGGAAACTCAACCGTCGGCGACGGCGTCGTCCTGGGCGGATTCACGAGCGTCCGCAACCAGCTACTGCAGCTCAACTTGCAACAGCAAACATCCATCGGCAGCGGCGCCGACACCCAAAGTTCGGCCCTCCAAGCGATTCAAAGCTCCTTCGCCGCTTCCGGCGCCGACCTCGGATCGTCGCTGTCCACGTTCTTCAACAGCATCTCGGCCCTCGCCACCGACCCCACCAATACATCGTCGCGTCAGGCAATGCTCTCCGCCGGCCAAAGCCTCACCACCGCGTTTCACCGCGATTCAGCCGCGCTCACCCAACTGCAAAGCAATGCCGACTCCCAGATTCCTGACGACGTCTCGCAGATCAATCAACTTACAACCCGGATCGCTCAACTCAGCGCCCAACTCGCTCCTGTCCTCGCCAGCGGAGGTGACGGAGGATCGCTCACAGACCAGAAAAATCAACTTGTCCTTCAGCTGTCCAAACTCACAAGCGTCTCTGAAATCAAAACCGAAAGCGGCGACACCCTCACCATAGGAAACGGAACTCCCCTCGTCGTCGGCGGCCAGAGCTTCCCGCTCAAGACCACCACCGGAACCGACGGTCTCGAACACATCCTTGACTCCACCGGCACAGACATCACCAGCAGTCTGGCGTCCGCAAGTTCCGGCTCGATCGGGGGATCGCTTCATCTTCGCGACACCGTGGCCACGGGCCTCCTCACCCAACTCGACACGCTGGCAAGCCAGTTCGCGGGCGCCATCAACACGGCCCAGAGCTCCGGCTATGACGCAAACGGAGCTGCCGGGCAGCCTCTCTTTGCGGTCCCTTCGACTGTTTCGGGAGCAGCTGCAAATATCACTCTAACCACCACCGATCCCGCGCTCGTCGCCGCGAGCGCCGATGGCACGCCCAACAGCAACGGAAACGTCGCCCGGCTCTCGGCAATTCAGAACTCCGTTCTCCCCTCCGGCGAAAGCCCGACCAGTGCCTACGCCTCCCTCGTCTACAACGTCGGAGAGGCCGCATCCACCGCAACCGCGACTTCGGACGCCACGCAACTC
Source organism: uncultured Acidobacteriaceae bacterium (assembly GCA_964250945.1). Classification (GTDB taxonomy): domain Bacteria; phylum Acidobacteriota; class Terriglobia; order Terriglobales; family Acidobacteriaceae; genus Edaphobacter. The sequence continues at coordinate 4,739 of CAXUIB010000082.1, forward strand.
TCTCTCCAGCAACTTACCGACCAGATCGGCTCCGTCTCCGGCGTTTCGATCGATGAGGAATCCGCGAACCTGGTCCGCTTCCAGCAATCCTACGAAGCGTCAGCAAAGGTCATTACGACGATCAACACCTTATATTCCGTCATCCTCAACATGAGTAACGGCGGTGGAGGCTACTAGCGAAATGCGTGCAAACCCAAACACAATGCCTGACGTCCTCACGGGGATTCAGCAAACTCAACAATCACTAAACCTGGCGCTTGGTCAGCTGTCGTCCGGCAAACGAGTCAACCTACCTTCAGATGACCCATCCGCCTCGGCGGAAATGGTCCGTAACCTCGCGGCTTCGGCCAACATCGATCAGTACACGAAAAATTCGAGCTCGATCGTCTCTCAGGCCCAGATGGCTGACTCCACTCTCAGCAACGTCGTATCCTCGCTCAACCAGGCCATCACCCTCGGAACCGAAGGTGCAAACGGAACTCTAACTCCCGCAAATCGCGCCGCCGCCGCACAACAACTTCAAGGCATCCTCTCTACCGTCGTCTCGCAAGCCAATACGTCGTTTGGAGGAGTCACTCTCTTCGCCGGCACCGCGCAGACGGCGACTCCTTTCACGGCCGACCCGACCTCCCCCAGCGGGTACACCTACAACGGCAACAGCGGTGTAAACAACGTCGCAATCGGCGACTCGGAAACTGTCCAGACCAACGTTCCCGGCGACCAGATTTTTGATCACGCCGGAGCTAGCGTCCTCGGATCCCTCACAGGACTTCTAACAGCACTCAAATCCGGCACCACCTCTGATATCAGCGCCGCTTCTGTATCGATTACAGACGCCCTCAACTACGTCGGCCAGCAGAGAGCCATTTATGCTGGCACCGTCAACCAGGTAAATGCCCAGGAAAGCTATCTCTCCCAGGAGACCCTGACCCTGACCTCTCAACAAAACAATCTCATCGGAGCAGACCTCGCCACCTCGGCAACGGCGCTCTCGCAAGCTGAAGTGGCTCACAGCGCCGTGCTCGCGGCGGCTGCAAAGACCATTCCAAACTCTCTACTGAACTACCTCAAGTAGAAAGCGAAGAAATATTCGCTAGAAGGCTAAATATTTTCTCGAAACTGCCGATAACGTCTATGTCACAAGAACCTAAGCTCTCCGCAAGCCGAAGTCGAAACCAACGAATTCGAATGCAGAGTGCAGGGAAAACAAGAAAGTAAAAAGGAGATGTACCGATGGCGCTGACAATTTTGAATAACCTCTCTGCAATGACTGCCGAAAATTCGATGTCGATGACTCAGGCTAACCTGCAGAAAACCCTCACGCAACTCTCAACCGGTCTCCGGGTCAACAACGGATCCGACGATGCCGCCGGCCTTTCGATTGCCAACGGAATGAGCGCCAATATCGCCGCTCTGACGCAATCGTCCCAGAACGCCACCAACGGTATCGGCATGCTCCAGACCGCCGACGGCGCTCTGTCCCAGGTGACTACGCTGCTGAATCGTGCCGTGACACTCGCCACGGAAGCAGGTACTGGAAACATCACAACCGGGCCCAACGGGCAAGCGTCGGCACTTGACAACGAATTTCAGTCAATCCTCACCGAAATCAACCAGATCGGAAACACCACGGACTTCAATGGTCAGAACGTGTTCTCTTCCAACTCGCCCACTTCCTTTACCTCCACACAGGCCTCTCTGACCACCTCGACCGCTCTCACTGCCGGCTCCCAGACCAAAATCAGCGATGCGGTTACTGGTGGCACCTTTGTCTTCACGGCTGCTTCCGGAAACACAATTGCTGATCTCAACTCCGCCATCGCCGCAGCGGTAAGCTCCGGTACCCTCAGCAGCGGCACTACAGCCACGATTACCGCGGGCAACCTGGTAATTGCGACGACAACCGCCTCCGATTCACTGAACGTTGCGAGTAATGACGCTGCGCTCGGTGCTTTCGCACCCACGGTCGGCGGGACCAACAATTCCACGGTGTTCATCAGCGATGGCACACAGTCGGTCGCAGCTAACGTCCAGATCAATACCGCCATCAATGCGCTCTCTGCCACCGCGCTGAGCCTAAATTCTCATTCCTTGACGAATCAGAACAACTCGCAGCAGGCCCTGCTCGCGATCAACTCTGCAATCAACACCATCGCCGCTCAGCGTGGAACGATCGGCGCCTCCATCAACCGCCTCACCGCCGCCACCAACGTCATGACGAACCAGGTGCAAAATCTGACCAGCGCGTCCAACAGCATCTTGAACGCCGACGTAGGCAAGACGGTTGCGAACATGACCCAGTACAACATCCTCCAGTCCACCGGCATGGCCGCGCTTCAACAGTCGAACCAGGCGCAGCAATCCGTTCTCAAACTGCTCCAGTAGCCCGATAGGGAACGGTGAAGTTAGAGAGACTTCACCGTTCCTGTTCTCCCTTTATTCGCCAAGCTAATTACAACGAAAGCTCGCATCGAACGTCGTCTTAAAACGGACGTAAGGAGATCCAATGAGCTCCGTCTCGGCTGTTAACTCACTGTTGGGGTCCTCGACAACCTCCTCGACGCCATCGATCAACCTGAGTAGCCTCCTCACGGCCGCCACCGGTGCCACCTCCACCGGTATCGATGTCACCGCTGCCGTCAACGCCGCGATCTATGCTGCTCAAGCCCCTGAACGCCAGTGGCAATCGGAGGTCACGACACTCCAATCCCAAGCTGACGCGTTTACTCAAATACAGAGCTCGGTGAGCAGTCTCACGAAGGACCTCAACTTGCTGAATGACCTCAATGGGCCTTTGTCGGCGCGCTCCGTCAATTCGACTAACACAGCCATTGCAAGCGCGACGGCCGCGCCAGGAACGGCCGCGGGTAATCACACTCTCATTGTCAACAATCTCGCTTCCACCGCGTCCTGGTATTCGCCGGCCGTGGCGAGCAGCAGTTCATCGCTTGGTACCGGAACTCTACAGATAACCACACAAGCCGAAGCATCAGCACAAATTGCACTCGGTTCAGGGGTCAACACCCTGGATCAACTTGTAACTGCAATTAATACCCAAAACCTGGGTGTTACGGCGAGTGTCGTTAACGACGCAACTGGATCAAGACTTTCAATCCTCAGCAACTCGTCCGGTAGCGCGGCAGGATTTTCGGTAACCTCTGGTGCCGCAGGTTCCTCCTCTTGGAACTCCGCTTCACTGCCAAACTCTGCGACCCTTTCTGCCAACAGCTTTACTTTAGGGGATGGACAGCAGACGACCTCCATCACTGTCGCCAATGGAGAAACACTGCAGCAGCTTGCGAGCTCCATCAACAACACTGGACTGGCAGTGAACGCGACCGTTGTCACTGATACTTCCGGATCTCATCTCTCAATCGCAACTACCACGCCCAGCGCAACTGTTAGCCTCAGCACTGACCCCGTGTTTGCCTTCACCGAACCGACAGCCGGCGTTAACGCCTCACTCTCTATAGATGGTATTCCGATCTCCAGTGCTACAAATACCGTAACCGGCGCTGTACCTGGTCTATCCATCAATCTAGCCAACGCTGCTCCCGGCGTACCTGTTGGTCTGTCTGTCAGCCCCGATGCCACTCAGATCACGTCGGCTTTGACGCAGTTCGTAACGGACTACAATTCGGCTCTCACCTTAGTTAATTCTCAATTCACCTATAGCAGCTCCACTTCCTCCCAAGGAGTCCTCGGATCCGATCCAACCGTACGGTCTTTGCAGAGCACGCTGATGCAAGCGATCAGCTATACGGCACAAGGCTCAACCTCGGGTGTGAGCACTCTCGCGTCTCTCGGGATCTCAATGGGCAACGATGGATCCTTAACGCTGGATACAGCACAGCTCGCAAGTGTCATCCAGAACAACCCAGATTCGGTTCAGACGTTTGTACAAGGGCCTTCGTTGAACGGTTTCGCTAACTCCCTAGTTAAGCAGCTAAGCCAGTTCAGCAATCCTTCCTCGGGTGCATTCACGGTGAGCCTAACAAGCACCAAGAAGCAAATCAGCGATCTCAGTACCCAAATCTCGTCGTATGAGTCGACCTATGTGGCAAACCAGAAAACCTTGCTGACAAGTATGTTCAGCAAAGCTGAGATCGCCCTCCAACAGCTCCCAGCACAGATGAAGCAAATACAAGCCGAACTTGGCAATACAAACGGAGGTTAGAGATGGGTTGGAACGAGACCGAGTTGTCGTATAGACGTTCGGCTATCGAAGGTGCAAGTCTAGTTGGATTGACTGTGGCACTCTACGATACCCTGGCAGGCGATCTGAGCCGAGCCGGTCGAGCTGTCAGACAAAATAACATCGAAGCGCGTTGTACAGAAGCGAATCATGCGCTGCTTGTCTTGGGACATCTTGAGAGCTGGCTGGATTTTCCCGACGATGCCAATCTGGTGCGCAGTCTTGTGACTTTCTACGCTTATATCAGACAGAGGATAATGTGCGCTCAAGCCCAAAGTTCTGCCTCCATATTTGAGGAGCTGAGCACTTTGGTCGTGCAAACTCGCGCGAGTTGGCAGCAGCTTGATCTCCGAAACCCTGATCTTCGGAAGGAGTTTACCTCGCCTCTGATGACAGCACACCAGGAAACGTATCCAGCTGAGGATGTCAGAGCGGCCCTTAGCTGTTCAGTCTAGGAGCTTGTTGAAATAGCTTCCAGTGTTTCGACTGATTTGAGGGTTGAT
>CAXUIB010000083.1:0-5661 GCA_964250945.1 uncultured Acidobacteriaceae bacterium
GTTCGGCACCGACGAGCTCGGCCGCGACATCCTTTCGCGCATCCTCTTCGGCGCCCGCATCTCCCTCCTCGTCGCCGTCAGCGTCGTCTCGCTCTCGGTCTTCGTCGGCGTCGTCGCCGGTTCGCTCGCCGGCTTCTACGGCGGCCTCGCCGACACCGTCCTCAACGTCTACGTTAGCAACGCCTTTCTCGCTCTCCCCGGCATCCTCCTCGCCATCAGCTTTGTCGCTTTTCTCGGCCCGGGTCTCGGCAATGTCGTCGTCGCTCTCGCCATCTCGTCCTGGGTCGGCTACGCCCGCCTGGTTCGCGCGCAGGTCATGGCCGTTAAAGAGCGCGAGTTCGTCGAAGCCAGCCGCGCCCTCGGCGGCTCCGACCTCCGCCTCCTCACGCGGCATATCCTCCCCAACATCGTCCAGCCGCTTATCGTCCAGGCCGCCATCGGCATGGCCGGAGCCGTCCTCGCCGAAGCCACCCTCAGCTTTCTCGGCCTCGGCGTTCCACCCCCCGCCCCCAGCTGGGGAGCCATGCTCAACGACGCCCGATCTCACCTTTTTGACTCCCCACATCTCCTCTTGTTCCCTGCACTTGCCGTTATGCTGCTCGTCCTTTCTTTTAACTTTCTCGGAGACGCTCTCCGCGATTATCTCGACCCACGCATGCGCGGCTCCTCTTCCACTCCCTGACAGCACACCGTACCCAGCATCCAAACCTCAATCCTTATGCGCAAAGCGATCCTCGGTCCCGAACCGGCCTCTACCGCTCCCACCAACGCCGCGAACCACGCCTGGCTCGACCTCGAACACCTCGCCCGCGTCGAAGTAACCTCCGAGGACGAGCTCTTCCCTATCGAGCACGCACTTGGGCTCCAAGCCACCACCGGCTGGCGCGCTTCCAACCCCGGCCCGCAACGGGTCCTCATCCTCTTCGACACGCCGCAGACCATTCGCAGAGTCGAGCTCCACATTGTTGATCGCGCCGCCGAACGCACCCAGGAGCTCGCGCTCTACGCCGGCCCGTCGGCAGACGACCTCCGCGAGGTCCTCAGGCAGCAGTTCACCTTTAGCCCGGCCGGGTCGACCGAAGAGGTCGAGCACTACAGCGTCGACCTCAGCGGCGTCAGCGTCCTCGATCTGCGCATCGATCCTGACCGCCGGCACGACCCGAGTCAAAGCATCAACTTCGCCACTCTCCAATCGCTCCGCATCGCCTGAACCCGCACCCCCGAACAAGGCCCCGTACCCATGCTGATCGGCGTCATCTCGGACACCCACGGCCTCCTTCGCCCCGAGGCCCTCGCCGCGCTTGCGGAGGCTGAACACATCCTCCACGCGGGCGATGTCGGCGACCCCGGCATCCTCGACCGACTCCGCGAGATCAGCCCCGTCACCGCCATTCGCGGCAACATCGACACCTCCGGGCCCTGCGCCGAGCTCCCTGCCACCGAAGCCATCGATCTGGCCGGGAAGCTCTTTTACCTCGTCCACTCCATCCGTGATCTCGACCTCAAACCGGAAGCCGCCGGCATCGCCGCCGTGGTCAGCGGCCACTCGCACCAGCCCTCGGTCGAGTGGCGCGACGGCGTCCTCTACCTCAACCCCGGCAGCGCCGGCCCCAAGCGCTTTCGCCTGCCCACCACGATCGCGCTCGTCTACGTTGCCGGAGATGCCATCTCCGCCCACATCGAGCCCTTGTAGAGGGGCTACCGGCCCGTCAACACTATCGGCGGCTCGAACCGAACCGTATCCAGAATGCTCCGCAGCCGCCCTTCCACGGCCCCGAGTTGCGCCGGTGTCAGGTCCCGCGCACCCGGCGACGATCCCTCACAGAACGTGTGCACCACCAGATCGAACCGCACGCACGCTCCCTCACGCATCGCCGTGAAGACGTCATCCCGCGCTTCGACGCACATCGCCCCATGCTCCCCGTACCCGTGCTGAAACGGTACGCCGCCGATTGTCTCCGGCCGCGCTGGGGTCCCTGCCGGCGACGCGGCCTGCCGCATGCACGCCCCCGCCGAAGACTGTGGCGCCACGGTTAAGTACAAGAGCGCCCCCGAAAACGTCGACGCCGGATACGGATTGAAGTCGATCTGCGCCGCCGCCCGCAGATGCGCATTCCGCGGAGCCGACCTGGCATCGAGGGAGAAAGCGCTCAACTCGCCATCGCGCCGCGCCAGCCGCCAACCTGCCGGCAAGTCAAACGAGATGCCGCTTCGCCGATCCAGAAAATGCTGGGCCGCGGGCGACGTCGGCTCTGCCACTGTCGCGCCGCCGCGGGCAAACGGGCCTCCACTCTGCGCCGCCGCGTTCCGGCCTCCTGCCGGAGCCAGCATCAGCACCGCCAAGCCTCTCACCACCTCTGTCCAAACTCGTCTCCAGAGCCGCCGCCTCACCATCTCACCTCCGCCAGCCTCAGAATGACAGATCGCACCTCCCTCCGTCCGCCCAAATCTCGCCGGAGACCTGCGACCTTCGTTGCAGACCCAGCCCGCACCCCGAATCTACGCCCGCCGCACCCGCGGGTTCACCACCGTGTACAAGAGATCGGTCACGAGGTTCACCCCCACATACGTCAGACCCACCGCCAGAAGACACCCCTGCACCAGAGCGTAGTCGCGATTCAGGATCGCCGAAAGCGTCAGCCTCCCGATTCCTGGCCAGCTGAAGATCGTCTCGGTCACGATTGCCCCCGCCAGAAGCGACCCAAACTGCAGGCCCAGCACCGTCAAGATCGGCAGGAGCGCATTCGGCAGGGCGTGCCGGTACAGCACACGGCGCTCCGACAGGCCCTTCGCCCGCGCGGTCCGGATGTAGTCCTGCGACATCTCTTCAAGCATCGCCGAACGCACCATGCGCGTCAGCACCGCAGCCAGCGACAAGCCCAGCGTCACCGCCGGAAGCACCAGATGCAGCAAAAAAACCCACGGCGGATCGGTTGCCGCTCCCGCACCTGAAACCGGCAGCCAGCCCAGCTGGATCGAAAACAGCAAAATCAGCACCGGCCCCAGCGCAAAGTTCGGAAACGACAGGCCCACGAGGGAAACCACACCGATCCATCGATCCGTACCTCTCCCGCGGCGGACCGCGGACACAATCCCCGCCGGCAGCGAAAACAATATTCCCAGGCTCATAGCCGCCCCGGTCAAGGCCGCGGTGTACGGGTACCGCCCCAGCACCAGGCGCAGCACCGAGTCATGCAGGCGCAGCGACTGCCCCAGATCGGCATGCGCCACACCGCTCCAATAGCGGCCGTACTGCACTGGCAACGGCGCGTCCAGACCGTACAGGTGCCGCAGTGCGGAGACATCGGCAGCCGTCGCCCCCTCGCCCAGCATCTGCACCACAGGGTCGCCGGGAACCAGATGGATCAACAGAAACACCACGGAAACCACGAACCAAAGCACAGGGAGGGTCAGCAAAACGCGCCAGAGCGCCCGCAGCACCGCCCGCACCACCGGACCTCCACGTCCCGGCGCCATCACCGATGCGCTGGTCCGCCCGCCGCCGCCGCCAACGTCAGGGCCGCGCCAACTTCAGACTCCACCGGCGTCGCAGCGGAGGCAATACTCTCCACCCGCACCCGGCTGATGCGCCGCCCCGACATCTCCGCCACCACGTACTTCCGTCCGCCCAGCTCCAGCGTCTCGCCCATCACCGGCAAGTGCCCCAGCTCGGCGAGGAGGAATCCAGCCAAGGTCTCCACTCCCGGTGTCCGGGGAAAACTCCACCGCAGCTGCGTCGTCAGGTCACGCAAGGTCGTCGAGCCATCCAGGACCATCACCCCGGCGAGATTCGGCAGCGCCGGCCGCGCATGGACATCGAACTCATCGTCCAGTTCGCCTACCACCTGCTCGAGGACATCCTCCGCCGTTACCAGACCCACCGTCGACCCGAACTCGTCCACCACAATTGCCATCTGCCGGCGACGATCCTGAAATTCCTGGAGCAGCTCGACCGCCAACTTTGTCTCCGGCACCACCGTCGCCTCGCGCATCACCTGGCGCACCGTCAGCCCCGACGCCCCACTTCCGCCCAGGGCCAGCGACGTACTCCGGAAGTGCATCAGTCGCGAAACATCCTTTGAATACAGGATCCCGATAATGTGCTCCGGCCCCAGCGCAGGGTCGTACACCGGCACACGCGAGTGCTGCTCCTCCACAATCCGCGCGCTCGCCCGCTCGAGCGGCATGTCCGCCGGCAAGGAAAAGATCCTCCCCCGCGGGGTCATAATCTCGCGAACCACCACATGGTTCAGCTCGATCGCGCGGTGAATCATCTCTTCCTGAAACTCCGGAAGGAGCCCCATCTTGCGCGCCGAGGTCGCAATCAGCTTCATCTCCTCGGGCGAGTGCACCGCGCCCTCACCCCGCAGAGGCGCCCGAAACAGCCGCAAAACCAGCGTCGCCGAACCGTTCATCAACCGCACCGCCGGCCGCGTAATCCGGATAAACACGTCCATCGGACCCGCCACCGCCAGGGCGATCCGCTCGGCGCGTTGCAACGCCAGCGACTTCGGCACAAGTTCGCCCAGCAGCACCTCAAAGTACGTGATCACCACAAACGCCATGGCCACCGACGCAATCTCGATCACGCGCGTGTCGGTTCGAGCCACACCCAGGACGTGGAGGGCGCGCACCAGCATCTCCGAGATTGCCGGCTCGCCCAGCCAGCCGAGCGCCAGCGCCGCCAAGGTCACGCCGAACTGCACCGCGGGCAGGAACTCGTCGATGTTGTGCTTCAGCTGCAATACCGTCCGCGCACCCGTCCGGCCATGCGCGATCAACTGCTCAATCCGCGTCTCGCGAACGCTCACCAGGGCGAACTCGGCCGCAACAAAAAAGCTGTTGGCAAGAATGAAAAACGCCACCAGAATTCCGCGAAAAAGCACCCACTCCAGCATCACGATCAAGTTTAGCAGCGCCAGGACGACGGCGGCGCCAGACACAAAAAATGCCCAGGCGCCGGTTGGCAGCCTGGGCAGATTTTCTGAGCTAGGTGCGGTTGGAGCAAAGACGTTAGGCGATTACCTTGACAATGCTGCGGTCGATCGTGTCCTTTGGCACAAAGCCGACGATCTGGTCGGCAACCTTGCCCCCCTTGAAGAGCAACAGAGCCGGAATCCCGCGAATCCCATACCGCGACGGCGTCTGGCTGTTCGAATCGACATCCATCTTCATCACCTTCAACCTGCCCTGATAGGCCGACGCAACCTCATCCACCACCGGCGCGAGCGCTCGGCACGGACCGCACCACGAAGCCCAGAAATCAACCAGCACCGGCGTCTCCGACTGCAACACTTCCTTCTCAAACGTCGCGTCCTTAACCTCTGTCACAAGCTGTCCTGCCATCGTTTCTTCCTCTTTTCACTCACGTTCTCGTCTGTCAAGATAACGTGCCTTAAGTGTAGTAGATGCCGCCCAGCGCTGGAGGTTTCAGTCCAGCCGCCTTCGTCTTCCTGGAGGTGCCAAAAGCGAACGCCCGGACCCCTGATGGAGGGGTCAACGGGCGCGCGTAGCAGCCCTCCCCAGAACTGGCTACATCGCAAGACTATGGCGAACGCGCACTGCGGTAAAACGATCTTAGGTAACTTAGCGCCACTCCAGACCAAGTTACTTCACCGCACCTGGTGAGATCCCGCCCCGGCTTAGCTCATGCCTCCCCGC
>CAXUIB010000083.1:5671-9395 GCA_964250945.1 uncultured Acidobacteriaceae bacterium
CTCCCCGCAATCCCCGTCCAGACGACCTCGCCTAGCAGATCACCCGCCGCGGCGCGCACCGCCGCTTCTACCCGCCGGACCTCTGCCGTCTCGTCCACCACCAGCAACACCGCCGGCCCAGCTCCGCTCAACGCGACTCCCAACACCCCCAAATCCGCTCCCAATTCCTCGAGCGCCGGCAGCAAAGGACACAGCTCCGCGCGGTAGGGCTGATGCAGACGGTCCCGCATCGCCCCCCGCAGCAGATCGCCCCGCCCAAGCGCAAACGCCGCCACCAGCATCGCCGTCGCCTGTACATTCTCGACGGCATCGGCCCGGCTATACGCACTCGGCAGCACCGCTCGAGCCTCCCTCGTCGCCAGCCCGGAGCGCGGCAGCGCCAGCATCAACCGCCATGGCAACGCCCGCCCAAACGTCGCGGCGTCCACCCCAGACCTTTCCCTTCGTTGCATCGATACGGTCATACCGCCGAAAAAACACGCTGCAACGTTGTCCGGGTGCCCCTCCCGCGTGCAGGCCTCCGCGAGAATCTGCCCTTCCGTCCAACCTAACTCGCCAAAGTGGTCTGCCAGCAACACGCCGGCCAGAAGCGCCGCCGCGCTTGACCCACATCCCATCCCCAGAGGTATCTCATTTTCAATCCGCAACAGAAGCGCCGGCGCAGCCAGCCCCAGGTCGCCCAGCACCTCCGTGTAGGTCGTCAGGACCAGGTTGCTTGCCGCCGACCCGCACACCGCGGCATCCCGCCCTGTCGCTGAGATCTCCATCCGACCCGAGGTCGACAGCTCGGCCTCGATCGTTAGATACAGACCCAACGCCAGCCCCACCGCATCGAACCCCGGCCCCAGATTCGCCGAGGTCGCCGGCAGGCGAAGGCGCACCGGCCCCCCACCTCCCGCCCCCAGACTCATGCCGGCACAGGCGTCTCAACCAGCGTCTCGATCGCTCGCAACACCGCGTCCAACTCCGGCTCCAGCACCATCGGCGGCTTCTGCAGCGAGCCATGCATCCCCCGCTCCGCCAAGGTCGCCTCCTCCGCCTCGTCGCTCCGGAGCAACGCATTCCGGTGATAGCTGATCGTGTACTCCGGATCCTTCAGCGTATGCCCCGTCAGAAGCAGAACCACCCGCTCCTCGGGCCCAATTTTGCCCTGCCGCACCAGCTTTTTCAAGCCCGCCAGCGTCACCGCGCTCGCCGGCTCGCACCCAATCCCCTCCGCGCCGATCTGCGCCTTTGCGAGCGCAATCTCCTGCTCGGTCGCCTCCTCGCACCATCCGCCCGTCGCCTGGAGCACATGGACTGCCTTCCTCCACGAAGCCGGATTCCCGATCCGGATCGCACTCGCCCGCGTATCCGCCACCACCGGCTCAAGAGCCCGCCCGCCCGTGTCCCGCATCGACTGAAACAGCGGGTTGGCCCCATGCGCCTGCACCACGCTGATCTTCGGCATCCGCGCGATCAGCCCCAGCTGCAGCAACTCCCGAAATCCCTTGCCCAGCGCCGCCCCATTCGCCAAGTTCCCGCCCGGCACAAGGAGGTGCTCCGGAACCTGCCAGTCCATCTGCTCCATCAACTCAAACGCCGGCGTCTTCTGCCCTTCCAGGCGGTAGGGATTTACCGAGTTCAACAAATAAATCGGAAACCTCTGGATCAGTTCCGACAAGATCCGCACACAACCGTCGAAATCCGTCTTCAATTGCAGCGTAATCGCACCGTAGTCCATCGCTTGCGACAGCTTTCCCCACGCAATCTTTCCCTCAGGAATCAGCACAATCGACCGCAAGCCGGCACGCGCCGCATACGCCGCCATCGAAGCTGAAGTATTGCCCGTCGACGCGCACGCCACCCACTCATACCCGCGATCGACCGCCACCGACAACGCCGCCGTCATTCCCGTGTCTTTGAACGACCCCGTCGGATTCATGCCCTGGTGCTTGGCCAGCAACCACTCCACACCTGCGTCCGCCGCCGCCCGCGGAAGGTCGTACAACGGCGTATTTCCCTCGCGCAGCGTCACCGGATGCTCCGAGTCCTTGAGGATCGGCAGCAGATCGCGAAACCGCCACACCCCCGACTGGTCTGCCGCGAGCGAAGACGTCCTCCGCTCCTGCCAAAGCCATCGCAACGCACTCGCATTCGGCGGCAAGGTAGACCCCTGCGCAGAGGCGTCGCTCCAGGCATACTTCACCTCGAACAAACCGCCGCACAAGACGCACCGGAAGTCGCTCGGCGCAAGCTCCCCGGCAATCTCTGCCCTGCACTCAGTGCATCGAAGCTGATGTGACAGATCGCTCATTGCTCTCCCCAGCGTACCGCATGCCTTTCGCGCGGCCAATCGTTTCCGCTGCTTTGCTCGCGCTCGCGGTCCTCTTCGTGCCATCTCGGCACAGCTTGGCCCAAAAACCAGCACAGCACACCGCGAGCAAAGAACTCCGTGTCGCCGCTGCCGCTGACCTCGAGCCAGTCCTCCCTGCCCTTGCCGAGCTCTACCGGCAAGCCACCGGCGTCAAACTCGTCATGAGCTACGGATCCTCCGGCACTCTCACCACGCAGATCCTCAACGGCGCCCCCGTCGACCTCTTTCTCGCCGCCGACTTCACCTTCCCCGAACGCATCGTCGCCGCCGGCCTCACCGAAGAGCGAGCGCCGACGCCCTACGCCCGCGGCTCCCTCGTTCTGTTCACCCGCAAAGACTCGCCTCTTCAGCCGCTCAACATGGAAAGGCTGACCGACCCTCGCGTCCGCACTGTCGCCATCGCCGACCCCTCCCATGCTCCCTACGGCCGCGCTGCCGTCGCCGCTCTTCAACACCTCAAGCTCCTCGACACCATCCAGCCTCACCTCGTCACCGCCGAAAACGTCGCCCAGGCCGGCCAGTTCGCCACCTCCGGAAACGCCCAGCTCGCCTTTCTCTCACTCACCCTCGCCATCTCGCCCAAATACAAGGAGATCGGCACCTACGTCATGGTCCCCACCGTTTACCCCGAAATTCGCCAGTGCGCGGTCGTCCTCAAACGCTCCGACCGCCACGCCGAAGCCCAGGCCTTCCTCAGCTGGCTCCTCTCCAGCACGGTCCAGGAACACCTGTCTGAGTTCGGCCTCCGTCCTATCCAGTAGCGCTGCCGGAAAAGTAATGGCTGATGACTCACCGGAAACCAACTCTGAGCCTGGATAAATCGATCCGTCTAGACTCGTAGCATGGACCCGCAGGCCCTCGTCCTCACCCTCCAGCTCGCCCTCACCACCACGCTGCTTCTTCTGCTCCTCGCGATTCCCGTCGCCTGGTGGCTGGCGAGCGGCGACAGCCTCCCCCGCGCCTCCGTACAGACTCTGGTCGCCCTTCCTCTCGTGCTTCCACCCACCGTCCTCGGCTTCTACCTCCTGGTCAGCCTCGGACCGCTCACCGCACCTGGTCGCCTTCTCACGCGTCTCTTCGGCCACACCCTCGCCTTCAGCTTCGCCGGCCTGGTCACCGGCTCGCTCGTCTACAGCCTGCCCTTTGCCGTCCAACCTCTTGTCGCCGGCTTCTCCAGCATCGACCCCCGCTATACGGAGGCCGCCGCCGGCCTAGGCGCCAGCCCCTGGCGCGTCTTCCGCACCCTCGTTCTCCCGCTCAGCCACCGCTCCCTGCTCACCTCCTCCCTCCTCACCTTTACCCACACCGTCGGCGAGTTCGGTATCGTCCTCATGCTTGGCGGCAACATCCCCGGCCACACCCGCACCC
>CAXUIB010000084.1:0-9383 GCA_964250945.1 uncultured Acidobacteriaceae bacterium
CTGACGGGCCTTGCCGGTTGGGTATGCGCGATAGGGTTTAGAGCGGTTTTCCTGTTGCTGTGAGTCGGATAGAGTGTGCGAGTGCCGGTTTGATTGAGGAAGACGGCCATGAGATCTGTGTTCTCGCTATACACCTACAGGAGAACCGGTTTAGGGGATCAGTTGGAAGCGGTCGATGGTCGGATCGAGGCCCTGGGCGTACGGTTGATAGATCGGGACGGCGGCGCCGACGATCTCGGTGATGGTAGGGCTGCCGTTCAGGCCGACCCAGACGTTTCCGCCCTGGTCGATGACGACAGATCGGCTGTTGGCGAGCATGGAGGCCGCCTTTTGGAAGCCGCCGCTGGTGCTGCCGCTCGGCGACGGTGAAAGTGCAGCGCCGCTGAAGGCGATCTCCGAGATGGTGCCGAGACCGCTGTAGGCGTCCGGCGAGCTGTTGGCGACCCAAAGGTTCTGCGCACCGTCGATGGCGAGCCCACGAGCTCCGGAGACGCCGGCAAAGTGGGAGGTTGTGGGGAATCCGGAGCCGGCGGAATACGTCGTGCCGGAGCCGGTGAGCAGGTTGGCCTCATCGGAGAGAGCGGACGTAGTGAAGATGCCGTTCGTTCCAGGGGTGGTGTTGGTGTAGCCGACCGAGGCCGTCGAACCGACGCCAAAGGTCGCGACCGGTTCCGAGAAGGTGGTGGACGAGTAGCCGTTCAGGTAGTTGGAGCTGCCGGTGTTGGTGGTCGGTGTGACGCGGGTGATCGAAGCACTGCCGGTCGCGGCGAAGATGGAGCCGCTGCGGTCCACGACCAGCTTGACGGAGTTCGCTCCGAGAAGAGTGGAGATCTGAACCGGGGTGACCGGCGCTGTGATGGTCGCGGCCGCGGGAACCTCATACAGCGAGCTGGAGTTGACCACGGAGAAGAACACGTTGCCCTGGCCGTCGGCGGTGACTGCAAGCGGCTGACCGGGCGTCGTGATCGTCAGGTTTTGGACACCGGCGCTTGTCGCTCGGAAGAGCAAT
Organism: uncultured Acidobacteriaceae bacterium; assembly: GCA_964250945.1. Lineage (GTDB taxonomy): Bacteria > Acidobacteriota > Terriglobia > Terriglobales > Acidobacteriaceae > Edaphobacter. Next base: position 1,010 of record CAXUIB010000084.1, read on the forward strand.
CCCGAGCCGGCGTTGTTGGTGGTGTAGTCGGCCCACCAGACGTTGCCTTGCTGGTCGATGGCGGCGCCCTGCGAGGTGACTGCGTTGTCGAGGCACTGGTATGGCGTCCCGTTGGGCGACATCAGAGTGAACTCGTGGGAGGCGCTGTTGGAGATCCAAAGGAAGCCGTTGAGGTCGACGTTCAGATCGTAAGGGCTGTTGATAAAGGTGTCCGGGCCCGAGGTAAGGCCGTGGCAGGTACCGGAGCTGGTGTACTGAACGCCCACGGTGAAGTCCGACGGCTGCGTCGTCAGGGTGGGCTGATAGGGTGCGCCGGTGGCAGGCGACAGGGCATAGATGGCCGCGAGGTGCGACGTTCCGCTGCTCGTGCTGGTCGGGTTGGTCGCCATGTAGTACGCCGCGGTCAGCACGTCTGTCGCTGTGCTGAAGGTGCGGTTCGAGTTCGCCGTAACGATCGGATCGGGCGGGACCGCGTTGTTGAACAGCGTCGTGCAGTTTGTGGCCGAGCTGTTTGGGTTGTTGACGCAGGACGACAGGATGTTCGCGATCAGGTTGATCTTGGCGATCTCAGGCGTCGCCGTGACGGTGATGCCGGAGGCGGTGTTGGTGGTGCCGATGGTGTGCGTCGTGGAGGTCCGGGCGAGGCCGGTTGAAAGATTCACGAGGTTGGTGGAGAGGTTGGTGTACGCGTTGATAAGCGCCTGGGTGCTGGTAAAGATGTTGTCGGAGCTGATGGAGGGGAAGCCCGGCGTGAAGTCCAGAAACTGCTGAAACGCGACGACGCTGGCTGCCGTGACCACCTCACTCATATCCACCGTGGTGCCGGCGCCGATCGACGCGCATGGACCGAGCGGTGCGAGGAAGACTGCCGCCGTGTTGCGGTCCGAGGTCCCCGTGCCCATGGTATTGCCGCCGGTCGCCACAAGATAGACCATCGTGTTCCCGTTGGTGCCCGAGGGGCACTGGAAGTTGTTTCCGCCCGTCGTTGTGCTGCCGGTCGGCTGAAGAACAAAGGAGAAGCTGCCGGCGCCGTTGTTGGCCTTGGTGGTCGTCGCTTGCTGGGTAGGGGCGGGGTTGGGCCGGCCCAGGCCCTGAAAATAAAGGTTGACGGTAGCGAACGCGACCGGCTGGTTGCCGCCGTGAACGCGTCCCGTGATGCTTCCGGTCTGTGCCAGCGGACCGCTCTCCGGAGCGGTCGAAACCATATTCGAGCAGCCAGCCGAGAAGATGGCAGTGGACGCCAGAAGAGCAAGCCCGCAGCGTCCGAAACACGGCCTGGTGAACAGCGTATGACGATTCATTGTGTGTTGCCTCCGAGATGTCGGGTGGGTGGCTTGTGGTGGGCGTAAACGTTGGGGAGGTAGATGTCAGAAAACATTCTTGCCGGGCGAAGAGCATGGTACACGAGTGAGTGCGTCAGGCAAATGTTAACAGCAACAGCACGCCAGCAAAGCTTTATGTAAGCGAGGATAGGTGGAAACGGGAGATTTGGGCAGAAAAAATTTCCCAAGTGTCGTCTGTGTCTTTCCACCGGCGAAGTTGGAGCCCGAGTTTTCCGGGCGAAGCTAGGCAAAATGGAAAAGAAAGTGGACGTCCCGCACAGCGGTGTGTTTCCGTAGCGAATGAGGTCGCATGCAGCTGACAGCACTCGATTGGACCGTAATCGTCCTGTACTTCGCCGTGAATCTGGGAATCGGTTTTTTTTACATGCGGCGGGCGTCGGGCGACGTGGGCGAGTTCTTCCTGTCTGGACGCAATGTGCCGTGGTGGCTGGCGGGAACGTCCATGGTCGCGACGACCTTTGGGGCGGATACGCCCTTGGTCGTCACGGGTCTGGTTTACAACCAGGGGATCGCGGGCAACTGGCTCTGGTGGTCTTTTTGCCTGAGCGGGATGCTCACGGTGTTCTTTTTTGCGCCGCTGTGGCGAAGGGCCGAGATCCTGACCGACATGGAGCTGGCCGAGCTCCGCTACGGTGGTCGGCCGGCGACGTTTTTGCGAGGCTTTCGGGCGCTCTACCTCGCCTTGCCGGTCAACACCATCATCATGGGCTGGGTCAATCTGGCGATGGCAAAGATCCTGGCCCTGTCCCTGGGCCTGACAACCACGCGGCAGCAGCTGACGGGGGTGTATGTCTGCCTGGCGCTGGTCTTGGTTTATAACGCAATCTCCGGGTTGTGGGCGGTGCTTTGGACCGACGTTGTGCAGTTTGTCCTGAAGTTCACCATGGTCATCCTGCTGGCGTACTTTGCGGTCCATGCGGTGGGCGGCATGGGGTCGCTCGCCGGCCGGGTGCAGCTGTTTGACCGTGCGCACGGTGGTCGGAACACGCTGGAATTTGTGCCGGCCTGGGGATCGGGCTTCTTCTTAAGCTTTCTGGTTCTGTTGAGCCTGAACTGGTGGGCGAGCTGGTACCCAGGGGCCGAGCCAGGCGGCGGCGGGTATATCGCGCAGCGCATTTTTTCGGCCAAGGATGAGCGGCACGGCGTGGGCGCGACGCTTTGGTTCAACCTGGCGCACTACGCTCTGCGTCCCTGGCCGTGGATCGCCACCGCACTGGTCGCCCTGGTGCTGCTTCCCTCCCCCACGGCCGCGCAGGGCGGCTACGAGGGAGCCTATGTCTGGGTGATGATCCACTATCTTCCGCCGAGCCTGCGCGGTCTTATGCTGGCAGGCTTTGCGGCGGCGTACATGTCGACCATCGGAACGCACCTGAACCTCGGAGCTTCGTATCTGGTGAATGATGTTTACCGGCGATTCCTTGCGCCAGGCAAGACGGACCGGCAGTATGTCACGGCTTCGCGATGGGCGACGATCCTGGTCGCTGCGCTTTCGGCCGGGGCAACGTGGTACATGGAAACGCATGGAGCTTCGATCGCCGCCGCATGGAAGTTTCTCCTGGCTCTGGGAGCCGGCGCCGGTTTGGTGTTTATTCTCCGGTGGTACTGGTGGCGGATCAACGCATGGAGCGAGATTGCGGCCATGAGTGCGGCGGCTGTCATCTCGTTGACGCTGGAGAGCGAGCTGGGAATGCCGGTGGTGCGGGCCCTCCATGAGTTCGACCCGGCGCTTGTGCTCCTTCCTCTCAACGCGGATGACCCGCACGCGTTCGCCTGGTTGATGCTCCTGACGACCGCGCTGACGACGGGCTTTTGGCTCGCTGTCACGATGCTGACACGGCCCGAGAGCGAAGCGACGTTGCAGCGCTTTTATGACAGGGTGCGGCCCGCAGCCCTGGGCTGGCGAAGATTCGCTCCGGAGCGGGAATGGGCCAAGCCGACGCTGCGTTGGAACTTCATGCATTGGGTGCTCGGGTTCAGCATGGTTTACCTGATGCTGTTCGCTGTGGGGAACTTCCTGTTCGGGCGCTTGGGGTCTGGCGTCGGTATGATGGTCGGAAGTTTGCTGTGTTTCGGGCTTCTGTTCTGGAGTCTCGATCGACAGGGTTGGAAAGCATTTTTATGAAGCTGTGACCCGGCGCGGCGTATCAAACGGACAGGAGACCGACAATGCGACGATTCCTAGCAGAGACGAGTGTTTGGGCTTTGGGCGGGGCGATGGTGCTCGGCGGATGCAAGAGTTCCCCGGCTCCGGCGCCGGCCGCCCCCGCAGCGACGACGCAAGCGCAGCAGCCGATGGCGGTGCGGAACCCGGACGGGTCGATCACGAACCCGGATGGGTCCGTAACGTTTCCGGCCGGGTCCCCTCAGGCGCGACAGGCCGAGGCAGCGATCTCGGCCTCGGGCGGAACCACAACTTCAGGCGCGCGGAGAAATCCGGACGGATCGGTGACCTTTCCCGCTGGAACCGCGCCGGCGGTGGCGGCGCAACCTGTCCAAAACGCGCAGCGCACAACCGAGGCTCCGGCTCCCGCTCGGCAGGCCGCTCCCGCTCAGCAGGCTCCGGCTCCCGTGGAGCGCAAAGCTGTGGTCGTACCCGCCGGAGCGCGGGTCTCCGTCAGCCTTTCGCAGACACTGAGCGCACGTGACAACAACGTAGGCGACAGCTTTTCAGGCGTGCTTGCGCGTCCGCTCACGACCAGCGGTGGCGCCGTCGCGTTTCCGCGCGGAACCCGGGTGGAAGGAACGGTCGTGGCGGCCAAAGGTCGTGGACGCTTCGCGGGCTCCGGCGATCTTGGCATCCAACTCACCTCCATCGCCGGTCAGCACGTGCAAACCAGCGAGTATGAGAAGGAATCCAAAGGCAGGGGCAAACGCACAGGCGCGTTTATCGGCGGCGGCGGCGGTCTGGGCGCGCTGATCGGCGGTCTGGCGGGCGGGGGCAAGGGCGCGCTCATCGGTGGACTTGCCGGCGCCGGCGCAGGTACCGCCGCATCCGCGTACACCGGCAACAGGAATGTGGTCATACCGGCCGAGTCGATCGTCAGCTTCCGGCTGAATGAGGCGCTGAGGGGGGAATAGGGAGCAGCCGGTAAACTTAGCCGATGCGGCTTACACCGAAGTTTCTCCTGTCGGCAACCGACGAGGCTCATTTTCCGACGGAAGCCAAGACCCATAATGCACCGGAGATCGCTTTTCTTGGGCGATCCAACGTCGGCAAGAGCTCGTTGATCAATGCGCTTCTGGGGTCGAAAGAGGCTCACACCTCCTCGACCCCAGGGCGCACGCGGGCGATCAACTTCTTCGGTCTCTACGAAGGTGCCGGCGGCGGAAAGCTGAAGTTGTGGCCGACGCTGATCTTTGCGGACCTTCCCGGGTATGGCTATGCCAAGATCTCGAAGTCGATCTCGTCGGTGTGGCCGAGCTTTATCGAACCCTATCTGGGCAGCCGCGAAACTCTGGCCATGTGCATCTGCCTGGTCGATACAAACATACCGCCGCAGGCCAGCGACACGCAGCTGATCGACTACTTGAAGCACACGGGACGCCGATTTCTGGTGGTTGGGACGAAGTCCGACCGTCTAGGCAACAATGCTCTGGCGAAGTCTGTGGCGGCCCTGAAGGTGGCGCACAGCATTGAGGAGTTTTTGCCGATCTCGGCCAAGACCGACGCGGGCACAAAGGCGCTTTGGCTACGTCTGCTGGCGGTGACCGCGCCGGCCTAGAGCGGATTTCCTGTCCCTGTGAGTCGGACAGAGTGTGGAGGCGCCGTTTGCATTCGGGAAGACGGCCATGAGACCCGTGCTAGGGTGCCGTTACTCGAACCTGCACGCCCGCGCCTTGAAGGTCTACGTAGGTTGAGGCTTGATCGAGGTCCGTTCGGATGATGGTCATGAGGCTGGTTTCGGCGGAGGTGACATAGACCTTGCCGGTGGGCGTGCCTTGCGTTGTGACGAGGAAGTTCGGATGTCCGGCGACCGGGATTGTGGCGGTGACGGTGTTGGTGGTGAGATTGACGACCGAGACAGTGCCGCAGCCGTGCGTGATGGGGATTGCGGGTGAAAGTGCTGCCAGAGTCGGGGCGCAGGGGACCGTGTCTCCGGAGTTGGCCACATAAGCGCGCGTGCCATCCTGGAGTACCGAGACGACCCGCGGATTGAGGCCGACGGGAACGTTGGCGAGGATCTGCCCGAAGCCGGAGCCGTCGGTCGGGTTGTAGGCGTCTACGGGGTTGTTTGGGTCGCAGTTCGGGTTGCTCGGCTGCGCGTAGGAGGAGCAAAGCGGAATGCTGATGATGCTGACCGATCCTCGATTTGTGCCGTTCCCCGCATTGGCGACGACGAGCTCGGTCCGGCTGGGGGCGAAGTCCGCCCAGACGGGTGAGACGCCGACGGGGATCACACCTCGAGGCACAAGCGTGGAGTTGTCCAAGGTGTTGGCCTGGGAGTTGATGACGGAAACCGTGCCGTCGCCCTGGTTGAGGACGAAGGCGCGGCGGGTGTCGGCGGTCATGACTCCGTAGACAGGGTTGACGCCTACGGGGATGGGCGTATCGAGGGTGCCTGTAGCAGTTTCGAGGGGTGTGACCTGTCCGTTGCCGCCGGACGTGCTGCTATTCAGGATGTACGCGCGGGCAGAGGCGTTCGCGCCGACGATGTAATTGGGGCTGGCTCCCGGTTGGATCGGCAGCTCCTGCCGAAGGCTAAGATCCGCAGGCGCGAACTGGGCGACAGAGCTTCGTCCCGGCTCGGTGACGTAGATGTAGCTGTTCTGCGGGAAGATGCTACTCGGGCGATCGCTTGCCGGTGTGCTGGGGAGCAGCGTGGTGGTTTGAACCTGGTACGTCTGCAGGGTGGTGGAGATGCTGAAGCGGTTGAAGGTGCCGTCCCCGTTCAGGGTGTACCCGTCTCCCCCGCCGCTTGCGACAGCGAGGTAGTACGGAGCTACGCCCAGATTGGCGTTGACGAGGATCGTGTCTCCGGAGAAGTCGACGATGGTGATGAGGCCATTCGCGGTGGGGCTGGGCTGGGAGACGGCGACGGCGTACTTTGTGGGCTGGGCTGCGGGTCCGACGGGATTGATGGCGGTGACGACCGGACGATAGCTGGCTCCGCAGCCGGTGGCGAGCACGGCCATGGCGGTGGCGAGAAGCAGCTTGAGGGTTGATCTGCGACCCACGGTCGGAGTGGCAAAACAGCGGGGTTTTGGGCTTCGGTCTCTTGTGTTGCGATGTTCTGATATTGCGCTTGCTCGATACAAAACTGCTCCCGCGGCGATCGAAACGTTGACTCGGCTCAAGGTATGATTGTAAATCAGGGGTGGGGTGTTCGCTTGGGGCAGGACGGATCAGAGAACGACGGATCGGGGACTCAGCGATCCGCTCTACCGGAGGAACGGAGTGCCTGGCAGAGCTCGTCGCTCGTCGCGGCTGTGGTGACGTGCCTGCTTGTGGCTGTTCTGCCACTCTGGCGACAGATAGGTGCGGACCCGTCGATCTTGCAGGCTGCGGCGGTCAGCGCTGGATTCGCCATGCTGGTCTGGGCAGTTCGAGCAGCCACGGCGGGCGCGGCGGCGTGCGGTGGTCTGATCTGTTTGACGCTGACGTGTTTCGGCCGACCGGAGCCCTGGGACCGCGATTTGTTACATACAGCGATCTCGCCCCTGGTGGTCTTGTTCGCGCTTACGTTTGTGGTGACGCGGGTCGGACGGTCGCACAAAGAGAAGCGCGGGTTGGCGGAATCGCGGCGAGGGCGGCGGCCTTCTCAGGTGACGGCGAACCTGGGAGTGGCGGCTCTGACGCTTGCCGCGCCAGAGTATCTGATTGGCGGACTGCCGTCGCTGAGCTTGCCGGTCCAGTATGGCGTCTTCGCGGGATGTCTCGCGGCCTTGGCGGAGGCGACGGCCGACACGCTGTCTTCGGAGATCGGCCAAGCGCTGGGTGGAGCGGCTGTGCTGATCACGACCGGGCGGAGAGTACCGGCGGGCACCGATGGTGGAGTCAGTCTTAACGGAAGTGTAGCGGGCGTGGTGGGGGCGGCGTTGGTGGTATGGGCGGGCCGGCTTTGGTTGGGGGCCGCCTGGTCTCAGGTGGGATCGGCTGCCTTCACAGGAGCTGTCGCAGGTCTGATCGCGGATAGCCTGCTTGGCGCAACTCTGGAGCGGAGAGGCTGGATTGGGAACGACTGGGTGAACTTTACCTCGACCGGCGTGGCGGCCGCGGTCGCGGGTGCTCAGACCATCTGGCTTCACCGGTGAATCGATTTGAACGTGGAGACAGAAACAGCTCAGATCTTCGCGTCTTCGCGTCTTCGCGTCTTCGCGTCCTCGCGATCGCCGCCATCGATTGGAAGGGAGTTCTATGGCGTGTCCGTCTGGGCTATAAATTCTGGCTATCAATTCTGGGCTATGAATCCGACCGGCCTTCGATCCACCGCTCCAGGGCGGACCCCTCCATGCCCAGCTTGAGCGAGGTGTAGGAGAGGATCTCGTGAGCGTAGCGCGAGAAGAGATCGAGGTTGGAGATGCGGCCGAGGGCGGGTCGGGGCGACGTATAGACTGCGAGGCCGGCAGCACGACAGAGTTCGCGGATGCGGAAGAGGTGCGTTCCGTCCGAGACCACGACGACGCGGTGAATGCCGTGGTCGCGAGCGATGGCGGCGAGGCGGTGCACCTGCTCTTCTGTATCTGTGGAACGGGTCTCGGCGAGGATGTCTGTGAGTGGGACGCCGCGAGCGAGGAGGTAGTCCCGGCCGACGCCTCCTTCCGTAAGCCCGAGGTCGCGATCGGATCCGCCGCCCAGGGTGATGACGACGGGAGCGATGCCTCGACGATAGAGAGCGATCGCGTGATCGAGGCGGGCGTGGAAGACGGGGGAGGGCCGGCCGGCGTACTCGGCCGCACCGAAGACGGCGATAGCGTCGGCGGGGGCAGCTTCGTCCTGGCGCGCAACGGAGGCGATCTGAAGGTAGACGTAGGCCGACCAAAGCAGAGCGGCGGCAAGCAGGAGCGTGATGAGGGTACGAAGCGGACCTCGA
>CAXUIB010000085.1:0-3017 GCA_964250945.1 uncultured Acidobacteriaceae bacterium
TCCCCGTACCCCCCGGCGTCCCTCTGCCGAGCGCTGGTAGTGACCGTCGGGAGCGCAATTTTGTTGAACGGCGTCTCGTCGTCCGTCCCCCGCGTGTCAAGCACGTCGGCGCCCGCGACCACCGTCCATGCCCTGATCGAGCGAGCCCACTGCGCCGACCCGCCCACCTGCTCACTCGGCACCCGCTGCAGCCGCGTGAGCTGCTCCGTAGCCCGCCCCGGAGCGATCGCCGAGAAGCTCTGACGATAGCTCTGCGTGTCGCCATAGCCGCGTACGAGCACGCGCCCCAGCTCCGGCCGCACCCAGTCCGCACCGGCGGCATACCGCCAAAGCCGCGTCCCGTTCGTCTGCAGCGGCGTGCCGTTGCCACGCGCCTCATTCAGGAGGTTGCCGCGCAGGAAGGCGCGGTCCTCTCCGCCAGACCGGCGCGCAAGCTCCACACGCCCCGTCTGGAAGTGGACATCCGAGGGCACATCGACCGCGCCCCGGAACTCGGGCGCCGTCAGGATGTAACCGCCCGTCCGGAACAGCGTCGTAGCCGCCAGCGCGCTCCAGCCATCATGCTCGCCCGTAAGCAGACCGTTCACCGACGACGTCGCCTCACTGGCGCCCGCAAGGTCTAGCCCGTAGATGCGCGGCCCAGCGGGCACCGGGTTCACGTCGATCACACCACCGATAGCACTTGACCCGTAGAGATCGGACGCCCCACCGCGCACCACCTCGACTGCGCCGACCGCCAGCTCCGGGATCTCATTCCAGTGGATCCACCCGCCAAAGGCGTCGTTCAAGGGCACCTGGTCGCTCAGCACCAGGGTCCGGCTGGCAGCGGTCGAACCCAGCCCACGGAGCGATGTGCCCTCTGTGGTCGGGTTGGCGACATAGGACCCGGTGCGCCGGAACAGCTGGAACCCCGGCACCCCCCGCAGACGGTCATCCAAAGTCAACCCAGGCGCCTCGGCAAGCTGTTCCGCAGAGAGTATCCGGACGCTGCTCGCGCTTGCATCGAGCGGCAAAGGGGTCCGCGCGGCCGTCACCTCAACCGCAAAGGCCGCGGATGGGCGAAGCGCAATTTTCACGTCCGTATCGTCCCTACCGAGCTCCTGGGTCTCGTTCGTAAACCCGTCCAGCCGGGCACTCAACGCATAAGCACTTCCGGGCTGCAGGCTGAGCATGGCGCATCCATCCGCGCCGGTCTGCGAGCGCAGGAAAGGCAGCGAGGAGTCCGGCGGAGCTCGGATCAGGAGCTCGGCTTTCGGCAGAGGGAGCCCATTCACGTCCGTGACGCACACGCGCACGTCCGCTCCCGCCGTCTCCGCTGCAGCCAGAGCTGCGACGCAGAAAAGCAGCAAAGTATGCAATAGATGTCTCTGGTACATGCGTCCTCGCCGAGGGACTCGCTCTGGGTTGTGCGTGATAATCTGCGGCGCAGCGAGCTGTTATGACCACGCGACGGACCTTCTGCTTTCAGAGCTTCGGCCTCTTGCTTCAACCGTATACGATAGTCCAAACGCCGGGCACGAACTCCGGTGCGAGCTCAACCTCCCGTCCTGATGTGGCCGCTCTCGACCGTGACCGCATTCTGTGGGATGCGAATCGTTTCCTTGCCGAACGTCCCCAGACCATCACCTCGATACGCGCACCGGACGATGGCGACCCGCACCTCTACTACGCGCAGGAAGATACGGACGAGGTCGGCCACACGGACACGGGAACGAGGCCAGACTTCGCTGCGCATCGCGATCTGCTGGACCGTTTCACGTTGCAGATGCCGGGTTTGACGGCTGCCTACCTCTTGACTCGAGAGCAAGACCCGAAGCTTGCCGGCACGTACGCTCAACTTGCTGTGCAGCACCTTAAGGCATGGTTTGTCGATCCTGTGACACGGATGGACCCGAGTATTCCATCCAGAACACCTACGGAGTACAAGGCGCTCGTTCAGGCCGTTGGGTTGGCAGAGGTGGCCGTCGCGGTTCCGTTCCTGTCAGGCTTTGAGGGCTTCTCCGCAGCGGACCTCGCCGCGGTCCGCGCGTGGTTCAACTCGTACCTGAGTTGGCTTACGACGTCGAGAACGGCAGGTCTGGCGCGCGACAGCCGAGATCATCATGCGAGCTCGTGGCTCTTGCAGGCTTCGAGCTCGGCCAGGCTCGCCGGGACGGACGAACAACTTGCGGAACTCCGGCACTTCTATAAAGCTACCGCGGTACGCGCCCAGATCGTCGCAGACGGCAACTTCCCGCATGAGCTGCAGACCGCAAACCCGTATCGCAACTCGCTGTTCAACCTTGACCTGCTCGCAGGTTCGATCGATCTGCTCTCCAGCCGCTTTGAGAGCCTGTGGGAGTTCCAGCTACAGGATGGCCCTGGCATGCGCGTTGCGATGGCGCGAGACGTTCCCTTTATCCGCGATCGCGGAGCCTGGCCGTATCGCGCCGATGCAAGCCACTTCGCGGATCTTCCCGGCCGCCGCCCGAGCCTGCTCTTCGCCGCACGGGCCTATCAACGGCCGGAGTACGCCAGCCTCTGGGCATCGCTCCGCCCCGATCCGGCGAGTCCTGAAATCATGCACAGCTTTCCCATTCGACAGCCCCTGCTCTGGGTGACGCGGCCGCCGTTGCTGCCGGCGCTCCCGCAGAGTCGACCTGCCCGCGGACGCTGAGCCTGAGCAGAGACGAACGCCCGAACTGGCACAAAGAGTGCCGGGGACGTACCCTAGGGACACCCCCGTGTCGGCCCAGCTTCAACTCGCTCTTCTCTCCTGCGCTTTGCTGGGGCTGCGCCACGGATTCGACTACGATCACCTCGCGGCCATCTCGGACATCACCAGCGTCCAGAAGGGCTGGCGGGAAGGGATGCGTCTCGGTCTGCTCTACGCTCTGGGCCACGCTCTCACCGTGGCTGTGCTGGGAGCGGCGGTGATCTCGTTTCATGTGCGAATACCAGCCGGGCTCGACACCGTCGGCGAACGGCTCGTCGGCGCAACTCTCGTCCTCCTGGCGTTCTATGTCGTGATCAGCTAC
>CAXUIB010000085.1:3117-9283 GCA_964250945.1 uncultured Acidobacteriaceae bacterium
GGGTTCATCGGGCTTTTGAGCTTTATCGGCGGCCTTCTCGTCATGAATACCATGATGACCGCGTCGGCCTCCGGCATCTTCGCCGGAAGTTCCGATCGGCCCCGCCTCAAGGGCATCGTCACCTCGATCACGGCGGCGTACAGCCTGATCGTCGGGACGATCTTTCTCTTTGGATCCTCAGCGAAGCTGCCGGCGCTTCTGCACTGATGCGTCCTCGATCGGACGGATCTCTCCGCTGAAAGCCGCTACAATCTGTCCCATGGATCTGGCCGCCAAATCCGCTCTGTTGCAGACGACTTTAGAGGATCTCGGCAGCGTGCTGGTCGCCTACTCGGGTGGAACGGACTCGGCGTATCTCGCTTACGCCGCGCACCTGGCGCTCGGCAGCCGAATGCTTGCCGTGATCGCCGATTCGGCCTCTCTTCCGCGTGCGGAGCTGGCGGCGGCTCTCGTCTTCACACGCGACCACGGGATCGCGACAGAGGTCTTGTACACCGACGAACTCGCGAATCCGGACTACCAGCGCAACGACGCACAGCGCTGCTTCCACTGCAAGGACGAGCTGTTTACCGAGATGGAGCACTTTCGCGAGACGCGAAACTATGCCCATATCGCCTTCGGGATGAATCTCGATGACGGCGGCGAGTTCCGCCCGGGGCAGAAGGCCGCAGAGAAGCACAAGGCGGTCGCGCCGCTCGTAACGGCTCAGCTGTCAAAGGCTGAGGTTCGCGCACTCGCCCGGAAGGCCGGCCTGCGGGTCGCGGACAAGCCCGCCAGCGCCTGCCTTTCCTCCCGCATCGCGTATGGCCTTCCAGTCACCCCGGAGCGGCTCCTGCAGGTAGAGCAGAGCGAGGCGAGCCTGCACCGTCTCGGCTTCCGACAAGTACGGGTTCGTCATCACGGGGAACTCGCTCGGGTCGAGATTGCCCGAGAGGACCTCGCGCGTGCGCTCTCGATGGACATGCTGGACGGGATCACCGCGAACCTGAAGTCGGCGGGCTTCCTCTACGTCACGCTGGACACGTCGGGGTACCGCTCCGGAAGCATGAACGCCGTGCTCTCCGTGTCTGCCATTGCCGCGGCTCCTGGGATTGCCGCGGCTCCGGGGATTGCCGCGGCGCCAGGCTCCTCTTCACGGGAGCGCGTGACAGAATAGAGCTATGCGGGTCGCCTACCTCGATTGCTTTGCCGGCATCTCCGGCGACATGTTTCTCGGCGCCATGATTGATGCCGGCGTTGACCCGAAGGTGGTGCAGCAGGCGGTCGCGGCTCTTGATCTTGGCGCTTCGTTGAAGATCCATACCGTCGATCGTTCCGGGATTTCTGCCACCAAGGTCGACGTCCTCGAAGGGGAACATCTGGCCGAGAGTGCGCACACTCACACCGCTCACATGGATTCAGCGCAAGCTACGGCGGAGTCGTCCGCCAGCTTCCCCGAGCAGGTCTCCGCGCATGAGCTGCAGCAACAACTCAAGACGCAGCACCTCCACAAAGGCGGCCACACGCACGCGAATGCAGAGGTGCACACCCACGCCGACGCCCACTCTCACCACCACAGTGACGAACAGGACTCGCAGTCCTCCACTCACGAGCATGCACACGGAAGGTCCCTTTCGGTGATCCGGGACCTTATCCGGGGGGCGCCGCTCGCCGAACCGATGAAGAATTTCGCTGTCCACGCGTTCGAGTTGCTGGGCGCCTCCGAGGCCAAGATCCACAACGTCCCGATCGATGCCATTCACTTCCACGAGGTTGGGGCGGTAGACGCGATTGTGGACATCGTGGCCGCAAGCGCATGTATTCACGCGCTCAATCAGCAAGCTCTCGACGAGACGGGCTCGCCGCTGCGATGGCATGGCTCCCCGCTGAACGTTGGCGGAGGCATGGTGCAGTGTGCGCATGGAACTTTTCCTGTACCGGCACCGGCCACTGCCGATCTTCTTCGCGGGTTTCCCACCTACTCGGCGCACCTGGAAAAGGAACTCGTCACGCCGACCGGCGCGGCACTCCTCCGCGCGCTCCCCGTCACCTTCAGCCCGCAACCCCTCATGGCGACGACGCACATTGGATACGGCGCAGGGACACGCAACCCGGAGGGCTTCCCAAATGTCCTTCGGCTTCTCCTGGGAGAAGCTGTAGACCCGGCTCAAGTTTCACCCGCGGTTGCTTCTGCGACGAGTCCAGTGATGGAAGCACACAACGCGATCGCCTCCCACGTACAGAACGGCCTGGAGACAAACCTGAATGATCTGGGAGCATGGGACGGAGCATCTGCTCGAACGGAGACGGTTACGCTGCTCGAGACAGCTCTCGATGACCTGAGCCCGCAGGTTCTCGCCTATGTCACAGATCTCGTGCTCGCGGCGGGCGCGCTCGATGTGATGAGCACACCGGTGACGATGAAGAAGGGTCGCCTCGGAACGTTGCTGACGGTGCTGACGGACGATGCCCACGCGCTAGCGATGGAGCGCATCTTGTTTGAGCAGACCACCACCCTCGGCATCCGAACCCACACCGAGCAACGATCGTGCCTCAGCAGAGCCCACACGTCGGTAGAGACACCGTTTGGCGCGATCCGGATGAAGGTCGGCTCTCTTGGGGGTCAGGAGCTGAATGCAGCGCCCGAGTTTGCCGATGCAAAAGCCGCGGCCGACGCCCACCAAGTGCCGCTTAAGCGCGTTCTGCAGGCGGCACACAGTGCATATGCCAGGGTTCACACGAGCTCTTCCGGCTCGCCTCAGTAGCTTCGGGCCTCGCTCTAAACTCTCATGGATAAAAACAGACTTCTTAGTTTGCTTGCTGAGGTCGAACGCGGCGATCTCACAGCCGGCGCAGCCGCCGACCGGCTTCGCGACCTGCCGTTCGAGAGCCTCGACTTTGCTCGCATCGATCATCACCGGGAGCTGCGGACCGGGCTCCCGGAAGTGATCTATGCGGCAGGAAAGACGCCGGAGCAAACCTCTGCTATATTCGCCCGCATGGCCGCAGCCGGTCAGGATGTCCTGGCGACGCGGGCGGACGAGGCGACATCTGCGGCTGTGCTCGCGCAGTTTCCAGAAGCAAGCCACAGTGCTTCGGCACGCACCCTTGCTCTGCGGCAGAGTGCGCCACAACCCCCGCGGGGACATATCGCCGTCCTATGTGCAGGCACCAGCGATCTGCCAGTGGCAGAGGAGGCGGCCGTCACAGCGGAGTTCTTCGGCTCGCGGGTCACACGCCTGTACGACGTGGGGGTCGCCGGCCTCCATCGTCTGCTGTCGGTGCGTGCGGAACTGGCTACCGCTGACGTGGTGATCGTCTGCGCCGGTATGGAAGGCGCACTGCCGTCCGTTGTGGGAGGTCTTGTCGCGGTTCCCGTGATCGCTGTACCGACGTCGGTTGGGTATGGTGTTTCGTTCTCGGGAGTCGCCGCACTGCTCGGCATGCTCAACTCCTGCTCACCCAACGTCACGGTCGTCAACATCGACAACGGATTCGGAGCGGCATACACGGCGACCATGATCGCACGGGCTTCTTTTCGGACAAGCCTGCAACCGTTCACCGGACGCATCTAAACACATAGGCGACACCCTCGCGACCCAAGCCCCGGAGATGACATGCAACGGCGAGACTTCCTGAAGACGGCCACAGCAGCCGGCGTTGCAGCTGCATCTGCCAATGCCCTTTCCCAAGCGACTCAGACCACTCCCTCACGGACGGCAAGCGGCCGGCCGCAGTCGCCGGAGATGATCTACCGCGATCTGGGGACCACGGGAGAGAAGGTCTCGGCGATCGGCCTGGGCGGGTACCACATCGGCAAGGAGAGCCTTACATCCGAAGCCAGCGTCAGTCTGATGCGATCGGCGATCGACCGCGGGATCACGTTTATGGACAATTGCTGGGACTACAACGACGGCATCAGCGAGGTGCGCATGGGCCAGGCTCTGCGCGACGGGTACCGCCCCAAGGTATTCCTGATGACCAAGATGGACGGCCGTACCCGGCAGGAGTACAACAAGCAGCTGGAACAGTCGCTTGGCCGGTTGCAGACCGACGTGATCGACCTCGTACAGTTTCACGAGGTGATCCGTATGGAAGACCCGGACAGGATCTTCGCTGAGGGCGGTGCGCTTGAAGCTGCGGTCGCGGCGCGGCAGGCCGGAAAGATCCGCTACATCGGGTTTACGGGACACAAGGATCCGGCGGTGCATCTGCGCATGTTCGAGATCGCCGCACAGCATGGCTTCCACTTCGACACGGTGCAGATGCCTGTGAACGTGATGGACGCGCACTTCCGGTCTTTCACGTGTACAGTGCTTCCGGTGGCGCAAAAGGCCGGGACAGGCGTGCTTGCCATGAAGACCTTTGGCGACGATTTCATTCTCAAGAGCAACGTCGTCCAGCCGCTTGAAGCTTTGCGTTATGGCCTGACTCAGCCTGTCTCTGTGGTCATCACCGGCATCGATAAGCCCGCGATCCTCGACCAGGCGATCGAAGCTGCTCAGACCTTCAAGCCGATGTCACAGACGGAGGTCGCGAGCCTGCTCGCCCGAACTCGGGATGTCGCGATAACCGGGAAGACAGAGCTGTTCAAAACGACAAGCCACTTTGACGGAACCGCTCAGAACCCGAAGTGGCTCGGCTGAGTTCACTGACCTGGCGGCCCGGCTTTGGGCAGGAGTCTACTGATTGACACCGCTGGCAAGAAAGCCGCCGTCGACAACCAGGATCTCGCCGGTGACGAAGGAAGAGGCATCGCTCGCGAGAAATACGGCGGCCCCGATGAGTTCTTCCGTCCGTCCGAACCGGCCCATCGGCGTCCGCATGAGGAGCTCCTTGCCGCGATCGCTCTCATCCAGCAGCTTCTGGCTCAACGCCGTCCGGAAGACGCCGGGAGCAATGGCATTGACGGTAACGCCGCGCGAACTCCACTCTACGGCCAGCGACCGTGTCAGCGCGCCAACCGCCGCTTTGCTGGCTGCGTAAGCCGCAACTTCCTTCAGGCTCACAAACGTATTCAGCGACGCGATGTTGATGATTTTGCCGTAGCCGCGCTCCAGCATGTGTCTACCGAAGATCTGGCAGGCCCGGAGCGTCCCTGTGACGTTGGTATCCATGATCCCGTCCCAGGTCGCCTCGGAGACATCGAGGGTCGGCTCGCGTTTGATCCGGCCTGCACAGTTGATCAGGATGTCTGCCTTGCCGAACTGCTTGAGCGTCTCGCGCAACAGGTTCTCGATCGATCCTCGATCTTCCACATCGCTGGTTAGCCGCGCCGTGCGCCGGCCAACCGCCTCGATCTTTTCCGCGGTCGCCGCGACCTGTGCTGCTGTTCGTGATGTTGCAACTACGTCCGCACCGGCTTCCGCCAGACCAACGGCCATCGCCAGACCGATGCCCGAGGTGCCGCCCACGACTACGGCACATCGGCCGCTCAAGCTGAACAGATCTTTCCCCATGATGCTTCTCCAACCCACGTGGACGCCGCGCGTGGGCGCAGCTCACTCGAGTATGTCGCCTATGTCGTGGCGGGGGCGGCGGCCGTATTCGAGATCTCGTCACGGGGAACGGCGTGCTGCAGAATCTCGTCCACTACCACGTCCGGAGATCGGTCGTTGCATACATGCACGGCCTCCTCGCCGCTTGGCGGCTCTAGTGTTGCGAGTTGACTGCCCAGCAATGCCGGACTCATAAATTCGTGATGCCTGCCTGCGATACGGGTCGCGATGATCTCCGCAGAGACGTCGAGCATAACAAAGCTGATCTCGGTGCAGGGAATGCCCGCTTCCAGCGTCTCCCGATAGCTCTCCTTCAGGGCGGAGCAGGCCATCACACCGCCCTTTCCTGCCTCAACCCAGCCGCGTAGGATCCCATTTAGGTGCTCGAGCCAAGGCTGACGATCCTCATCCGTGAGCGGATTCCCTGTAGCCATCTTTACCTTGTTTGCTGCAGAGTGATAATCATCCGCATCCGCAAACACTACGCCCGTGCGACTGGCGAGAAGAGTTCCGATCCGCGTCTTGCCCGACCCGCTGACCCCCATGACAATTACGACCATGCCAACACCTTTCTACTCAACTTGGATGCGATCTCTAGCTACCAAGAAAGACCGGCCGGATATGACGCTCCAGAAGATTGTGGGTTACATTGCGCGACACAACATCCTGGTTCGTCCGCAAAGCTGCTA
>CAXUIB010000086.1:0-5497 GCA_964250945.1 uncultured Acidobacteriaceae bacterium
CGTCTAAGCATAGAGGATCGCTACCCCCCGGAGCTCAAACCGCAAGGCTTCGCCGCCCCCTTCAAGTCCATCCACACCCAAAGAAGCCCACGGCCTGTCCAACTTAGCTGCCGTTATAAGCTATCGGTGATTTGCTCTGCCCGCCGTCTCCCCCATCCTGGCGACGTGCTCCACCATCTGCTTCGTCTCTGCCTGCTGCCGGAGCGCATGCACAACCACGCGCAGCATCTCCTCTTCCGGCGCCGGTTTGCCCGTCCAGATTTCAAACTGCCGGGCCCCCTGCTGCACAAACATCTCCACCCCCGTGATCACCGCAATCCCTTGTGCCCGCGCCGACCGGAGCAGGGGCGTCTCCACCGGGTTGTAAACCAGGTCAAACACCAACTTTGTCTTCAACTCCTTCTCATTGAGCAACGGTTCCGACCCGTGGCCTGCCATTCCCACCGGCGTCGCATTGACAATCACGTCAAACTGGCTCTTCGCCATCGCTTCTCGCTTTTGCAGCTTCGCTCCGGCCTGCTTCGCCAGTTTCTGAGCCGTTTCCACATTTCGGTTCAGAATCAGCACCTCCGCACCCTTCTCCTTTAGACCAAAGACAGCCGCCCGCGCCGCTCCACCGGCGCCCAGCACCAGTATCTTTGCCCCACGCAGCTGCATTCGCTTCTCGATCGGACCGACAATTCCGGCCACATCCGTGTTGAACCCGTACAGCCTCCCATCAGCCGCGCGCAACACTGTATTACACGCGCCGACCTTTGCCGAGATCGGGTCGGTGCGTTCCAGGTACGGCAGGATGCTCTGCTTCAACGGCATCGTTACGCTCAATCCTTGCAGCGGAATCTCTCGTACAACCGTCAGCAAGTCTTCCATCGTCTCCGTCTGCAGCGCCAAATACATCGCATTCATCGTCTCGCGGCGAAACGCCGCATTCATCATCACAGGCGAAAGCGAAGTCCAGATCGGATTGCCCGCAACGCCATACACCTTTGTCGCCGCATCCACCTCCGCAATCCGATAGATATCGACCAGCGTACGAGCCGCAATCTGCCCTGGCCCCGTCTCCTCGCCCTGACTTGCCGCGGCAAACGTAAACAAACTGCCCGCCCGCACCCCAAGCACGCGCGAAATGATCCCCATCTCCCCCATGCAAATTCCGATCACACTCGCAGAATCGCTCATCTGCTCGAGAAAACGCATCAGCGTGACGTTATCCGCAAGCACCCGAGCCGTCGGCACGATCTTGGCAAAATCCGGTTTGAACGGAATCATGCGCTGGTAAATAGCGTCAAGATCCCGTGTCTGCTCGAAATCATGGTGACTCAGAATCAGAGCTACACCCGTCCCTTGTAGCCTCGCCAGGCCTCCACCCCTAAGCACCTCTGCAGACTCAAGTTCGAGATCCACAATGGCAAAGCCGGCTTCCCCGGCTCGTACCAACACGTCCATCTCGGCGGAAACATCTCCCCCGAAATGACCGCCAAACTCCTGTCGTCGGCAGGTCGCAATCGCAGTTACGCTGGGATTGCTCGAGAGAAACTCCCCAAGCGCCGAGATCCCAGCCCGCGGATCCTCAAGATAATCCAGCCGAAACTCGAGAAATGGCGTCTCCCGCGCAACAGCGCTTGCCTTTTCGATCATCTCCGCGGCAGACGCCCCCGTAATGGCAACGCAGACCTTTCCCAGGCGAGAGCGGAGCAGTTGAGGAACTAAAGTGGGCACGCGGCCCTCCATTTCTCACGTCCAGGTCTTTCAGGTTCAGATCTTCCAGTCCAGGTCGCTCACGTCCAGGTCTCATCCGCGTCCACCTGCACTGAGCAACGCCGTCCTGTCGTCGCCTCTTCAGATGCGAGTCGGCCTCGAGTGGTTGGGGTTAAGACTTTGGGCAATCGGAAACGTCGCGCCTTCCTGTGACAATCTCAAAAATCCCCCAATCCCAGACCCGAGCCCGCGTAAACTTGGGCAGAGGACGCCTATGGCAAACACAGCGTGCCGCCAAACATCCCTCGCGACTCGCAGGCATTCCGCCCGTAGGTGTACACCGAAGACACAGATGCTATGGCCGTTTTCCTCAAGGAAAACGGCACTCCCACACTCTGTCCGGCTCACAGCAAAAAGAGATATGCTCTAGGGCCTCCATGCCTTCCTCACTGATCCAGGTACACTGGCCCGACCACCCCTGGCTCGTACATGGGTTCGGCACTCGCTCCGGCCATGTTGCAAATCATGCCGCCCTCGACACATCGGCGCCCCTGGACCCAGGCCGGCGGCCACTCATCACTCTCAAACAGACGCATTCGGCCGTCGTACACCGGATCCCGTCCCAGGCTCTCGGACAGATCGGGTCTAGGGGTGTACCGTACGCAGAGGGCGACGGCCTCATCACAGATCAGCCAGGCGTCCTGCTCGGCATCCAAACCGCCGACTGCGTCCCCATCTTGATAGCCGATCTCCACACGCGCGCGGTCGGCGCCTTTCACGCCGGTTGGCGAGGCACGGTAGCCGGCATCGTCGGCCAGGGTGTTCAAGAGATGGCCGCCAACTTCGGCTCCGATCCGATCGACCTCGTCGCCGCCATCGGTCCCTCCATCGGTCCTTGCTGCTACCGCGTCGGCGAAGAGGTCCGCAACGCCTTCACCGAACGCTTCGTCGATGGGCAAACCCTCTTCCATCGAAACGAGGTGGATTCAGCCAATCCGCGCCTCGACCTCCGGGAAGCCAATCGGCGCCAACTCATCGCAAAAGGCCTCCCGCCCGAGCAGATCTCCGTGGTGGCCCAATGTACGGCCTGCACCTTCGATCCCGACGGCCAGAGGCGGTTCTTCTCCTATCGCGCCGAAGCAGGCGTGACCGGACGCATGATAAGCGTCATCGGCATAAGAAAAGAATAAAACAAATCCGGAAAGCGGGGTCGCCTACATCGGTGGAGGGTGGTGCGGGTCGATCGGCTCAGAGACATCGGTCGGGCCGTCTCGATGTGCGTGCCCTGAACCCGAGCGCGCCTCGATCGCGGCCGCGTTCACCTGATCCCGAAGCTCCTTCGACGGCTTAAAAAAAGGTACACGCTTCGCCGGAACATCTACCTTGCTCCCGGTCTTCGGGTTGCGCCCCGTGCGAGCATTTCTCTGACGTGTACGAAAGCTCCCAAAGCCCCGAATCTCGATCTTGTCTCCCGATTTCAACGCGCCGATCACAGACTCAAACAGCGTGTCTACGATCACCTCCGCGTCCCGCCGCGTCAGATCCCCCAGAGTTGTCACCCTATCGACCAGGTCAGCCTTCGTCATCGCAGGTCCCCTCTCGTGTTCGACTTTTCTGATCGAGCCAAACGACCGCGCATCGCCGGGTCCTCGATCCATTGTAGATGCGCCAAAAGAGCAAGGGGCAGAGCTCCGGCACGCCTTGTCACTTCCACATGAAGTAGAAGCCCGGCGCACGATTGAGAAGCTGACTCGGATTGGGGAAGAGATCGTCAGTGTCGGAGGTCAGCGCCGAGATAAGTCCCTTCTTCTGGCTCGCCGGCCGAACAATGTTCGGTTCGCCTGAAATGCCGACATCTTTCGCCGTATCCATCAGCGCTACTCGAAATCCACCGATCTTGTCGATCAGGCCCAGCGGCAGCGATTGCTCGCCAGTCCATACCTGCCCGGTCGCCAGGGGCCGGATCCGGTCGTCCGTCGTGTGCCGTCCAGAAGCAACGTCATGGACGAACTGACCGTACATATTGTCGACCAGCGACTGAAAGTAGGCCTGTTCCTTGGGCGTCAGGTCCCGACTCGGATCTCCCGCATCCTTCAGCTCCCCTGCGTGGATCACCACGCTCTTCAGCTTGGCCCAGTGCAACAGATCTCCGTAATTGGTCCACTCCATAATTACGCCGATCGAGCCGACAACCGAAGCGTCGTTCGCGTAAATGCGGTCGCACGCACTGGCAATGTAGTACGCACCGGAAGCCCCCACCGACTCGACCGACGCCACAATCCGCTTGTTGTGCTCCTTCCGCACCCGAAGCACCTCGTGGTAGATCTCCTGCGAGGCCGCAGCGCCCCCACCCGGCGAGTTGATATGAAGAACGATCGCCTTGACGCTCGAGTCGTCACCGAACCGGCGTATGTCGTTGTCCACCTTGTCGGCGTCCAGGATCACTCCGGAAATGTCGATCACTCCGATCTGGTTGGTGCCGAATGCCGTGCCTGCAGACCCATGGATCGACCGCGTCGCGATCCAGGCCACCAGACTCACGATCAGACCGATGCCGCCGATCGTTCCGCCGATCCAGCCGCCGTAAAACCACGGCGATCGACGCCTCGGGGGCGGGCCCACAGGAGCATAGCCGATCGGCGGAGCGTATCCGTACATCGGCGCCGGAAAAGCCGGCGCGCTGTACGGTCGAGCGCCTTGCGGCGGTGGAGGCGGCGGCGGGACAAAGTCTTCCGGCATGTTCGAGAGTGTAGCAGGCACAGCTTCACGCTCGCGAGCACATCGATACCGTCAGCCGTGCCGAGGTAATGTCTCAAATAAAAGCACAAAGCCGTAAAATCTACCGCTTCCTGGATAAATAGTTTCCATTCGCCGTAGCCGAACGTCCAATCATTACAGTATGATCAACCGCGGACTCGGCCTCCGCCGAACCAGAGATCATGCTTGGAGAGAGAAGTACCTTCACGATGGCACATCCGAAGATCAGCATCGTCATCCCGGCGTACAACGAGAGCTCCCGCATCGAGAGTACGCTCCAGCGCGTCCTGCAATGTGTGCAGACGCAAACCTGGGATGCCGAAGTCCTGGTCGTCGATGACGGGTCGACAGACGACACCACGGAGATCGTCAAGCGGTGGATGGACGAGCATCCACGACTCCATCTGGTCGAAAACGCCGGAAATCGCGGCAAGGGCTACTCCGTGCGCAACGGCCTCCTCCAGGCTGCGGGCGATATCGTCATGTTCACCGATGCCGACCTTTCAGCGCCTATGAAAGAGGCCGAGCGGCTCTTCGAGGCCCTCGACAACGGTGCCGACGTCGCCATCGGTTCCAGATGGCTCGACCGAACGCGACAGACCATCCACCAGCCCATGTATCGGCAGGTCTTCGGCCGATGCTTCAACTGGATCACCCGAACCGTCATGGGTCTGCCCTTTGCCGACACCCAGTGCGGCTTCAAGGCCTTTCGCAGGCCCGCGGCCCAGGTGATCTTTCGTCTGCAAACGATTGAGCGCTGGGGCTTCGATCCCGAAATACTCTTTATCGCCCGCAAATTGAAATACACCGTGCGCGAGGTGCCCGTCACCTGGGGCCACGACGAACGCAGCCGCATGAGCTATCTCAAAGACGGTATGAAGATGCTCGAAGAGATGGCCGTCATTCGGTCCAACTCGCTTGCCGGACGGTACGACCAGGCCATCGCAGCGATTAAAGACACCAGCTCTATGGTCACGCCGCAGGTCGACCACGCTGCCGACCCCGCCGGGGATGGGCAGGACGCTCGCCATCTGGCCCATGA
>CAXUIB010000086.1:5507-9216 GCA_964250945.1 uncultured Acidobacteriaceae bacterium
TCCGAGCACCGCGACCGTCAAGGCCAGCCGCTAGCCCCCTCGCCCGAGCCGCGTCGAGAACATCCTCACCGTGCTGCGATCCACCTTCATCCTCCTCTCCCAAAACCGGCATCTGCGCCGCTTCTCCGAGCGATCCCCGATCGGCCGGAAGTTGTCGCGGCGCTTCGTCGCAGGCACATCTGTCGACGAGGCCCTCCGGGCGTGCGAAGAGGTCAACCGCGAGGGGATGTCGGCAAGCCTCGACTCCCTCGGCGAGAGCGTCACCGACACCGCCCAGGCGCTCCAGAGCGCAGAGGTCTACCACCAGCTGCTCGAGCAGATCCAGCATCGCGGTCTCCAGGCGCACGTGAGCCTGAAGCTGACCCAGATGGGCCTCGACCTTGATCCGGCCACAGCCGAGCGCCTCGTCTGCGAGATCGTACAGCGCGCCGCAGCCGCCGACTCCTTTGTGCGCATCGATATGGAGGGTTCCGCCTATACCGAAGCAACCATCCAGATGACCGAGCGGATCCATGCCGAGATCGGACTCGCCGGTCGGGTCGGAACGGTGCTGCAGGCCTATCTTCATCGGACCGAGCCGGATACCGAGCGTCTGCTCCGGCAGGGCATTCGCATCCGGCTCTGCAAAGGCGCGTACAAGGAGCCCAGAGAGATCGCGTTCGCCCGCAAGCAGGACGTGGACACCAACTACATCCGCCTCATGGAGCGCATGGTCCGTTCCGACGATCCGCACGTGTTCTGCGGCATCGCCACCCACGATGAGCGCATCGTCAATCACATGCGCGCGCTCGCCGCCCAGGAGGACATCGCAAAGAACGCGTTTGAGTTCCAGATGCTCTACGGAATCCGGCGCGACCTGCAGCGAAAGCTCGTCAGCGAAGGTTTCGGAGTCCGCATCTACATTCCTTTCGGCACGGAATGGTTTCCATACTTCATGCGTCGCCTCGCGGAGCGCCCAGCCAATGTCTTCTTCCTGCTAAAGAACTTCTTTCGTACATAGTTGCTTAGAAGGTCTGATCTCCCCTCCCAGGCGAAATGACATCGTTTGCGGCTGCGGCCCGGATCGTAGTCGGCGAGCGCGCCCTTTCTCGCATCAAAATAGGGAGGGAGTGCAGAGTGCCTGATAGCGACATCAATCCGCTCACCGACACCGAAATCGTGCAGATTGAGCTGTTCAGTAAAACGAGAATCCTGGTGGCGTTCGCCAATGGACACTCGGTTCTGGTGCCCGCTGCGGCGGTGATGCATCTCGCGCTGCGCGAGGGAAGCGGGTACGCGGCCAGCAGCGAACCGGACCCGGAATAGCCTCGCCCTGATAGACGCACCCGGGTGATCCAGGCGCGGTGTGGGGTCCACTCATAAGCAAATAAGTGTCGGTGTACAGGGAGCCACGGGTATCAACGCCGTTTTCTCCCAAAGAAAAACGGCTCTGCACAAATATGTCCGCTCGAGCAACAGGTAATTTGCTCTGGTCTAGTGACCGGCAACCGACGCTGAGCGGCTGGGTGTGGGCTCGGCGAGGAGCTGCTCGACCAGCGCGGTGATCTCGGTCACAAGAGCCTGGTGGGCTGTGGGGTTCGCCGGTCCGGCAAAGCCTGCGTGGACCTCGCGCACACGGCCGTCGCGACCGAGAAAGAAAGATGTGGGCCACGCGTTGAGGTGCTCGGCTTGGGGAAGTTTTTCGTTCAGCTGATCGGGCTCCCCGGCGAGCAGCACCGTATACGTTATCCCGTAGCGTGCGATAAAGGCGCGCAGGCGGGTGGGATCCTTCATCTGATCCGCCTCTTCGAAGCTGAGGTCGACGACTTCAAGCCCGCGGCTATGGAATTGCCTGTAGAGCGACTCGAGAAAGGGCGCTTCGTCGTGGCAGTTGGGGCACCATGAGCCGCCGATCGCGACAAGGACGACTTTGCCGTCAAATCGGGGATCGCGATTGGTGACGAGCTTGCCGGAAAGGTCAGGGGCGGAAAAGCGAAAGCGCTCGGCTGGATCTTTGACCGTGGTTTGTTCGGTCGGACGGGTTGGCTGGGGAAGGTTCTGGGCGCGAGCAACATCGGGTCGGCGAGCAACCAGGTCGTGCTGCCGCGACTTCTCGGGTTCAGCGGCGAGGAGGTTCGAGACAACAAGGGTATCGTCCGGGCCGGGGGTGAGACTGTAGAGGGCCGGGCCCGCAGCCGAAAGATGGCCGACACGGTACTCGTGCCCGTTCCACGAGCCGAAGAGCGATCCGGTGTCGCCGTCGATGCGCTGGATCACGGCCTGGACGGAGCCATCGCCGGCTGCAGGCTGGACGATGAGCTGCCAGGCGGATTCGCCCTTGGACGATTGAACCTGAATCTCCCATTGGCCGGTGATCACGGGTGCGGAGCTGGCGGCAGGGGAGGGCAGAGGCGTGGAGGGCGAGTGGTGGAGCGTGACGGGGTAGCGGGTCGTGGCCGTGCCGAAGCTGCCGCTCATGTTGCCTTCGCGCGAGCCGCCGGGGGCGGGGTTGAGGTCAAGCGTCCGCGCGAAGTAGTTGAAGTGGAGCACAAGATGGTTGCCGGAGAGCGAGACGCTGGAAGCGGGCGAGAGTTCGGGGCCGTTGACCAGGGCGCCGGAAAGCGTGACGCCGGCTCCGGACAGGCGGAGATGGATGGGGACATCTTCGCCGCGCACCGTGACGACGCCGTCATAGTCGCCGCCAAGCTGCTGCTGGGCGTGGAGAGGGGCCGAGAGTAGGAAAAGTGCAGCGGCGAAGAGAAGCGCGCGACGTGGCATGGGTGGTCCTTTTCGGGGGAGAGTTTCCGGACTTTTTCGGTGAGGTTGGTTTGCGCCGTGCCGATGGAGAGACTCAGGCGCGGGCGATGGAGCAGACCGGCGGTGTCTGCCGCGAGTGCGGGCAAGGACAACAACACCGGTGAGCGCTCAACATCATGGTGATGAGCGTACGGGATGGGGCCGTGGGCGTCAACATCGGAGTGTCTAGCGAGCTGGTTCCGAGCTGCGGCCGGTCGACGTGGGAGGTGGAAGAAGGGGCTCGACCGAGAGGAGGTCCCGGAGGGTGGACGCCTCGGCGGGAGAGAACTGGCCGCGAGCAGCCTCGGCTTCAAAGGCGCCCTCGCGTTGGGGCGGGGGAAGTGCGCGGAGGTCGCGAAAGCTGCGGGCGACGGCTTGGCGGCGATCGGGCGGCAGACTGCTCAGATTGGACATGGCGGAGCGGACCTGCTGGCGCTGCTGAGGCGAAAGACGCTCGATCGCTTCAGTGCGTTCGATCACCCGCTGGCGCTGTTCAGGGCGCATCTGGTTCAGCTGAAGAAGACGGTCGTGCATGCGCTGCTGGGTTTGCGGTGCCAGATCGCGAAATCCAGGCTCGGCTTCAAGGGCGCGCTGCTGATCGGTGAGCGGGAGGGACTTGTGGCGGTCCAGCCACTGAGGCAGGTGCTCCTGGTCGCTGCGAGGAGCGGCCTGGTTGAAGTTCTGCTGCCGATTGGCGTAAGGGTTGGAACTTTGGGCAGGGCTAGATCGACCCACGAAGTTCGACGGTGGCGGGTAGGACGGTGGCGGATAAGCTGGCGGTGGGTAGGACGGCCGCCCGGTCTGGTTCGGCGCGGGACGTGTGCCCTGGTACGGGGATGGCGCGCCGGACCTCTGATCGCGGCCGGAGTTGGGATTGCGGCCGCCGTTGGGGTCGCTGTTCCGCTGGCTGGAGCGGTTGTCGGTGCGGCCACGG
>CAXUIB010000087.1:0-347 GCA_964250945.1 uncultured Acidobacteriaceae bacterium
GAGTCGTGAGGAGGAGCCGAAGCCGGCGTCGTAGAGCGCTCGGGTGACGGTGGGCGGGGAGGGGGCGCGGAGATGGGCGCCGAAGCGTTCGAGGCGTTGGGTGCGGGCAAACTGGGCGGGCGTGACGCCGAGGGTGCGCTCAAAGGCACGGCGAACCGTCAGGCGGGACGCGCCGATCGCCCGGCTCAGGTCGGCGAGGCGGAGTGGTGTGTCCGCGCTGAGCTCGGCGATGTAGCGGATGGCGGCCTGGACGAGGTCGGCCTGCGGGTCGCGGCGCGGTGCAGGGCGGTCAGGCGCGCAGCGTTTGCAGGGGCGGAAACCCGCCGCCGTCGCGGCGACCGCGTCGG
>CAXUIB010000087.1:357-9196 GCA_964250945.1 uncultured Acidobacteriaceae bacterium
GTGTAGAAGCGGACGTTCTTCGGGTCGGGGCGGCGGGAAGGGCAGGTCGGTCGGCAAAAGATGCCGGTAGAGGTCACGGCGTAGACGAAACGGCCGTCGGCGGCGGGGTCGCGGGCCAGAACTTGCTGCCAGGCCTGGCTGTCGGTAGGCTCGGTCTGGGCAGTCGTCTGGACGGTCATCGAAAGATCGGCGGTTGCGGTCATGAGTAGTATCGTCGACGCCCGGGGCCGGGAAGCGCACTCCGATTTGTGCTCGCGAAGTGGATCGAGCAAGGCATTGTGGAAATCCGCCGATATCCGATTTGAATTTACCGAAAAACCGAGCACCCGCCCCTTGCACGTGCAAGACAGAGGTGAGTATGATTCCCCCACTCTTGCTTTGGCACCAAAGCTGCGGTCTTGGATGAGCCTAAAAAACTAACCTAGCGTTTGCTGCAGTCTTGTGATTGGTTCAATGATCCTTACGCAGAGGCCCGATTGTGACGCCGGAGAGATGGTTCTCGCCGGCAAGGATGTCCACCTCCCAAACACAACCAACAAACATAGCCTCAAAGGATGCGTTTATCGGTGTCCTGCCCGCCGGTGTGTGATATCCCACCAGAACCTCGCAAAAATCGAAGATCAAGGAGAGCTTTTTATGTCGTCAGCCGCCCCGATCGTGTCCTCTGAGACAGCGCGGAGAGACATCCGTGATGCACGCGTACGTCCGCACCCAGCCCGGAGAAATCGCTGGTGCAAAACCGTTGCCGCCGCTTCTGCGCTGCTGTGTGCGGGAATGGCAGCTCCACACGCCCAGGCGCAGCTGAGCATGCTGCACGCCAGCGGGCGCAACATCGTCAACGCCGGCGGAACCGTGGTTCCGCTTCGCGGCGTCAACCTGGGTGGCCTGTTCGTCATGGAACAGTGGATGGCCCCGCTCGACAGCGGATTTACCCCAAACGACACCTACGGCGTCATGAAGACGCTCGACAGCCGCTTCGGTGTCGCCACCGAGCAGAGCCTCATCAACACGTATCAGGATAGCTGGATACAGGACAGCGACTTCGACAACATCAAGAACGCCGGCTTCAATGTGGTCCGTGTTCCTGTGTGGTGGGGTCAGTTCTACTCGCTCTACGACCAAAGCCCTACCGGCTGGCGTTCCGATGCGTTTCGCAAGCTTGACATGATCGTAAACTCCGCCGGAGCTCGCGGGATCTACGTCGTCATCGACATGCACGGTGCGGTCGGGAGCCAATCCAATTCGGACGATACCGGTCAGCAAAATGTGAATCAGTACTGGTCCAATGGCAACTACCAAGGCCAAACAGCCTATATGTGGTGGCAGATCGCGAATCACTATAAAGGAAACACGACCGTCGCTGGCTACGATCTGCTCAACGAGCCGGTCGGCACACCCAATGACGCCGCCGCCGTCTCGGCCAACGCGAGCCTGTATACCAGCGTTCGCAGCGCAGATCCTGATCACATGATCTTTATCGAAGGCACGTTCGACCAATGGAACTGGAGCATGCTGCCCAATCCCTCCTCAGAGGGCTGGACCAATGTTGTCTATTCCATGCACGCCTACCCAGGCAGCCAAACGGCGAGCGGCGCAGAGGCCGAAGCCGACAAACAGGTCAGCGATTTCAACAATCATTCGAGCTACAACGTTCCCGACTTCATCGGGGAGTTTACGGCTTGGGACACCGGCGCCACTGCCTGGCAGTACATGGTCAACGACTTCAACAACGACGGAATAAGCTGGGCGATCTGGACCTACAAGGCGAGGGCCGGTGGAGCCTGGGGATACTACCATCTCACCGGAAATCCGCCGATACCGAACGTCTACACTGACTCCTCATCGACGATCCAGTCCGATTGGCAGCAGTGGACGACCTCAAACGCGTTCGCTCTCAATCCCGCGCTCGGCGGTGTCAACGGTGGCGGCGTCAACACCGGTGCCGGTACCGGTACCGGTACAGGTGGCGGCGGAACGACGACCCCAGGTACGATAAACACCTCGGCCTGGTACAACGTCGTCAACCAGGCGAGCGGAAAGTGCCTGGATGCAGCCGGCTGGGGCACCTCGAATGGCACCACCGTCCAACAGTGGGCCTGCGGCAGCCAGCAGTACAACCAGGAGTGGCAGTTCCGGTCGCAAGGGAGCAACACCTACAGCATCGTCAATCGCAATGCTCCGGCACAGGCGGTCGATGTCACCAATGTGGGCACCAGCGATGGCAGCAAGCTGCAGACGTGGACCTACGGCGGCGGATCAAACCAGAAGTGGACGGTCACAGCCTCCGGCAGCGGCTTCATCATCGTGGGCGTCGGCAGCGGCAAGTGCATGGATGATCCAAGCTCTTCCACCGCCAACGGAGTTCAACAGCAGATCTGGGGCTGCGACAACACGCCGGCCCAGGTCTGGACGCTGACCGCCCAACCCTGATTCATACCTCCGCCTCGGCTGCCGTAAGGACGAATCCCTTACGGCAGCGTGGAGTACTCGCCGTCTAGATCTTGAGATGGCGAGTGCTCCATCAGAGGTGGCGGCTCGACAGTCCGCAGTTCGCTGTCTCATCGCACCGGGACCGCTCTAGAAGGCGGGCCTACGCCGGATCAGGGCCCCCAGCATCAGAGCTCCCGTTCCCAGGAAGATGAGGGTGGTAGGCTCCGGCGTGGGCGTTGGCGCGACTCGGGTGGCCTGAAAGCTAGCCAGCGGATAGATCGCAGTGTCGATGGGATCGCCGGCTTCTCGCACGGCTATCTGATAGCCGTTGTTGTAGGAGAGGTCCGCGAACAGCGTGCCGCCCCCAAACGACAGCAAGATGCCGTTCTGGTCGAGTGCTGCAGCGCCTGAAGTGTAGAGTACGTCGTCAAACGTGAAGCCGTCCGTAGAGCCCGGATGCGCGGTGTCGGTCGGGCTCGTCACGAGAACTGGAAAATCACTTCCGTTCAGGTTCATGGTGACGGATGTGACGTCGTATGCGTTTGCCTGATACGGATCCGCGGTGCCAGTCACGACGCCGTATCCAGACAAGCCGCTGCCGGAGTAGCTGTAGGTGAACGTGTCTGCATAGGCGCTGGGAACCGCGGCAAAGCAAATAAGACAAGCGAGACAGGAGAAGAGGCGAAGCATGGGTGATCCTTTGTTTTTGCAGTCTGTCGCTTCTCGTTGAGGCGTCCGCAAAATGGAACGCGACCGAGAAGCTGTACTCTCTCTATCGGCAGATCCGGCGAAAACTTCAAGGGTGTGTGAAGAAAAAATCGCCGCCGTGCAAAAAAAGGTTCCCTGCTCGTTACAAGTTCGGCGTTGAACCAGATCTGGTACACGATATCCACCGATATCTGCCCGTGCCGGTTGCTCGCGCTCGTCCAACGACGCATACTTCTCGCAGAGATGCGAATGCGGAGCGCGACGGTGAGATCTACGTGAACCGGTACAGCCGAGTGGATGCTCTTCGGATACTGCACCTCCAGGCCCGGCATCTGGTCGGTTGGGAGCGCGCCGGCCTGATCCCCTCAAAGGAGGCATACAGCTTCGAGGAGCTGGGGCGGCTGCGGACGTTGCGGGATCTGCGGGCGCGACGACTTTCGGCAAAGGCGATCCGAGCGTCGCTCGAGGCCATGCAGCGCGTCGCCGGTGTCGGCAACGTCCTCCTGGAGATGAGTGCGGTCCGACGCGGATCCAAATTGTCCTTTCGCTATGCCGGAAGCCTCCTCGAGCCGCTGACCCAGCAACTGGCGTTCGACTTCGAGAGCTCCGGTGGACGATCTCTCGCCGTCACGGCGGGAGCGGGCCGGGCTCTCTCCGGTCAAAGTGTCGATGTGCAGGAGATGTTCCTCCGCGCGGTGGCCATGGAGGACACACCCGAAGGCGCCTCGAGTGCGGTCGAGCTCTATCGGCAGATCCTTGAAACTCGGCCGGAGCATGCGCCGACCTTGATCAATCTCGGGACAATCTACTACAACCGCAAGCTGTTCCCGATGGCAGAAGCGATGTATCGTCGCGCGACGGAAGCCGATCCGGAGTATGCTCTGGCGTTCTTCGATCTCGGCAACGTGCTCGACGAAATGCAGCGTCTGCCGGAGGCGACGGCGGCGTACCAAAGGGCGGTGTCGCTGGTTCCGCAGTACGCGGACGCGCACTACAACCTGGCGCTCGCATACGAGCGGCAAAGCGAACGCCGGCGCGCGTTGCGGCACTGGATAGCCTACGCGAAGCTCGATCCGGTCGGGCCGTGGTCGGCGCATGCGCGACTGCAAGCTCGCAAAATCTTGAAGCTCGAGAAGCTGTCGATTGTGAGTCGTCGCGGCCAAAGGGTGCGGGCGGCCGGCTGAGCCACCTTCCGGAAAGTTGTGACCGATGCTGAAGCAGAAAACGGAAAAGGGGCGAATCGGACCTCTCACCGAGTTGGACGGAGACGAGCAGATGCTCCGCCAGTCGGTGCGGAGGTTTGCCTCCGAACGCATCGCGCCGATGTCGCGGTCGATGGATGAAACGCAGCACATGGACGAAACCCTCGTCCGGGAGTTGTTTGAGCTTGGTCTGATGGGCATCGAGGTCCCCGAGGAGTTTGGCGGGGCGGGCGGAACGTTCTTCGAGGCGGTGCTGGCCGTCGAAGAGATCTCGGCGGTCGATCCGTCGGTTGGGGTGTTGGTGGATGTCCAGAACACCTTGTGCGTGAATGCGCTGCTCCGGTGGGCGACCGAGGAGCAGAGGCGCCGGTGGCTCGCGCGGCTGGCTGCCGACACCGTGGGGGCGTACGCGTTGAGCGAGGCGAAGTCGGGGTCGGACGCGTTTGCGCTCGAGACCCGGGCGACGCCTCGCGGTTCGGACTGGGTCCTGAACGGCCAGAAGCTTTGGATCACGAATGCAAAGGAAGCGGGACTGTTCCTGGTCTTTGCAACCGTCGATCCGGGCGCGGGATACAAAGCAATTACGGCGTTTCTGGTCGAAAAAGGGATGGACGGTTTCACGGTGGGCCAAAAGGAGGACAAGCTCGGAATCCGGGCGTCGAGCACCTGCGAGCTCTTGTTTCGCGAGTGCGTTGTGCCCGGCGCAAATGTCCTGGGCGAGGTAGGCAAGGGGTACAAGATCGCGATCGAGACGCTGAACGAGGGTCGCATCGGGATCGGCGCGCAGATGCTGGGGCTCGCCGGCGGGGCGTGGGCGCATGCGGCGCGGTGGGCGAAGGAGCGCAAGCAGTTTGGTCGGCCGATCGCCGAGTTTCAAGCCATGCAGTTTCAGTTGGCGGAGATGGCCACCGAGATCGAGGGGGCTCGGCTGATGGTCTACAACGCCGCTCGCCTGAAGGACGCGGGTGCGCCGTTCCTGAAGGAAGCCGCGATGTGCAAGTATGTGAGCTCCAATGTGGCGGAGCGCGTGGCGAGCCGGGCGGTCGAAATCTTCGGAGGATCGGGATTCGTAAAGGATTATCCGGTGGAAAAGCTCTACCGCGACGCCAAGATCGGCAAAATCTACGAGGGAACTTCGTTTATGCAGCTGCAGACGATCGCGAAGCTGGTGCTGGGATAAAAGTTTCATCGAGAGTAAAGCGGAGCGGCAAGGTGACCGTTGTGATGGAAGATGGGGAAAGGCGGGAGCCGGCTGCGGCGGAAGAAGCGCCTCTGCCGTTTTTGG
Source organism: uncultured Acidobacteriaceae bacterium (assembly GCA_964250945.1). Lineage (GTDB taxonomy): Bacteria > Acidobacteriota > Terriglobia > Terriglobales > Acidobacteriaceae > Edaphobacter. The sequence continues at coordinate 5,983 of CAXUIB010000087.1, forward strand.
GGCTGGCGTGCGCGGTCGGTGTCTCGACCATCTACTACAACCAGCCGTTGTTGCTGGAGATGGCCCACACCTACCGGACCACCGCCGGCCGGGTGGGATTCGTTGCCGTGAGCACGCAGGTGGGTTACGCTCTGGGACTGCTCCTGTTTGTGCCGCTGGGCGATATCCTGGAGCGGCGCGCTCTGATGATGCGGATGTATGGCGCCGTGGCCGCGGCGCTGTTTCTGGTCGCGTTGGCGCCGAGCGTCGGGATGCTGATCGGGCTGAGCGCGGTGGCAGGGATGCTGGCTTCGGTGACGCACATCGTGCTGCCGATTGCGCCGGATCTGGCGAGCGATGGAGAGCGCGGGCGGGCGATCGGGATCGTAATGACCGGCTTGCTCCTGGGAATCTTGCTGGCGCGAACCTTTGCCGGGTGGGTGAGCCACGGTCTGGGATGGAGGTCGGTCTTCGCGCTCGCGGCGGTCATGAACCTGGCCTTTGTTCCGCTGGTGTCGCGGCTGATGCCCGCCTTGCCGCCCAAGCAGGACCTCCGGTACAGCGAGGCGATGCGCTCGTTGTGGACCTTGGCGCGGACCAGGCCGCTCCTGCGGGAGTCCTGCGTGATCAGCGCTCTGGTCTTTGGGTCGTTCTCCTGTTTCTGGACGACCCTGGCGTTCTTGCTCGGCAGCCGCTATGGTCTGGGCGCAGGTGTCGCAGGGACGTTTGGTCTGGTGGGCGCCGCGGGGGCGCTCGTGGCTCCGTGGTCGGGGCGCATGTCGGACCGGCGGGGGTCGCGGTGGGTGATCTCAGTGGCGCTCTCCCTCCTGGCCGTCTCCTACGGCGTGCTTTGGCTTGAGGAGCGGGCGAGCCTGCCGGTGTGGGTGCATCTCCTGGCGCTCGTGGTGGGCGTTGTTCTGCTCGATGCGGGCGCGCAAATGTCGCAGGTGGCCAACCAGACGCGCATCTTCGGCCTGGCGCCGTCCGCCCGGAGCCGGATCAATACCGTCTATATGACGGCGTACTTCTCGGGCGCGGCGATCGGTTCGGCCCTGGCAACCATGGCGTGGGCGCGATGGCGATGGAACGGTGTGTGTGGGCTGGCGTTTGCCCTGGTGGCTCTGGCGGCCTTGCGGCACACAACCGGTGGACGGAGGTCGGGATCAGGAGCCGGATCCCAGAGCCGGGGTGGGAGGGTGGTGAGCGAGGCAGGGCTCGAACCTGCAACCATCAGCTTAGAAGGCTGATGCTCTATCCAATTGAGCTACTCGCCCCTTTGTTTATTCTAGCTGGACGGCTCTCGTTGCCTCCCCCAGCCGTGACCTTCCTCCATGTCGTTCCCGAAGGCATCTGCTCCCGCCCCTCGCCGTTGCCCTCGCCTTCTACCCGGCGCTGAAGTCTTTGCTGCGAAGCAGGGGGACGACGGCGCCGAGGGCTTCGGCCCAGGTCTGCCATGCAGTCTCGCGGTCAGGACCGGCGGATCGGACGTACAGGCTGAGCGAAAAGCCTTGCTGGGGGCCGGCGAGGTCGAGAAAGGCAGGCCGAATCACGCAGCTCAGCATGGCTCGCGGGTGGTCGAGCGGAGCGACGCGGCGGCTCAGACGATCGAGCAAGAGCTCGTGCTGGTGAAACGAGGTGAAGATCGCGCGGTCGCGCCAAAGCAGGTCGATGTAGCTGACAAAGCCGTAGGTGGCGGCTTCGGGGTCGAAGTCCGGTTCTAGGTCCAGGTCGAGCGAGATCCGGAGATCCTCGAGTTCGTCGATGTCCGCGCCGGGGATGAGGCGCCAGGCGTCGCACTTCGCAGTAAAGACCGGGGAGCGCGGGGCGTTGAGCGCCCGAAGAGCCTGCAACAGCGGCGGGTTGGCTTCGGCCTCCGGGATCCGGTAGAGGTCGTAGGGATGCTCGCGGAGGTCGATAAAGCGCGGCGTGTGGGCGTGGGTCGGCTCTGGAGAGCCGGTCTGGTCGGAGTCGGTCTGGTCGGGATACGTCTGGTCGGGATACGTCTGGTCGGGAAACGTCCAGGGGATCACCAGGACGGGATCGTCGGCAGAGCACTCGGCGGTCCAGGCCAGAAGCATGGGTCCAGTGTAGAGGGTGGGGTTAGGCGTGGGCGAGCAGGAAACGGAGCGCGGTGTGTTCGGCCCAGTAACCGTCGTACCCAGAGCGCCGGTCGGGGCGGGCGAGAAACGCGCAGTGACCCCCCTGGGCGGTTTCAAGCAGGGTGATGTCCGGGTTCTCGGCGATCGTGGCTCGGGTCGGAGCGGTAAGCCGGATAAACGGGTCGTCCAGGGCGTGGAGAATAAGCGTCGGGACGCGAATCTGGCTCAAGACGCGGGCCGCGGCGGCGCGGTGGTAGTAGTCGGAAGCGCTCCGGAAGCCGGCGTAAAAGGCGGTGACACGGTCGTCGAAGTCGCGAAGGGAGCGGATGTTCTCCGCGCGGTCGGCGCTAAAGATGCCGGGAAAAAGCTCCGCTTTCCGACGAAAGCGCTTGAGCAGAGCGCGGTTGAAGCGGCGCTCGTAAACGCGGTTGAAGCCCCGGTGGAGGGCGTCGGCGGAGGGGCCAAGGTCGACGGCGGGCGAGACGCCGACCACGGAGCGGAGCTGGGCTGGGGCTTCGGCGCCCACTTCGCCGGCCAGCTTCAGCACGAGGTTGCCGCCCATCGAGTAGCCGACAAGCGAAACGGAGCGGAGGTGCTCGCGGGCCACGAAAAACCGAAACACGGCGAGGACGTCCGACGATAGGCCGGAGTGGTAAAGGGTGGGCGAGAGGTGCTCGGTGTCGCCGCAGTTGCGCATGTTCATCCGAACAACGTTGGCGCCGGAATTCCAGAGTTTATGGGCGTTGCCCAGCACGTACTGCGACGACGACGAGCCTTCCAGGCCGTGGACGACGATCGCCGTGGGCCGGTCGGCGCGGTTGTTCCCCGTCTGCCAATGGCAGTGACAGAGGACCTCCGAGGCGATCCGGCCGTTGCCCGGTGGTGCAACTTCGACGAGGACGGCTTCGGGCTCGGGAAGGGAACTGGGCCGCGGGAGGAGATTGCCGGCGATCGTCTGAAGGTGGGGGTTGGCGAAAAAGCGACGCGGTTCGAAGGTGGTCCGGTGCGCTTGAATCTCGAGGAGGTCAGGCGGCAAGTTGCGGGTCATGCGGCAGGCTGGAGCCCGTTCAGCCGCGCAAGCAGGCGAACCGCGTTTTGCGGTCCGGTAGGCTCGTCCTCATGCTTCAGGTAAACGT
>CAXUIB010000088.1:0-9051 GCA_964250945.1 uncultured Acidobacteriaceae bacterium
TGCAGCCTTTTTTAGAGCCAGGGAGACCGAGGTGGTCGCGCAGGAGGTCGAGCACAGAAGTGCGCAGGTCGACGTCGGCTTCGGTTTCTTGTCCGTTGATGACAAACCGCATAGTTCACCTTTCCTTCAGCAAGTTATTTGGCGTAAGGTTTGTTCTTCGAACGCGAGAACGGAAATAGTCGCGCCACGGATGTGCCCACAGCTGAGTCCTTGAACCTCGATCCGTTGCAAAGTCGCGCTTACTCATCTGCAACCAGCTCAATCTGTCACCTCCAAACCCTGCGAACAGGGACGAGAAGCGACACTTTCGCTTGCAGAGCTACGACATTATTGCTTTACCTTCATGAGTTCGGCAAGCTGGCGCACCCGGCAGAGCCAAGCCGCTTCAGGAGCCGAGAGGTCCTCATACGAAGACGATTTCCGAGCAGCGTGAGCCAACTGCGGAAGGGGCGCGTCCAGTGACTTCTTCCCGTAAAAGCTGCAAATGCTCTTCTCCAGAACATCAATGTTGTCCGTAGGCTTGATCCATTGGCGTTTCGTCATTTCTTTGACCGGAGCCATCTCATAGAGCTTGGCGCGACGGGAGACAGCATTACTGCTGTCCCCTTTCACTTTGGAGAGCTGGTAGGAGCTCTCCATATTCATCCAAAACTGCGCTCCCGTACCGAACGCTTCTCCGAGACCCTTGGCCGTTTCCGGCGTGATGGCCCGCTTGCCGGCGATCAATTCGCTTACGAGCCGACCAGGACGGCCGAACAACTTCGGCGAGCTCGATGTGGCTGCAGCCGCGCGCTTCGATTTTCATCCCTAATCAGCTCGCCAGGTGAAAAGACCTCTGCTGGCGTTCTTTCGGTAATGTCCACGGTCGCCCTCCTCCATGAGTTCGCAAGCCGTTGTTGTCCACGCCCCCAATCTACGCACCAACTCGAAGCCGCCATTTGAGAGTACCTCGACCACCACAATCAACAGCCAAAACCCTTCGTCTGGAAGAAATCCGCAGACGACATCCTCAACTCCCTCGCAAAATATTGCGAACGAACGAATGACTCACCACACTAGGATCATCTGCTCGCTCGGGTTGGTCCAAACGTAGCATTGGTCCAGGCTAGAGCGGTTCTCCTGTAGGTGTATAGCGAGAACACAGCTCTCATGGCCGTTTTCCTCAGTGAAAACGGCACTACCGCACACTTTCCGGCTCACAGCAACAGGAAAACCGCTCTAAGCATTGATTCATGGTTAACCTACGCACGAGGTGCTGAATGCAAGCGATCGACCGCAAAGAAGCCCAGAAACTTCTCTCCAGCTTCGAGTTTCGAGCGTTTTTACCGAGCTGATGGGCTGGAATGCCGCTCCTGCCGCGCCGTCCTTCAAATCCGTTGACCTGCAGCAGTTCCGCTTCACAACCATTGCGGAGAAGAAGGGCTACACCGTCCTCCTTTGCGACTCCATGCCTCCCTATCCCGTTCGCGCCAGGCTCGACCGCCCGATCTCTCGCGGCCACTTCGAACCCATCATTGTGGCCGGGGCCGACACCCGACGAGACAGCCACCGGAGATGAAATCCACCCCGATAGAGGATGTAGGCGCGTGAGGTGCGCCGGTGATGGGCGTTATTGCAGGCTTGTTTTTTGCGCTTGCAGGCTTGTGCTCCGGGCCTGCTCGTGTGCATGATAGCTCGATCGCACCAGAGGTCCGGATTCGACGTGCCGGAATCCCAGGAGGAGGGCTTCATGCTTTAGATAGGCGAACTCGTCGGGGGTGTAGAAGCGGGTCATAGGGAGGTGGTCGCGGCTGGGGCAAAGGTACTGGCCGATCGTGAGGATATCTACCTTGCGCGCTGCGAGATCGCGGAAGACAGAGAGGAGTTCGTGCGTCTCTTCGCCCATACCGACGATGATGCCGGTTTTTGTGACAATCTTGCGACTGTGCTCGGCGGCGATGGATTTGGCGTTGCTGAGAAAGTCGAGCGAGCGCTGATAACGGCCGCCGCTTTTTGCGACGCGGTAAAGCCGCGGGACGGTCTCGATATTGTGATTGAGGATCTCGGGCTGAGCCTCGACGACCATGCGCAGAGCCTTCTCGACGCCCTGGAAGTCCGGCGTAAGCACCTCAACCTGGCAGCCCGGGGCATGACGGCGGATCTCGTATATGACGTTGACAAAGGCCTGTGCGGCGCCGAGGTTGTCGTCGTCGCGGTTGACGCTGGTGACGACGGCGTGCCGGATGCCGAGCTGCGCCACGGCGTAGGCGACGCGCTCGGGCTCGCTGTGATCGATCGGCGCGGGACGTCCCTTGGGTACGGCGCAGAAGCCGCACCTGCGTGTGCACAAGTTGCCGAGCATCATGAATGTGGCGGTTTTGTGGTTCCAGCACTCGCCGATGTTGGGGCAATGCGCGCTTTCGCACACGGTGTGGAGGTCGAGTTCGCGCGCGAGTTTCTTGAGCGCGTGGAAGGTCTCGCCCATCGGCGCCCGCGCCTTCAGCCACTCCGGCTTGCGCACCGGATGCTTCGGCGAAAGGTCGATCTGGACGAGTTCGGCAGCGTGGACCATCGATCTAATTGTATGCGCCGGCGCGAAAGAACCGGTGTCGAGCGGTTCTCCTGTCCCAGTGAGTCGGATAGAGCGTGGGAGTGCCATCCTCATTGAGGAAAACGTCCATGACAGCTGTGTTCTCGCTATACACCAAGGACCGCTCTAACGCAGCTGCTCGCGAACCTCAGTCCGGGAGAGATAGAGGAAGAAGACGAGCGAGAACAGGCCGCGCACCAGGAAGAAGCCCTGATGCGTGAGGTGGTAGAACATGAAGTCTCCGAAAGACAGCATGACGCAGCCGCCGAGCACAAGCGCCCAACCCCACCTCCGGAGCCGCAGGAGGCCGAAGATACCGAAAGCGAGCAACGTGCACAGGCCGAGGACCGCATACTTCTCGGGGCCCGTGCCGAAGGCGTTCAGCAACGCGCCGTAGACGTTGAGCATGGTAAGGAACAGCATGAAGAGGCAGATTCCTGCTACCCCGGGGAGCATCTGGCGTGGCGTGGCGCGGCGTCCGGTGGATGCTAGGACGGGCGGCTCCGGCGGGCTTTGCGATCTTTGTTCTGGATGTTGTTGTGAGGACAGAGGCTCGGGAACGCGGTTCATAAGGTGTGCAGATATGCGAGGAGGTCCGTGAGGTCGTCGCCTTGCACCTGCGCGCCCATGGCCGGCATCAGACCGTGCCCATGCTCGATGGTAGAGGTCACGCGCTCGTCGTTGGCAGGGGCGCCGCTGTGCAGGTATGGCTTTTTGAAGACGCCCACCAGCGCCGGACCGACCTTGGCGCGATCTTCGCGGTCCGAGTGGCAGACGGCGCAGCGGGCCTGGTACACGGCGTGCCCGGCCCGCTGTTGGGGATTCAGCTGGTCGAGCGGGGTCGGCGGGGATGTGCGATTACAACCGACGGCCGCGGACACCAGAAGGACGAAGCCGGTCGCAAACAGAGCTGCAGCGACTGCATCTCGGATCGGTCGGAGAGAGAAACAAACTTTCACCTCTCTATCTTCGCATCCGGCGCATCGGGCGTATCAGGATCGGCACGAGATCGGTAGATCGAGCTTCGGGCACGGGCGGGAGCTGCGGGAGGTGAGCGGCTAACGAGCTTTCGATCACCGCCGATCCGCGTATCCATTAGTCTAGTTTGCTTGCGCGATCAGAGCCACCAAACGGTCAATCACATCCCGGTCAGCGCCTGATCCTGGCGTGTGATTGCCGACCAGGATGGAAAAGATCACCGTCCGACCGCTCGCACATTCGAGGTAGCCGCTCAGAGCGCGCGCCTCGCCCAGAGTACCGGTTTTCGCAAAGACATGGCCGCGGAGCGGGGGTTCGCGGAACCGGCCAGAGAGGCTGCCGTCGACCCCGCCGATCGGCAGAGATCGTTTCCACTCCGCAAACCATGGCTGCGTGCTCGCATACTGGAGCAGACGCGTGATGGCCCGGGGTGTCACGAGATCGTGTCCACTCAGGCCGGAACCGTCGTAGAAGACGAACTCGTCTGCCTCGATTCCGACGCGGCTCACGAGAAAGCTCCGAAGCACCCGAACGCCTTGCGCGCCGGTTCCTTTGCAGGTCCATACTTCACCGAGCGTGCGAAGCATCAGCTCTGCGTGGAGGTTCAGAGACAGTTTGTTGGTCACCACGACGTCCTCGCTCAAGGTTGGCGAACGATGTGTCGCCATGACGTGCTCGTCGCGTTGAAGCGCTGGCCGCCCCGCATCGCCACACCTCACGGCTTCCTCTCCGTTCAAGGCCAAAGGCTCCCGAGTCTGTTCGAGGAAGCCACGCCGATCGCGCAAAAGGAGGTGCTTTGTCCGGGCCACGCCGCCGACGCTGATTCCACGCTGCTCGAGCATCCGCTTCAAGGCCTGCGCCGCAAACTCAGCCGGATCCTCGATCGCGATCTGCTCGATGTCAGGCGCCGCGTCGATCGCGATCGAACCGTAGACACGCACCTCTCGGGATCCGATCATGCGGTCTACGTGCACAGTGTTGCCGCTTTTGGGCGGCCCGGTCGAGACCTCTCCGTCTGTAGTGTAGAAGGTCGAGCTAACCCCCGAACCGAGCGTGATGGTGGCGGCAGCACCCACGGCGCGCCCAGGTGTAATGGTCATCCCCAACTCGTTATCGGCTACGGCCAGGGCTGATACGGGCGCGCCATAGCCCCAGACAGCATCGTCGATCGACCAATCGCTTGGGTAGGGATCGTAGGGAAACAGCGTGTCGTCAGCCACAACATCGCCCGAAACAGAGGTGAGCCCGCCGGCCGCGACCTGGTCCGCGAGCTCGGCAAGCGAGCGCATGGGATCTCCGACCTCAGTCGCGCTTCCGGGTTCTACACCGGCGACGGCCGCGGAGCCCGTTTGCGCGCGCGGACGGTACGGAAGAGCTCTGCCGGAGAGGTTGGCATCTCCGCCTCCGATCAGGTAGAGATCTCCGTGCTGCGCATGAGCGACGCCCGTGCCGTCCGCGGCAAGTGGAGACACCTTTTGAGTCTCGGGACTCTCGTGCACGACCACCCGCGTCTCAAAGGTCCTCTCCGGACCCAACAGCGCCATGGCCGCAGCTGTTGTAAACAGCTTGGCGTTGCTTGCCGGCTGAAACATCTGCCCCGCGTTCAGAGCGACGATCGGCGACCCATCCATCTCAGTGACCATGACGCCCCAGTGCGCCCGCCTGACGGAGATTTCGGTGGTCATGGCCGTGATCTGCCGGCACAGCGCGGAGCATGGAGACGATTTCTCCCCAACTCTGACCTGAGCAGAGCCGCGCTCCGGCCCGGACAGAAGAAGAAACAGCATTGCAAGAAAAAAGATCTTGTCGCAGCCCGGCATGCGCGGAGTCTAGCACCGGCCCAGCCTCGTCCCAAGCTCCGATTGCGTGAGTTGGCCCGAATAGGTGTCATCGCACCATCCGCGGGGATCGTACGCCGACAACGAACGACCCGGATTGGTTCTGTTGCTCTTCGACCGAGGCTGCACCAGAGATCGTCTGACCTCCGACCGGCAAAGGCCAGCCGACCCGACGTTTGCGCCCCCACCATCGGCCAAGTAAACTCCGCAACATGAACCTACGCACTGATCGCCGCGCCGGCTCTCTGGTTCTCCTCGCAGCGCTCCTTCTCTCCCTCCTGGCCACCTCCGCCCACGCCCAGGTCTGGGCCGAGGCGGCGCTCACGAAAAGCCCACGCCACCGCGAGTACGTCAACCTCACGCACAACGGCCGCGTCGTCAACACGTTCGTCGTCTACCCCGAAGTCTCGACCAAGGCCCCCGTCGTCGTCCTCATCCACGAGATCTTCGGCCTCTCGGACTGGGCCAAGCTGATGGCCGACGAACTCGCCGCCCAGGGCTACATCGTCCTCGCCCCCGACCTCCTCACCGGCGCGAACGCCGCGACGACGCACACCGGCCCAGCCTCAACCACCGCAACCGACGCCGAACTCGGCGGCACCGACTCTTTTACCGGCACCGACGCCATTACCAAAGCCGTCTCGGCCCTGCCACCCGCGCAAGTTCTCGCCGACCTCGATGCCGTCGCCGACTACGGCCTGCATCTCCCTGCCGCGAACGGCAAGCTCGCCGTCACCGGATTTTGCTGGGGAGGCGGCAAGAGCTTCAGCTTCGCCACTCACCGCCGCGACCTCGCGGCTGCCTTCGTCTTCTACGGTCCACCTCCGCCGGCTGCCGACATGCACACCATTGCCGCCGCGGTCTACGGCTTCTACGCCGCCAACGACGCCCGCATTACAGCCACCGTCCCCCAGACCATCACAGACATGAGGTCCGCCGGGAGACGCTTCGATCCCGTCATCTACGACGGCGCAGGCCACGGATTCATGCGATCCGGCCAGGCGCCTGCCGCGAAACCCGCTGATAAGCTCGCCTTTCAGCAAGCCTTCCAGCGACTCACCGACAACCTCAAGCAACTCCGGTAGTCACCCCTGCAAATGCCTCCCGGGTGCTCGATACGGGCAGGCTTCGCCTCTCGTAGCGCCGCGGCCACCACACGGTAAACCGGCTGCCCTCGCCCACCGCCGACGTCACCCGCACCGTGCCCCCGTGCTTCTCCACAATGTGTTTCACTGTCCACAGACCCAAGCCGTTGCCCTTCTCGCCCTTGGTACTCTTGCCGAACTGAAACAGCGACGGCAGAACGTCCGCGGCAATCCCTGCGCCCTCATCCGCGACAACGATCTCCACTTCGGTCGCCTGCCCCCGCAGACTGACTCGCACATGCGATCCCTGCTGTGTCACCGCCTCGCACGCGTTCCGCACCAGGTTCAGAAGCACCTGCCGCGTCTCCCCCGGCGACGCCTCCACGACACACTCGCCGCGCGTCTCTGTTTCAAACGCGATTCCCGACTGACGGATCAAGGGGTCCAGCAAAAATCGCACGGAAGCCACCGCCGCTGAGAGATCGATCGGCTCCGGCTCGGCTGTCTGCCGGAAAAACGACAGCGTCGATCGCGAGATCTCCGTCACCCGCGCAGCCTCTTCGCTCGCAGCGCGCGCCATCTCCACCACCTCCGGCGAACATGTCTCCGTACTCCGAATCAGGTACAACAAATTCTGGATCGATTCCAGCGGACTGCTGATCTCGTGCGACACCACCGTCGACATCCGGCTCCACTCCTCCAGCTTCTGCGCCGCCAGCAGACTCTCCTCCATCTGCCGCTTCTCCACCTCCGCATTGCCGAGCCGCGCCGCATAATCATTGATTGAAAATCCAATGACCGGGGCTCGGCCGATCAGCATCACCGCCACACACGCCGAAAGCGCAGCCGTCACGATGTTGGTCCACGCATCCACCCAGAACACGGGAATCCAGGTCGTCACCACCTCCAACAAGTGCGTCGATCCGCACGCCACAATAAACAGCGCAAATCCCACCACAAAGTACGCCCAGTCGCGCGCAATGACGCGTCGCGTGTGCCGCACCAGGTACAAAAGGGTCAGGCAGATGCTCGAATAGCTCAGAAAAGTGATGACATTGGTCACCACCATCGTCCAGATCAGCCGCGGAGCGGCGGCCCAGCATACAGCGTGCGGCATCAGCGAAACAGACCGGGGCATGCTCATCTCTTTCTCCGGCAGCGGGCGGAGTAAACCCCACACTCATCCTTAGGTCTGATGCTACCGCGCCCCTTGAGGGAAACCGCGCCCGTCTACAACCTTTGCAGTATCTCTGCCGATTCCCAGCGCTAAACGGCGAGATCGGACATCTCACCCCTTCATCAGCTCTTCCTCCACCTCCTCCACTACCTCGCCCACATCCTCCACCGGCTCCCGAACATCGATCCCATACCGACCGGCCAACTCGGGAGCATACCGCGCAATGTCATTGCGTAACCGGATCAGGCTCAAATCCTTCGCCTTCGACTCCAGCATCACGTCCGCGTCCACATCCGCAATCGATCGTAGGAATTGAATCGTCTCGAATGGATTGTTGTAATCCGCATGTCCGGTCCACAGCGGCGGCTGCAACACCACCTCCACCTTCCCCGACTTACGATTCTTCCGCTTCAACTCCCGCATCTCCGTCCGCGCACAACTCCAATGCAACTTCGGGCGCACACCCTCGGGCCAAGTCCGCACAAAGCGCCGCAGCGTCTCCGCCATCTCGAGACCCTCCGGGTTGAAGCACCAGTGATGCTGGTAATCCCACACACACTTCACCCCCGTCAGCTCATGCACCTTCAGCACATCGGCCGCCGAGTAGCGGATGTCATCGTTCTCGAGCACCAGCCGCCGGCGCACCGGCTCACCCAGCCGCGGCCACGTCTCCACCCATCGCCGCCACCCGCTCTCCCGGTCGCCATACGCACCGCCCACATGCACCACCAGAACGGCCTCCGGACCGCACTCCATCAGATCCAGCATCTCGGCCTGGCTCTCCAGATCCGCCATGCTCTTCTGCGTCAATACCTCATTGCCGCTGTTCAAGACGATGAACTGCGATGGATGAAAGCTCAGCCGCAGATCCTGCGCCCGCGCCAGCTTACCCACGTGCGCCAAGTCCGACGCACTCTCCTTCACCATTCCATGAAACTGCGGCATGTCGGGATGCGTGTGGTACGGCGCCAGATCGCTCGACATCCGGTACATGTGGATCCCGTGCTTGCGCAAGTAGCTGAAGATCTCGCACAAGAAGCCGAGCGAAACCCGCAGGTGCGGCCCCTGCTGCCACCTCCGCGTGTCGTTTGATTTCAACCCCGGCTGCCCCATCACCTTGACCGCAAACCCCAGCCGCATCGCTCCAGCCGGAAACCGCATCGGATTCAGGCCGCTAAGCGCCACACACTGCGACATCGGCGTCGTCTCCATCCGCTGGAGCTCCATCTCCGCAAGCTCCTTCTTCGTCGGCGCCGCAACCTTTTTCTTTTTCGCCTTTTTGCCCATTTTCTTTAAGCCCTTCTTCCCCTCGACCCCGACCTCAGCCATCGTCCCCAGCCTCCCTCATCGCCTCTGCCCCACTCGCAAGCAGAGCTACCTGCATCTCCGGCCCAAACCCCACCT
>CAXUIB010000089.1:0-265 GCA_964250945.1 uncultured Acidobacteriaceae bacterium
CCCATGAGTACTGTTCGCGACGAAACTTACGATCTTATGCGCAAGCTCGGGCTCACCACGGTGTTTGGAAACCCTGGCTCGACCGAAGAGACCTTTCTTAAAAACTTCCCGAGCGATTTCAGTTTCGTGCTTGGGCTCCAGGAGGCCTCCGTTCTGGCGCTGGCCGACGGCTTTGCGCAGGCGACCCGCACGGTCGCCTTTGTGAACCTGCATACCGCTCCCGGTCTCGGCAATGCTCTGGGCAATCTCGTCAACTCGCGCATGT
>CAXUIB010000089.1:275-8973 GCA_964250945.1 uncultured Acidobacteriaceae bacterium
AGCGTCTGCAGCCGTCGCTGTTTCCACTTCTGGACGGCTCTCTTTGCTTTCGGAGTCGCATCCGCTTGCACCGCAAGCGCGCAACGTTCCGTCGGGCCCGACATCTTTCATCAGGAGCAAGCAAGGTCTCGCTGCAGGTTCTTCACCCCTGGCAACGCAACGGCGGTGCGGGGGGCGACTCTGCCCTTTTCGAACTGCATGACCGCCCATCCGAGGAGCCCTCTATGACGACTGTTCGCGACGAAACCTACGATCTTATGCGGAAGCTGGAGCTGACGACGGTGTTCGGCAATCCGGGCTCGACCGAAGAGACCTTTCTCAAGAACTTTCCCAGTGACTTCAACTTTGTCCTGGCGCTGCAGGAGGCCTCTGTTCTGGGGATTGCCGACGGATTTGCGCAGGCCACACGGTCGGTGGCGTTCGTGAATGTGCACACGGCGCCCGGTCTGGGGAACACGCTCGGCAATCTCGTGAACACGCGCATGTCGAAGACGCCGATGATTCTGACCTCCGGCCAGCAGACGCGCGAGATGCTCTTGATGGAGCCGTGGCTGACCAACGTCGATGCCACCGAGTTTCCGAAGCCGCATGTGAAGTGGTCCTATCAGACCACGCACGCCAGGGAGACTCCGGCCGCGTTTATGCGGGCGTATGCCGTGGCGGTCCAGCCGCCGCAGGGTCCGACCTATCTTTCGCTGCCGCTGGATGACTGGGAGGCGGAGTCTTCCGGGCCGGCGGTGGTGCGCACGGTTGCGACTCGGGTGGCGCCCGATTCGGAACGTCTGTCGGAGTTCGCGGATCGGCTGAAAGAAGCCAAGAAACCCGCTCTCGTGATCGGGCCGGATGTGGACCGGGCCGACGCCTGGCCGGCGGCGATCGCGCTTGCTGAGAAGCTCGGCGTCCCCGTATTCGGGCCTCCGGGCGGGGAGCGCTGCGGGTTCCCGGAGGATCATCCTCAGTTCGCGGGAAACCTGAAGTTCGCGATCGGCCCGTTGTGCGAACAGCTTACCGGCTATGATCTCGTTCTGGTGATTGGGGCTCCGGTGTTCCGTTACTACCCGTATGTGCCGGGGAAGTACCTGCCGGACGGTTGCCGGTTGCTGCAGATCAGCGATGACCCGGAAGAAGCCGGGCGGGCACCGGTCGGAGACAGCCTGGTCTCGAACGCGAAGCTGGCCTTGCAAGGACTTCTGCCGCTGCTGGAGCGGTTCCCGACCAGGTCCTACAAGCGCGCCGCGGAGCCGGCGTCTCCTATGGACAGTGGATCCTCTGCCATGAGCGCGGATGCCTTTTATGCCGCCATCAGCCGGGTTCGTCCGGACGACTCGGTGATCGTGGAAGAGTCGCCGTCGAACTTGGCCACGTTGCACAAGCATCTGCCCACACGCAAGCCGCTTTCCTTCTTCACGATGGCCAGCGGTGGCCTTGGGTGGGGGCTTCCCGGAGGCATCGGTGTAGCGCTTGGGGAGCGCAAGACGGGCCGCGACCGGCCGGTGATCTCGGTCATCGGCGACGGTTCCTTCCAGTACTCGATCCAATCGTTGTGGACGGCTGCGCACCAGAAGGCGAGGCTGGTCATCCTTGTGCCGGTCAACGAGGAGTACGCGATTTTAAAGGCGTTTGCCAAGCAAGAACAGACCCCGGGCGTCCCCGGCTTGGACGTGCCCGGCATCGACATCGCCGGGCTGGCGGAGGCGTACGGCTGCAAGGTCAGCCGCGCCTCGACGCCTGACGAGGTGAGCGATCAACTCAAGGCCGCACTCGAGAACGACGGACCGACGGTGATCGCGGCAAAGATCAGCAACGCGATTCCACCTCTTCTTTAGGCGCGAGTTGTCTGCTGGGGAGGTTCTTATCCAACAACAACGATCCACCGCTGAGCACCAGATCATCCGTAGGGAGGGAGCCCCATGAGCAACGAAGTTTTTAACACCGTCAATCCTGCCACCGGCGAAACCATTGAGACGTTTACCGCTTTTGAGCCTGCCGAGACCGAAAGAATTCTCGGCTGCTCTGAAGTCGCCTTCAAGAGCTTTCGCAAGACTTCGATCTACCACCGTGCCGAGCTCCTGCACGGGCTGGCGCAAGCGCTCCGTGACAACCAGGACAGCCTCGCCAAAACCATTACCACCGAGATGGGAAAGATCTTCTCCGAGGCGCAAGCGGAAGTCGAGAAATGCGCGCTTGAAGCCGATTGGTATGCAGAAAACGGGCCAAGCATGCTTGCCGATGAGCCTGCGCCCACCGGCGGCACAGAGGCTTACGTTTCGTTTCATCCGCTTGGCTCCATCCTCGGCATTATGCCGTGGAACTTTCCGCTATGGCAGGTGACGCGCTTCTGCATTCCCACGCTGCTCGCGGGAAACGTGGTCTTGATCAAGCACTCTCCCAATACACAAAGGAGTTCGCTCGAACTGGAGCGGGTGGTTCTTGAGGCCGGCTTCCCCGAAGGCGTTCTGCAGAATCTGATTCTGCGCACAGAGGACATCGTCAACGTCATTAATGACCGCCGTGTTCAGGGTGCGTCGGTTACGGGAAGTGTTCGCGCGGGCTCCGCTGTGGCGTCTGAGGCGGGCAAGGTGATCAAGAAGACGGTGATGGAGCTGGGTGGGTCCGACGCATTCATCGTGCTCGAAGATGCCGACATCCCGAAAGCGGTGGCCGCCGGGATCAAGGGCCGGTTTGGCAACACGGGCCAGGTTTGCCTGGCAGCGAAGCGATTTCTGCTTGTGGACAGCATCGCGGATGAGTTCGAAAGCAAGTTCGTCGAGGCGACCAAGGCGCTCAGGACCGGTGATCCGATGGACCCCGGCAGCCAACTCGGGCCGATGGCGCGCGCCGATCTGCGCGATGAGCTCCATCAGCAGGTGCAAAAGAGCGTCGCGGCCGGAGCAAAGGTGCTCTGCGGCGGCAAACCGATTGCGGGCAAGGGCGCTTTTTATGAGCCCACCGTGCTTTCCGGCGTCGAGCCTGGAATGCCGGCCTTCGACGACGAGACCTTTGGCCCGGTGGCTGCTATCACCCGCGTCCCCGATGCGGACGCGGCCGTCGAAGCGGCCAACAACAGCCAGTACGGGTTGAGCGGCAATCTCTGGACCAGGGACATCGATCGCGCCCGCAAGATCGCCCGCGAGCTGGAAACCGGAGGCGTCTTCGTCAACGGCATTACAGCCTCCAACCCGCGCGTTCCGGTGGGCGGGATCAAGAACAGCGGCTACGGGCGAGAGCTTTCGCACTTCGGTCCACATACCTTTGTGAACACGCAAACCGTCTGGATCGAGCCCGATTCGACCGGAGGCGACACGCACCCGAAGCGCTGAAACCTCGGCAATCCAGAGCGATAGCGCTTGCCAGTCTTGCGAGCTGGTGTTGCGAGAAGCCAGCTTGCCCAACCTAACTACAGCGAGAAAGAGGGCTTTCCATGGCTGTGATTCTGATCAATCCGTTTGTTGTGCCTGCCGAGAAAGAAGCAGAGTTCCTGCGGGCCTGGAATGAAACAACGCGGGTCTTCTCCGAGGCTCCAGGTTACATTGAGACTCATCTGCACAAAAACGCCGGCGTAGGGGACGGAACTTTTCAATTTATCAACGTCTGCCTTTGGGAGAGCGCCGAGAGCTGGAACGCCACCCACGGCAGTTACAAGCCTGAAGAGGAAAGCATAGAAGGCGTTCAGCACCATCCAGGCATATTTCAGGAGGTGATCTCAGCGAAAAGTATGCGCGAGACCGACTGGCGGTTGCACTTCTGAGCAAAACGCGAACCTAAGCTGCCATCGACGAGCGAAACGAGAGCAACGCGCAGACGAAAAAGGCATGAACAAAGGCTAAACTATTGCGATGGGAGGCGCAGCCCCAGCCATCGATCTCGGACCCGCGCCTGCGAGCATCCCGCCCGGGCTCCAATGGGCGCATCCTGTCACGGCCGAGTGGTTCCTCCGCAGGTTCGGTTCACCCACCGAACCGCAGATCGCCGGTTGGCCACCGATCCTCCAGGGCGACCCAACCCTGATCTCCGCCCCAACCGGCTCCGGCAAGACGCTCGCCGCCTTCCTCGTCGCCATCGACGGCCTGCTCCGCGAGGCCATCGCCGGTACGCTCGCCGCCTGCACGCACGTGGTCTACATCTCGCCGCTCAAGGCCCTCTCGAACGATGTTCAGAAGAACCTCGACGGTCCGCTCGGCGAGATCCAGCAACTCGCCCTCCACCGCGGCTATCTCAGCACGCCCATCCTCACCGGCGTCCGCACCGGCGACACGCCTGCCAAGGATCGCGCCCGGATGCTTCGGCAACCGCCGCACATCCTCGTCACCACGCCCGAGTCGCTCTACATCCTCCTCACCTCGGCCAAACCCCGCGACCGCCTCAACCGCGTCCACACCGTCATCGTCGACGAGATCCACGCGGTCGCCGGCAACAAGCGCGGATCGCACCTCAGCCTCACGCTTGAGCGCCTGGAAGCTCTCGTCTGCGGCGAAAACCAGCTGTCCCCGGGAGGTTTCCTCACCGGCCTCAACCATCCGCCGCAGCGCATCGGCCTCTCCGCAACGCAGAACCCGATCGAGCTCGTCGCCAGCTTCCTCACCGGCTCGCACCCGAGCCGACCACCCGCAACCGTCGTGGAGGTCGGCCAGCGCCGCACGCTCGACCTCGGCATCGAAGTCCCGTCGGACGAACTCGGCTCTATCGCCTCCACCGCAATGTGGTCCGAGATCTTCGATAAACTCGCAGCCCACGCGCTCAGCCACCGCTCCACGCTCGTCTTCGTCAACACGCGTCGCCTCGTCGAAAAGATCAGCTTCGAGCTCGCCGAACGCCTCGGCCCCGAATCCGTCGCCGCGCACCACGGCTCGCTTTCCCGCGCGCTCCGCCTCGACGCCGAACAGAAGCTCAAAGCCGGCGAAATCCGCATCCTCGTCGCCACCGCCTCGCTCGAACTCGGCATCGACATCGGCAACGTCGACCTCGTCTGCCAGATCAACACCACCCGCGCCGTCGGCGTCGCCATGCAGCGCGTCGGCCGAGCCGGGCATTGGCGCGGAGCCGTCCCGAAAGGCCGCTTCTTCGCCACCACGCGCGACGATCTGCTCGAACAAGCCGCGCTCGTCGCCAAGATGCGCGCGGGCGATCTCGACCAGCTCGCGATCCCCGAAGCGCCCATCGACATCCTCATGCAGCAGATCACCGCCAGCTGCGGAGCCGAATCCTGGAACGAGTCTGACCTCTTCAACATCGTTCGCCGAGCGCACCCCTACCGCGACCTCACCCCTGAGCACTTCGACGAGGTCCTCACGCTGCTTCACGGAGGCATCGAGTCCACTCGCGGCCGCTTCGGAGCCTACCTGCTCCGCGACCGAGTCAACCACCAGCTCCACGCTCGTCGCGGAGCCCGAACCATCGCCATCTCGAACGGCGGCGCCATCCCAGACACATCGCTCTTCGCCGTCATCCTCCAACCCGAAGGCGTCCAGATCGCCACCCTCGACGAGCACTTCGCCGTCGACTCCTCGCCCGGAGATGTCGTCCTGCTCGGCAACACGAGCTGGCGCATCCAGCGCATCGAGTCCACCGGAAAGGTCTTCGTCGAGGACGCCCACGGAGCCCCACCCTCCATCCCCTTCTGGGAAGGTGAAGCCCCGCAGCGCACCGCGATCCTGTCGGACGGCGTTGCCGATCTGCGCGAGGCGATCTCGGAGCGAACCCCAAACGTCTCGCCCGCGAACCTCCACGCAACCCACCCCGAGGTCGCCGCTACGGCGCAGTGGCTTACTGAAACGTGCTGCCTCTGCCCTTCAGGAGCGGCGCAGCTGATCGGCTACATCGTTGCGGGCCGAGCCGTCCTCGGAGCCGTCCCGTCCAAGCTCACCATCATCGCCGAACGCTTCTTCGACGAAGGCGGAGGTCAGCAGCTCATCCTCCACGCACCCTTCGGCGGTCGCGTCAACAAGGCTTGGGGACTCGCGCTCCGCAAACGCTTCTGTCGAGGCTTCAACTTCGAGCTCCAGGCCGCCGCAACCGACAACGGGATCAACATCTCGCTCGCCGAGCAGCACAGCTTTCCGCTCTCGGACGTCTTCCAGTTCCTCACCAGCCAGACCGCGGGCGATCTCCTGGAGCAAGCCTGCCTCACCTCGCCGATCTTCAAGAACCGCTGGCGTTGGGCGGCCGGCCGCAGCCTCCAGCTGCTTCGCATGCAGAAGGGCAAGCGCGTCGCCCCGCAGATCCAGCGCACCCGCTCCGATGACCTCCTTGCGAGCGTCTTTCCGCAAGCCGCAGCCTGCTTCGAGACCATCGTCGGAGATGTCGTCTTTCCCGATCATCCGCTCGTCCGCGAGGTGATGAAGGACGTCCTCGGCGAAGCCATGGATCTCGCCGGCCTCAACGACATCCTCGACGCCATCAAGGCCGGAACGATCCGCTGCCTCGCTGTCGACACGCCGGTTCCGTCGCAGTTCGCGCACGAGCTCCTGAACGCCATGCCTTACGCGTTCCTGGACGAGGCAGGCGCGGAGGAGCGTCGCGCTCGAGCCGTCACCCTGCGCCGCAGCCTCCCATCCTCAGTCGCCGAAGACGCCGGACGCCTCGACCCAGCAGCGATCGACACGGTTCGCGAGCAGAGCTGGCCCGACCTCCGCGACGAGCATGAGCTCCACGATCTCCTGCTCGCGGTGTTTGCGCTGCCGCTCTCGTTTCTCGACACGGAGGCGGCAGAGCACTGGCCCGCGTTCTACGACCGCCTCCGCCTCGCCGGCCGAGCGCAGACGGTCGATCTCGGCGGATCTCCGTTCCTGGTCGCAACCGAACACCTCGCCGACGTCCAGGCGCTGTGGAACCCGAGTTCCGATGACCCTGCCCGACCGAAGCTCCTGCAGAAGTGTGTGCAGGGATGGCTGCAGCTGCTTGGGCCTGTTACGGCGAGCGGCTTGTCGACGCTGCTTGCGATCGCTCCGTCGGATCTGTACGCTTCGCTGCTCCTGATCGAGATGCAAGGTCTGGTGCTGCGTGGCAGCTTCGAGCATAGCGGAACGGCCGCGGCGGAGCACGGGATCGAGTGGTGCGATCGGCGGCTCTTGCAGCGCATCCATCGTCTGACGCTTGGGACGTTGCGCAAGCAGGTCGAGCCAGTTTCGCCCGCGACCTATATGCGCTGGTTGCTCGGTTGGCAGCACCTCGCTCCCCAGACGCAGCTCGGGGGCGAAGATGGTCTGCTGCAGGCGATCTCGCAGCTTGAGGGCTTTGAGGCGCCTGCGGTCGAGTGGGAGCGAACGCTGCTTCCTGCTCGGGTGGCGAACTACGATCCTCGATGGCTCGATTCGCTGTGTCTTTCGGGAGCGATCGGTTGGGGGCGGATCTCGCCGCATCCGGCGTGGGCCGTCGGCGGGGGTTCGGCTCCGCGACGCGTCGTTCCGACCAACGCTGCACCCATCACCTTCTTTCTCCGCGACACGGCTGACTGGCTCCCGCACGCGCTGCTTGAGCACTGCGTGAAGGAGCGGAACCTCCTCGGCGCGCTTAGCCCGGAGGCGATGCGGGTGCGGACGCTGCTCGGGGAGCGCGGGGCGTGCTTTGCCACTGACCTTGAGCGGCTTCTTGCTGTTTCCAAGCAGCAGGTGCAGCGGGCGCTTTGGGAGCTTGCGACCGCCGGCGTTGCGAGCGCGGACGGCTTTGACCAGCTGCGATGCCTGATGGACCCGCGGCGCAAGCCGGCGACAGCAGCCGCGGCCGACAGCCTGCGACGTCGATCTGCGGCGCGCAGCACGGCGGGGCGATGGTCGTTGCTGCGCGCCGATGCGGCCGAGGTCTCGCCTGAGGATCCGATTGCCCGAGCGCGCGTGCGCGAAGCTGGGCTCGAGTCCGCGGCGCGGATGCTGCTCAACCGTTACGGCGTTCTGTTCCGGGACCTGCTCGCGCGCGAGCCGAACGCTCCGAAGTGGCGTGATCTTGCCGGTGTGTTTCGGCGATTGGAGGCACGGGGCGAGGTTCGCGGCGGACGCTTCCTCTCCGGTGTCTCGGGCGAGCAGTTCGCGCTGCCCGAAGCGGTGGATTCGCTTCGCTCGGCGCGAAATCTTCCGAACGATCGGGAGGTGACGATCGTCTCGGCCTCCGATCCGGTGAATCTGGTCGGGATTGTGGTTCCTGGAGCTCGGCCGGCGTCGGTTCCGGGCAAACAGGTCCAGTTCCGGGACGGAGTTTTTGTCCCGTCTGGGCCGGGCGATTCAGAGGCGGTGGACTTCGCTCCCGAACCTGCCGCGGAATGGACTTCCGAGTCCCACGGCGAAGCTTTGGGGCTGAGGACATGAAGCCCGATGCACCTGAACCGGAAGCCGACATGAGACCGAAGTCTGACTCGGCTGAACTCGCCCCGGAGGACTTCTACATTGAAGGCACTTACCTTGTGTTTACCGCGATCTACCACCTCAAGCGAGGCTTCTGCTGCAACTCGGATTGCCGGCACTGTCCGTACCGGGGGTGATCCGTGGCTTTTTGCCGCCGCCGGACCGGGTACCCCTCCCCTCCCCTCAGAGATATGTGCAAAATATTGCAAATAGGGAACTTAGGTCTGGACCAAGCGAACGGTCGATCGATCGAGGTAAGAGGGTGTCGAGAAGACCACCTCCATCCATTGTAGAGAGTTGGTGGAGCTGCTGCGTCCCAGTACGAAGAGATATGCGCGGGTTTTATTGGGTGACAGGTGTTGGGG
>CAXUIB010000090.1:0-6864 GCA_964250945.1 uncultured Acidobacteriaceae bacterium
GGTCGATGTATTTGGTGTGGCCTTCGCCGTGGACGTGGAGGGCGGCGGTGACGAGGCGGGTGGGGTCCTCCTGGCGGACGAAGTTGGCGGAGCGGGTGAGGAAGGCGGTTCGGGCTGGGGTGTTGGGGGTCTCGTTGGCGATGGACCAGAGGATGACGGAGGCTTTGTCGCGGTCGCGGCGGATCATCTCGTGGATCTGCTGTTGGGATTTCCCGAAGACGTCTTCGTTGCTGAACTGTTCGGCCCAGTAGACGGGGACCTCGGACCAGACGAGGATGCCGAGGCGGTCGGCGGCGCGGGTCATGCGCTGGTCGTGCGGGTAGTGCGCGAGACGGACGTAGTTGGCGCCGAGATCTTTGACCCATCCGAAGATCGTGCTGACGTCGGTGTCGGTGTTGACGCGGCCGGTGCGGAAGGGGGCTTCGGCGTGGATGCAGATGCCGTGGAGGACGATGGGCTTGCCGTTGAGCAGGATGCGCGAGCCGGAGGTTTCGACGGTGCGGAAGCCGATCTCGTCGGTGAGGGTGTCGGCGCCGGAGTGGAGGACGACGCGGTAGAGCTTGGGGTTTTCCGGCGACCAGAGCGAGAGTTTTTCGGTCGGGAGCGAAATTTGGACGCGGCCGTTTGCGTCTGTGCGTGCGCTGGCGTGGATTTTGAGTTCGGGGATGTCGACCGTGACCTGTGTGCCGGGCGGGGCATCGGCGACGTGGATGTAGCCCTCGATGGTGGTGCGGGTGGGGCGGTCGAGGTGGAGGTCGAAGTCGTCGATGAAACGGGTGGGGACGGTGACGATGGAGACGTCGCGGGTGAGGCCGCCGTAGTTGTACCAATCGGTTTTGAGCGTGGGCACGCCGTCAGGGATGCGGGTGTTGTCGACAAAGATGACGACGCTGTTGCTGCCGGGTTTGACGGCGGCGGTCATCTCGCAGTCGAAGGGGGTGAAGCCGCCTTCGTGCCGGCAGAGGTATTGGCCGTTGACAAAGGCGCGGGCGCGGTAGTTGGCGGCGCCGATGTGGAGGAAGGCGCGCTGTCCGGCGGCGGGCTGGAAGGGGAAATGGCGCTCGTACCAGAGGCCGCCCTCGTAGAGCTGGAGGGACTCTTTCTGCGTGTTCCAGTCGCCGGGGACCTTGATGGTCGGGCTCCGGCGAAAGCTGTACTCGACCAGGCGATTGTCGCCTTGCTGCCACTCTTCGTCCTTGAAGAAGCCGTTTGGGTTGAGGGCGTTGTGGAAGCTGAAGAGGCCGGCGAGGTAGGGGTCGGCGATGATGTGCCAGTCGCCGTCGAGGCTTTGCGCGGGCCGCTGATCGACGGCGACGAGGAGTGTGGGCGCGGGCGGGTCTGGATTGAGAGCCGGGTTCTGAGTGGGAGCTTGGGCAGACGAGGTGGACGCGGAGAGGAGGCAGAAGAGGAGAGCGGAGGAGAGCAGAGCGAAGCTCGGTGGGGCGGAGGGACGGGCCATGAGTCTCCTTGGGTGTGTGTGGGCGCAGGGCGGTCGACGGGCGCCGGGGCGATCGACGAGTCGCCGGCGATTCGAAGAGTCCTGGAGCAGCCGCCATCCTTTCACAACGGCGTGCTGCCGTCCAAGATGGGCTGGGGCTTTGGGCAGTTTGCGTGGCGGACGGCGGAGCGGAAGTAGGGTAGGCCGGAGCTGGAGCCCGGGGTGGGAGCCCGAGCTTTGGAGATCGTGCGGCTCCTGCTAGTCTGGCGAGAGATTGCTTCGGGCGATGGGGTTCCGCCTTACAACCGCGCGGCTGCGCGAGATCGGTGGCCGCGCTGATGACTCCTAAACTTTCCTGGTTCATTTTTTAGGAGCACCATGTCCGGCACCGACACATCGTTTTTAGCGCGGTTTTCCTGTTGCTGTGAGTCGGATAGAGTGCGGGAGTGCCGTTTTCATTGGGGAAAACGGCCATGAGACCCGTGCTCTCGCTATACACCTACAGGAGAACCGCTCTAGCGCCAGACACAGGACATTCAGACCCGGGAGATCCAGAGACGGAGGTTCCGGGGCCAGACCGTTCGGGGCCAGAGCTTCCGGAGCGTTCGGGGCCAGGGCTTCCAGACCGTTCAGGGCCAGACCGTTCGGGGCCAGGGCGGCAGGGCCGGCTGCGGTTTGCCTCGGGCTTCCTGGCTGCGGCGCGGGCGGCGTTGCGCTTTGACCTTCGCTGGGCCGTGCTCTCGGTTGTGGCGGGCGTGCTGGCCGGATGTGCTTCGGCGTTTTTGATCTGGTCGCTCGACGTGGCAACGCGAACACGGGAGGCGCACCTGTGGATGATCGCGCTGCTGCCGTTTGCCGGGCTGACGGTCGGTGTGATCTACCACTATTTTGGCGGGGCGGTGGAGCGGGGAAACAACCTCATCCTCGAGGAGGTGCATACCGAGGCTGCCGACCCGCGAAGCACGATTCCGGCGCGGATGACGCCGCTGATCTTGCTGGGGACGTTTATGACGCACCTGTTTGGCGGGTCGGCGGGGCGCGAGGGCACGGCGCTGCAGACCGGGGCTTCGCTGGCCGACCAAATTACGCGCGTGCTTCGGCCGTTTCCGGCGCTGGCGCTCTCGGGGGCGGACCGCCGCATCTTGTTGACGGCGGGCATCTCGGCCGGGTTCGGTTCCGTGTTTGGGACGCCGCTTGCGGGCGCGGTGTTTGGTCTCGAGGTGCTGACGATCGGGACCGTGTCGTACGAGGCTCTGTTTCCGTGCTTTGTGGCGGCGTTTACGGCGGACCTCACGACGCGCGCGTGGGGGATTCAGCACGATGTCTTTCGGGTGAGCGCGGAGGGTCTGGCGACGCCGGCAGACGCCCGAAATCTCCTGCTTGCGGGGGCGGCGGGCGTGGCGTTTGGGATGACGGCGATGCTGTTTGCGCGGTCGGCGCATCTGCTTTCGGGGGTGTTCCGACGGCTGATTTCCTTCCCTCCTCTGCGGCCGTTTGCAGGCGGCATTCTGATTGCGCTCGGCGTGTGGGCGGCGGGGACGACGCGGTACATCGGTCTGGGGATCGGGACGACGCTGGCCGCGTTTGCCGGACCGGTGCGGACGTACGACTTCCTGGGGAAGTTTGGATTTACGGTGCTTACGCTCGCGTCCGGGTTCAAGGGCGGCGAGGTGACGCCGTTGTTTTTTATCGGTGCGACGCTCGGAAATGCTCTGTCAGGGATCGTTCCTCTGCCGAGGTCGCTGCTTGCCGCGATGGGTTTTGTGGCGGTGTTTGCGGGCGCGGCGAACACGCCTGTGGCGTCGATTTTGCTGGGGCTGGAGCTGTTTGGACCGGAGGCCGGCGTATTTACAGCGATCGCCTGCATCACGAGCTATCTCACGTCCGGCAGCAACGGGATCTACGAGGCGCAGCGACCCGGACGAAAGATCGCGGGGCGATGAAGACCGGATGAATTTGCGCTACTTGGGGCCTTCCTCAGGCTCCTGGTTCCAGTGATTGACGACGTGGGTTTCGCGCTCCCAGCCGAGGACGCTGACGCTGCCCGTGCCGAGGGCGAAGATCTGGCCGGAGCGGGCGCCGAGGCCGACCCAGCGGGCCGCGAGGATGCGGAGGATGTGCGCGTGGGCGAAGAGGGCGACCCTGGATGGCGTGTCGGCCGCGCTCTTGCCGGCCGCGGCCAGGGCGCGCTCAATGACGCCGTCGGCCCGTGCACCGACCTGTTCGGCGGTTTCGCCGCCTCGGATCTCGCTGACCCAGACGTTCCAACCGGGTTCGGTCTCGCGGATTTGCTTGGTCGTCTTGCCCTCGTAGACGCCGTAGTCCCACTCGCGCAGACCCTCGTCGACTTTGGCGACGTCGCCGTACCCGGCTAAGTCGGCTGTTTGCCGAGCGCGCTGCATGGGGCTGGTAAGGACGGCGGCGAACTTGGTGTCTTCGAGGTAGGTCTTCAGGTCGGCGGCGCGCTCGCGTCCACGCTCGGTCAGCGGGATGTCGGTGCGGCTGGTGTGTGCCCCGCTCAGGCTCCATTCCGTCTCTCCGTGTCGGACCAGCCAAAGCTCCACACCTGCGATCATCGTGTTTTTCTCCTCGCTAAAAGACTGCAGAGTCAGATGCACGGAGCGGCTTGGAGACGCAGCGGTTTATTCTGAAGGGAATGGATTTTCACCTTACGACGACGTATAAGCCGCAGGGAGATCAGCCGCGAGCGATCGCCGAGCTGGTTGGCGGCCTGGCCGCGGGCGAGAAGGACCAGGTGCTGCTCGGCGTAACGGGCTCGGGAAAGACGTTTACGATGGCGTCGGTGATCGCGGAGTCGAACCGACCGGCCCTGATCCTGGCGCATAACAAGACGCTGGCCGCCCAACTGTACCATGAATTCAAGCAATTCTTTCCCAGCAATGCCGTTGAATACTTTGTTTCCTACTACGACTACTATCAGCCGGAGGCGTATATTCCGGCGGGCGACTTATTTATTGAGAAGGAAGCTACGATTAATGAGGAGCTCGATAAGCTGCGGCTATCGGCGACGCGATCGTTGTTTGAGCGGCGCGACGCGATTATTGTCTCGTCGGTTTCCTGCATTTACGGTCTGGGGTCGCCGGAGGCTTACTACGGGATGCTCTTGCTGCTCGAGAAGGGCCAGAAGATTCGGCGGGAGGACATTACCAAGCGGCTGGTTGAGATTCTGTATGAGCGAAATGACGTTGATTTCCGGCGCGGGACGTTTCGCGTTCGCGGGGACATTATCGAGGTCTACCCGACGTACGACGAGAACGCCTTTCGGATCGAGCTGTTTGGCGACGAGATCGATAGCCTGGCGCAGATCGACCCACTCTTCGGCACGGTGCGGCAGAAGTACTCTCGTCTGCCGATCTATCCGAAGTCGCACTATGTCGTTCAGCCGGAGAGGAAGAGGGCGGCGAGTGAATCTATCCTCGCCGAGCTGTTCGATTGGGAGGCGCAGTTAGAAAAAGAAGGTCGTTTGGTCGAGTCGCAAAGAATTCATCAGCGAACCAGATTTGACTTAGAGATGATCAAGTCGGTGGGGTATTGCCATGGCATTGAAAACTACAGCCGTCACTTCTCCGGACGACTTCCCGGCGAGCCTCCACCTACTTTGCTGGATTATTTTCCGCGGGATTACCTCTTGTTTATCGATGAGTCGCATGTAACTGTTCCGCAGCTTCATGGGATGTGGCATGGAGATCGATCGCGCAAGCAGAACCTGGTGGATTACGGCTTCAGGCTGCCGAGTGCAATGGATAACCGGCCGTTGAAGTTCGAGGAGTTTGAGGGCCGAACGGGGCAGATTATCTACGTTTCCGCCACGCCCGGACCGTATGAGCTGACCAAAGCCGCCGGTGTGGTGGTGGAGCAGATTATTCGGCCGACCGGTTTGATCGACCCGCAGGTGGAGATCCGTCCGATCAAAGGTCAGATCGACGACTTACTGGCGGAGATACGGGACAGAGTGGATCGGGACGAGCGGGTGCTTGTAACTACGTTGACCAAGCGGATGGCGGAGGACCTGGCGAACTACTACACCGAAGTAGGCGTGCGCTGCCGATATATGCACTCGGAGATAGAGACCTTGGAGCGGATCAAGTTACTCCGCGACCTGCGCAAGGGAGAGTATGACGTCCTGATTGGAATCAACTTACTTCGGGAGGGTCTCGACTTGCCTGAAGTTTCTCTGGTGGCGATTCTGGATGCGGACAAAGAGGGTTTTTTGCGGTCGCAGGGATCGCTGATTCAGACGATCGGACGGGCGGCGCGGCACCTGGAGGGGCGAGCCATCCTATACGCCGATACCATGACCGATTCCATGCAGCGGGCCATCAACGAGACGGACCGTCGGCGCGAGGTGCAGGTGGCTTACAACGAGGAGCACGGGCTGACGCCGCAGGCGATCAATCGACCGCTCGAGATGGGTCTGGCCGGGATACTGAAAGCCGATTATGCCGACTTGACGGAAGAAGCGGACGGGATGCCTGACTTCGTCTCGCAGGCCGAGTTGGATGTGTACATCGGCAAGCTGGAGACCGACATGCGCGAAGCTGCGAAGAAGTTTGAATTTGAGAAGGCGGCGAAGTTGCGCGATACCGTGAAGGAGTTACGAACAAAGGAGTATTTATTCGCCTAAGGAAGGGCTTGAATACGTCGTCGCTAGGGTTTGCCGCCCGAAAGGAACTGCAGATTCCCTTCGGGAAGGACGACAGGAAAAGCAGAACTACCGAGGCGCAGACTTACTAAATCTTTCTAAGTCGATAACTCGTCTTTCTAAGACGATAACTCGTCCTCGGCAATTTCTGGAGTAAACCAGAGCGAATTTATCGGGTTCCTTCCAGGATAAGATCCGCGGTGGCTTCGGGCTGATCCCATTGCGGCAGATGGCCGCAGTGGTCGAGCCAGTGGAGATGGGCGTCGGGAAACAGGTCCGTGGCGCGGCCTGCCTGCGCTGGGAGGCAGACGCGATCCTGCTGTCCCCAGACGATGGTCAGGGGCTTCGCTAGGCTTCCGGCGGGGGCTCCCTCCTGCTCCGGCAGGGAGACGAGCGAGGCGAGAAGTTCGTCGAAGCAGCGGGCGCGCAGGTAGCTTTCCATCTCGTCCTGGACTGCCGATCCGTCGATGGCCCAGGGCCGGGCGGAGAGTTGCGAGCAGAGCAGGGTTCGGCCGACGGGTGTGTGGCAGAGGGCGGCGAAGCTGCGAGGCATGGTGCGACCGAGCTGGCGGACGAGACGGATGCTGGTCCAGATGGTCCGGTGGAAGTAGATCCGTTCCCAGCCGCGCCAGAAGCCGCCGGGGGCGAGCGCTACGGTGGCGCCGGAGACGCCGCGGCGGGCGAGTTCGAGCGCGAGGCGGCCGCCCATGGAGCTGCCGACGACGTCGACGCCGAAGAGTCCCTGGGCTCCGAGGAACTCGGT
>CAXUIB010000090.1:6874-8788 GCA_964250945.1 uncultured Acidobacteriaceae bacterium
TCGGTTACGGCGTCGGCGAGCGACGGGATGGAGGTGCGCCGACCGAGCGGAGCTGTGTCGCCGAAGCCGGGCAGATCGATCGCGATGACATCGCGGTGCGGGCGAAGGCGCGGGAGGATGGTGCACCAGGAGCGCCAGCTTCCGCCCAGGCCGTGCAAGAGCAGGAGCGGCCGCCCCGATCCCATCCGAACGCAGTGAAACTCCATGGGTGCGCGATCCCCTCCGAACCTCATAGGATGCCTGGACTGGGAACGCTGTGCGTGTGTGTGTGTGGATTCGGAGAGCGCGGGTGAGGCGGACGTGGTCCGGTATTCTTAGAGGGACCGTTGGGTGTTCGGGCAGCGGCGAGAGGTGGCGCTCTTTTGGCGGTTTTGGCTCCGGTTTTGCCGGCGAGTTTCAATGATTTTTGGGGGAACGTCCTGGCTGTCGAGCAGATGCGCACGGCGATCGCTGCGGGCCGGCTCCCGCACTCGCTGATCCTGGCGGGACCGGCGGGTGCGGGCAAGTACACGTTGGCGCTGATGCTGGCGATGGCGTTGGCGTGCGAGCGTCAGCCGCGCGATCTGTGGTCGAACGGACAGTCGCTGGCCGGGTTTTGCGGGGCGTGCCGGAACTGCGTGCGGATTGCGGGGGCGGCCGATCTCGAAGCTGCGGTGGCGGCGGGCGTGGCAGCGCGCGAGGAGATGCGCGAGGCCGACAAGAAGGAGACGCGGATCCTGGTGCAGCCGCACCCTGATGTATTGATTGTGCCGCCCGATCCGCCGCAGCTGTTGATCAAGCTGGGGCAGGTGCGGACGGTGATTGAGAGAGCGCAGTATCTGCCGAGCGAGGCGCCGCGAAAGATCTTTATCCTGACGAGCGCGAACTTGATGAAGGAGGCGGCGAACTCGCTCCTGAAGGTGCTGGAGGAGCCGCCGGCAGGGGTGCACATCCTGATGCTGGCGGAGAATCCGGCGGAGCTGTTGCCGACGATCCGATCGCGCTGTGCGACGGTGCGGCTCCGGGCTTTGCCGGTCGAGGAGATGGAGGGTCTGCTGGCGGACCGTCGGCCGGAGCTGCCGGCGGCGGAGCGGGGCTTGATCGCTCGTCTGGCGCAGGGGGCTGCGGGACGTGCGATCGCGTTTGACTTGCCAGGCTACACGGCGGCGCGCGCCGATGCACTTTTGCTGTTGCGGAATGCCTCCGCGACGGACGGTGCCGACCACAGCGCGCTGTTCCGGATGACGGAGAGCTATCGTGCGGGGGCTGAGGGGCAGGCGAAGACGACGGCGCTCCTGCGAGCGTTTTCGTTGCTGCTCGAGGACTTGCTCCTGCTCTTGGCGGGCACGCCGGAGTTGTTGCGCAACACGGATCTGCGGCCGGAGTTGGACCGTCTGGCGCAGAGCCTGACGTTTGGGTGGATCGAGTCGGCTTCGCGCGGTTTGGATCAGGTTTGGGCCGGCTTGCGGCGGAATCTCCTGCGCAATCTGTCGCTGGATGCGTTTGCGACCGGGCTCGAGGGTCGGCTTTGATCGGGTGAGATCATTCTGGCCGCGCGGCTTTGGTGAGGCGGTCGCGGATGGCGGCGCCGAAGCTTTCGGCGGGTGGGACGGGGCAGACGATGGTAGCGGCGCCGAGGTCGTCGAGGGCGCGGAGGCCGGCGTAGAGGCGGCGGGCCAGGATTTCGGGGTGGTCCCAGGGTCCCCAAGGGTAGATGTGCGCGGCTCGCGCGGGGTCCCAGCCGTCGGGGAGCATGACGGCGAGCGAGGCTGCGGGATCGGCGAGGTTGCGGAGGATTTCGGGCCAGGAGGTTGGAGGCTCGTCGACCAGGACCAGGCGTGCGCGAGGGGCGTAGTGACGCAGGCCGAAGCCGGGGGATGGGAGGCCTGTGGGGGTGGTTGACGATGTGTCGGGCCGGTGCGTGTAGAGCTCGGA
>CAXUIB010000091.1:0-8524 GCA_964250945.1 uncultured Acidobacteriaceae bacterium
CCATAATGCCGCTGTTCGAGCCGACAAAGCCGTTCTCCGCCTTCTGGCAGAGCTGCGCCACCTGCTCTCGCTGCAAGTCCGCCCCCGCCAGATAGAGCGCAGCCAAGGCAGTGGCAACCTCGATCGACGCCGAAGACGACAGGCCCGCCCCCAACGGAACGTTGCCCGTAATCGTCAGCGAGATCCCGCCAGAGAGATCGATCCCGGCAGACCGAAGAGCCCACAGGGTGCCGACAGGGTAATCGCTCCAGTGCCCCCGCCTCCCCCGCATCGCTTCCTCCATAGCGTACGAAACCTGCTCGTCGAACTCCTCGGACTGCGCAACAAAACGGCCGTCAGTCCGAGAACTGGCGGCGATACGGGTCGAGAACTCAATCGCCGCCGGCATCACAAAGCCGTCGCAGTAGTCGGTGTGCTCGCCGATCAGGTTGACCCGGCCCGGGGCGGCAAACAGGGCGCCCCCGGTCTGGTAAAGCTGCCGATGAAGCCCTAAAAGTTCAGAGTCGCTGATCATGGAGTGCACATCCGTTGCCGTCAATTATTCTTGGCGTCTCCGAATGTAATTGAATACACTTCCGTGTGTCGCGGCGTATCGTGCGCGAGACGGAGGTACGACGGTGGCGAGGACGGAGATCGCGAGAGGGTTCGGTCGGTTCGGTTGCTTTGTGCTGGCTTTCATAACGGTCGGCGCGGCATCGGCACAGGCCCCAGGCGGCGCCTCCCAGCCCAGCACATCGGCCGCCCGACCTCTCACCCATACCTTGACCAACCCTCTTCTCCCAAGCGGGCCGGACCCGTGGGTCATCTACCACGACGGCTTCTTCTTCTACATGAACACCACCGGCCGAGACCTGACGATCTGGAAGACGCCGCGGATCGAGGACCTCCGGACCGCCACAAAGAAAGTAGTTTGGAGCCCGCCCGAGACCGGGCCATACTCGCACGACATCTGGGCGCCCGAGCTCCACTTCCTGCGCGGCAAGTGGTACATCTACTTCGCGGCAGACGACGGATCCAACCAAATGCATCGGATCTTTGTCCTCGAAAACGGAGCCTCCGATCCCACAACAGGCACGTGGACGTTCAAGGGTAAGCTGGCCGACGCCACGGACCGCTGGGCGATCGATCCGACGATCCTCGAAGAAGGCAAGAAGGAGTATGTGATCTGGTCGGGCTGGGAAGGCGCCGAGAACGGCGTACAAGGGATCTACATCGCGGAGCTCGAAAACCCGTGGACCATCCGAGGTAAACGCACCTTACTCTCGCACTCGGAGTACCCCTGGGAGAAGGTCGGCGACCTGCCCAATGCCCGCGATCCGCGAGAGCCGCTCCACGTCGACGTGAACGAAGGTCCGGAGATCCTGCAGCATAACGGACAGACATACCTGGTCTATTCAGCGGATGGATGCTGGACGGACTTCTACGAACTTGGGATGCTGACGCAGAAGCCCGGAAGTGACCCGTTAGAAGCCAGCTCATGGACCAAGACGCCGACACCGGTCTTCCGCGGATCGGCAGATCGAGGGGTGTACGCCCCGGGACACAACGCGTTCTTCCGGTCGCCGGACGGGAAAGAGGACTGGATCTTGTATCACGCGAATCCCGGCCCAGGGCAAGGCTGCGACGGACAAAGGTCGCCGCGGGCACAACAGTTCTCTTGGAAGCCAGACGGTACGCCCGATTTCGGCGAGCCGATTTCCGCCGGAAGCCCGGTTCCGCCGCCCTCGGGGGAAGCGGCACACTAGAGGCGGTTGCTCCAGTACTGCATGGAGAGGCGTAAACTTTGGGTATGACGTGGATCGGAAATGTGTGTTGCAGCCTGTGCGTTTTTGCCGCTCTGATGGGTTTGGATGGGCTTACAGTAAGTGGTCAGACAGCGCCCGCGCCGCAGGCGCAAAAGCCGGATGAAGGGTCGGCAACGATGAGCGGATCGACCACGGGGGGGGCGCACGCAGCGGTTTTGGATGCACAGCACCGACCGATCACGGCCGGCGGCTTCGTCAAGGACGGCCCGGTAGTGTTCCAAGATGTCGCGGATAAGGCCGGTCTTGTGAAATGGCAGCACCGCATGGGTACGCCCGAGAAACACTACATCATCGAGACAGTAGGATCCGGTGTAGGACTGCTCGATTATGACAACGATGGTTGGCTCGATATCTACTTTGTGAACGGCTCAACCTATGAGGCCATGGCAGGAAAAGCCACGGCGCCCCATGCCGCCCTGTTCCATAACAATCACGACGGCACCTTTACAGATGTAAGTGATAAAGCCGGCGTGCAGAATGATCGGTGGGGCTTTGGAGTAGCCATTGCGGACTATGACAACGATGGTTGGCCCGATATTTATGTGAGTAACTTTGGCAAAAATCGTCTATATCACAATAATCATGATGGGACGTTCACGGATGTAGCGGAAAAGGCAGGAGTAACTCTAGGTAACTGGTCGACGGGAGCGACCTGGGGCGACTACGACGGAGATGGTCGGTTGGATCTATTTGTTCCGGGATACGTTCACTATGAACAGTCTGCTATGCCCGGTCAGGGATCGCCGGCCGGCGAACGTCCGAAAGGCGCTCTGGCGGGCTGCCAGTTTCGGGGTGTTCAGGTAATGTGCGGACCACGTGGACTGCGTGGCGAAGCCGATCACTTGTTTCACAACAACGGCGACGGCACCTTTACCGATGTGAGCGACAAAGCTGGAGTAAGTGATCATTCGACTTACTACGGCCTGGCTTCGCTGTTCATCGATGTAAACAATGATGGCAGGGTCGATCTACTTGTTGCCGATGACTCCACGCCCAACTATCTGTACATAAATAACGGAAATGGCACCTTTGAGGACGCCAGCTTTGCTTCCGGGTACGCCCTGAATGAGAGTGGCCGCGAAACTGCCTCCATGGGCATCGCAGCAGGAGATTTTACCCATAACGGATTGATAGATTTATACAACACAACTTTCTCCGACGACTACAAACCCATGTATCGCAATGACGGCGACGGTAATTTTACCGATGTAAGTTATCAACTAGGAATAGCGGAACCTACCATCCCGTTTCTAGGTTGGGGGACGAGCTTCTTTGACTATGACAATGACGGCTGGCTCGATCTTATGTCCGTAAACGGGCACGTGTACCCGGAGGTTGACAAGTTGGATTGGGGCACGACATGGGCCCAGCGAGCGCTTCTGTTCCACAACGATGCGGGCAAGTTGAAGTTAGTCGCTCCTGTCGAAGGGAGCGGGCTGGCGAAGCTGGCGGTCGCTCGCGGTCTCGCCTACGGTGACTTGTTCAACGACGGCAAGATCGATGCTGTCGTAAACAACTTGGATGGGACGCCGTCCTTGTTTCGCAATGTTTCCCCAAACGCGAACCACTGGATAGGAATAAAGCTCGTAGGTGGTCCTAAGAGCCCGCGGGACGCCGTAGGCGCAACGGTGTACCTGACCGCAAACGGGTTCAAACAGAGAGCAGACGTGGTGAGCGGAGGAAGCTATGCGTCCTCGCCAGACCAGCGGTTGCACTTCGGCTTAGGGAAAGCGACAAACATCGACGCATTGGAGGTCCACTGGCCGAGCGGCCTCAAGGAAAGGGTCACGCTGCCGGGCATCGATTCCATCTACACGGTAGTAGAAGGAAAGGGCACGGCCGTTGCAGCCTCCGTAGCAAAGATCGCGGGGAAATAGCCGAGTGGTCGGCCGCGAGTATCGGCCACGCCGCTCTAGAAGGCGAATCTACACCACGGTTTTTCGAGACGGCGCGAGACGCGTCTCTCATGGAGTTTCCTGGATTCGTATAAACCTTCTAGTTAGAAGGTTCATACGCCTTCTACCTTGTGCACGGTCTTCCTTGCGTGGTGTTTTTTGTGGTGTGTGCTCTTATGAAAGACCTTCTCGGTGCCGTGGCCCACGTCCTCCGCGCCAACCTTGGTGCCGTGGCCTACATCTTTCGCAACCACCTTGGTTCCGTGACCTACGTCCTCCGCTCCAACCTTGGTGCCGTGGCCTACGTCCTCCGCTCCAACCTTGGTGCCATGACCTACGTCCTTTGCTACCTTCTTGGTGCCGTGGCCTACGTCCTTGCCGACATCTTCGGTGCCGTGGCCTACGTCCTTCGCAGCTTTTTTGGTGTCGCTGCCCACACTCTGCGCGACAGCAGGGGACGAGATCGTGACAGCGAGCGCGGCGGTCAGTACCAGACCGCCAAAGGTTTTCATTTTCATAAAAATCTCCTAGTGGCATGGAACGCACACTACAACATAGATTCACCGATACGGCCAACGATTGCAAGTGGCTGGAAGGCATGCACGGCAACAAGCGTCCCGCCCGCTTGTGTATGATTGGCTGCTGTTACGCGTACGCCTCCGAGCCGAGTGAATGAGCTTGGTCCGGCAGCGGTGTGTTTGCGCTGAGTTTTTTT
Source organism: uncultured Acidobacteriaceae bacterium (assembly GCA_964250945.1). Lineage (GTDB taxonomy): Bacteria > Acidobacteriota > Terriglobia > Terriglobales > Acidobacteriaceae > Edaphobacter. Next base: position 4,416 of record CAXUIB010000091.1, read on the forward strand.
ACAAGAGAGCAGGTCTTGGGGCACACGGCCAAGCTTGGCTAGGGATGGGAATCGATGCAGCTTTTGCTTTTGGCGGTGACCGGTACTTCGCGGCAACTCACGCACCTGCACCCAGTCGACGTCCTGATCCTGGTTCTTTACTTCTGCTTGGTCCTGTTTATCGGATTTTATGTGCGGGATTCGGCTTCGACCAGCGAGGAGTTCTTTCTTGCCGGACGAGAGATGACCGCGTGGATCGCCGGATTGAGTTTCGTGTCGGCCAATCTCGGATCCCTTGAACTGATGGGTTGGGCCGGGGCGGCGTACCAGTACGGCATCCTCGCAATGCACTGGTACTGGATCGGCGCAATTCCGGCAATGCTGTTCCTCGGCATCGTGATGATGCCGTTCTACTACATCTCCAAGACGCATTCGGTGCCGGGGTATCTCCAGTTGCGGTACGGCGAGGGTGCGCGGGCGGTGAGCGCCGTGAGCTTTGGGTTCATGACGGTGCTGATGAGCGGCGTCAACATGTACTCCATGGCTCTGGTCATGAAGGTGGTGCTCGGCTGGAACATCAGCTTTTCGATCTGGGTGGGCGCGATTACGGTGGGTCTGTACGTCATGCTGGGCGGTCTGCGGTCGGCCATCATCAATGAGGTTTTGCAGTTCGTCCTGATCTGGGCGGGTGCGGCGCTGATTCCGATTGTGGGCTTGATTGAGGCCGGCGGGTGGACAAACCTCAAGGCGCAGATTGCGCACAATGTAGGCAGCACGGACTACACGCATCTGTGGTCCACGCTGGGCGCCTTCCGCGGCAACCCGATGGGTGTCCACTGGACGGGAATCGTCTTTGGGCTGGGATTCGTGGTGAGTTTTGGATACTGGACCACCGATTTCCTGGTGGTGCAACGAGTGTTGAGCGCCAACAATCTGCGCGCTGCAAAGTTGGCTCCGGTAATTGGGGCAGCGTTCAAGATGGCGGTCCCGTTTATCGTCATCGTGCCGGGTCTGCTGGCGCTCGCAGTGTTGAAGAATCCGGATGGAAGCCTGATGCATCTCGTGCCCGAAAGCCAGGTTGCGGCGACCGGTCTGCACAGTTACAACGAAGTTCTGCCTCTGATGCTGGTGCGGTATTGCGGTCCAGGTCTGCTGGGGCTCGGGATTACCGCTCTTGTGGCCGGCTTCATGAGCGGAATGGCGGGAAACGTAAGCGCGTTCTCAACGGTGTGGACCTACGACATCTATGGCGCGTACATCAACAAGAAGGCGAGTGACTCGCACTATGTATTCATGGGCAGGATGTCGACCGTTGTAGGTATGCTCGTGAGCGTCGGGACGGCATATCTGGTCGCAAACGCGGCTTCCATCATGGACTATGTGCAGGCGCTGTTCAGCTTCTTCATCGCGCCGCTTTTTGGGACCGTGATCCTGGGTATGTTGTGGAAACGCGCCACGCGGCAGGGCGGCTTCTGGGGACTGCTTTGCGGAACAGCGTCGTCGATCGCCATGTGGGCATGGGTGCAGAAAGACCCTGGCGCACTCCGGTATATTGCTCTGTCGCCGGATGCCAAACCGATGGCAGAGAACCTGTACCGGGCGCTTTGGTGCTGGCTGGTGTGCGTCATCATAACTGTGATGGTGAGCCTGGCGACGGAGCCGAAGTCGGATGCGGAGCTCAACGGGCTGGTGTATGGCGCAACCGTGATCCCGCACGATGGCGGCGTCACGATCTGGCAGAAGCCGATCTTCTGGGCAGTTGTCGTGATCACCGTCTTTTTCATTTTGAATCTAATCTTCTGGTAGTTGGAGGCGCACGATGTCTGGACCACAGCGACGAACTGCCAAAGAGCACACACGACCGACGGAGCACGAACATGCGTACCCTGGGACCTCGGCGGCCGAGGCTCCGGGGCACCGCGGGAAGGCGCCGCTTTCGATCTGGTTCTTTGTGGGTGCGCTCTGCCTGATGTATGGCATTGTGCTCTTTCCGTTGGGAATCTATCAGTGGAGTCATCCTTCGGCGACGGAGTTGGCGCTGCCCCTGCTGCTCAAGCTGCATACAACGTTCTGGTGGGGTCTGTTGCTGATCGTGTTCGGCGGGTTTTATGTGATCCGGTTTCGTCCAGGAAAGATCTGAGGTGTCGTAGATGGGCAGGCAGATGACGTTTGGGGTGATTGTCGGAAACCGGGGATTCTTTCCCGGGCACTTGGCCACGAGTGGGCGCTTGGAGATGGTGGCAGCTCTCGAAACTGCAGGCATGCGGGCCGTTGTGCTCGAGCCTGGGCAGACGGCGCACGGTGCGGTTGAAACCTACGACGATGCCAAGAAGTGTGCGGCGCTGTTTCGGCAGCACGCGTCCGAGATCGACGGAATCATCATCACCTTGCCGAACTTCGGCGAGGAGCGCGGTCTGGCAGACGCGATCCGGCTGGCCGATCTGCGGGTTCCAGTGCTGGTGCAGGCGACGCCCGACGCGCCGGGAAAGATGTCCATTGCGTTTCGGCGCGACAGCTTCTGTGGGAAGATGTCGATCTGCAACAACCTCCGACAGTATGGCGTGCCTTACTCGCTGACTCGTCTGCATACCGAGACTCCGGATTCTGCCGAGTTCAAGGCAGATCTCGAGTGGTTTGCGGGCATCTGCCGAGTTGTGAAGGGGTTCAAAAATCTCAGGATCGGTGCGATCGGGGCTCGTCCCGCGGCGTTCAACACGGTGCGCTACTCGGAGAAGCTGCTCGAGAGATCGGGGATCACGGTCGATACGCTCGATCTGAGCGAGGTGTTTGGCCAGATCGCGCGACTGCCCGACAGCAACGGCCAGGTCCAGGAGAAGCTCGGGACGATCAAGCGTTATCTGCCGACCAACAACACGCCTGAAGAAGCTTTGGTGAAGATGTCGAAGCTGGGCGTCGTCATCGACGGTTTCATGCGGTCGCACGAGCTGACCATCTCCTCCGTGCAGTGCTGGACGTCGATGGAGGAGTACTTCGGCGTCGTTCCATGCACGGTGATGAGCATGATGAGTGAGAACCTCTTGCCGGCTGCGTGTGAGACGGACACTCTGGGGACGGTGAGCATGTACGCGCTGGCGCTGGCGAGCGAGACGCCGAGCGCGCTCTTGGACTGGAACAACAACTACGGCGACAACCCGGACAAGGCGGTGTGCTTTCATTGTTCCAACCTGCCGAAGCACTTCTTCCGTGAGGGCGTGAAGATGGATTTTCAGCAGATTATCGCGGGAACGGTCGGCAAGGAGAACACGCACGGCGTGTTGGACGGGACGGTCAAGGCCGGAGCGATGAGCTTTGCACGATTCTCGACCGACGACCTCGAAGGCCGGATCACGGGATACTGCGGCGAAGGTGCGTTTACGGACGATCCGCTGCAGACGTTTGGCGGAGCCGGTGTGGTCGAGATCCCGCGCATGCAGGAGCTGCTGCGGTTTATCTGCGAGAACGGGTTTGAGCATCACGTCGCTGCGAACTTTGCAAACGTGGCTGGACCGGTGTTTGAGGCCGCAACAAAGTATCTGGGATGGAAGATGCACCGTCACGTCTGACCACATACATCCCAATTCTGTCCTTTGCCGATGTCAGGAGGCTCTTGCCTCCCCCTCTCTGTGATACCCCCTTCCAGAGGTTATACCTAAATCATTTATTGTCAGTTAGATCTGTTATTGGCCGGGCTAAGATACCGGGAAATAGGGACTTAGACTAATCCCTCCCAGCCCCTACGGCTGCAAAACAATCTTCATCGAACCAGGCTGCGGGTGCGACGCCAGCTCGATCGCCTCCGTCGCCTCTTCGAGCGAAAACCGGTGCGAGATCAGCTGCGTCAGATCGAGACCGCTCCTGTACCCGTCAAACACCAGCCGAACCCCCTCCTCCTGCACCGCCACCGATGCGCTGTACGACCCCATCAGCGTCTTCTCGTCCATGCACACCTGCGCCGGATCAAACGCCGCCCTGCCATGCTGCGTGCTGGCAAACAGCATCACCCGCCCCCCTGGCCGGATCGCATCCATCGCCGTCCGGATCAAAGCATCGTTCCCTACCGCCACCATCGCCACATCGGCGCCCCGGCCCTCCGTCCGCGACTTTGCCGCCGCCACCACATCCCCCACCAC
>CAXUIB010000092.1:0-8477 GCA_964250945.1 uncultured Acidobacteriaceae bacterium
CTTCCCGCGCTGGGCTGAATAGGAACAACCTCTTGAGCCTCCACAACTAGAGCGGTTCTCCTGTAGGTGTATAGCGAGAACATAACCCTCCTGGCCGTCTTCCTCAATCGAAACGGCACCCCACACTCTATCCGACTCACAGCAGCAGGAGATCCGCTCGAATGCGGCCTCCCTTCCTTGCGTGCAAGAAAATATTTATCTTGACACGGCGCTCTTTGTGGCAGAATTTAGGCCAACGAGTGCTCTCGATCGTGATGGGGCGCTCGGCATGAGAAAGCGCGTTCTGAATTTCGGAAATTCGGAACCGAAAGCCTGTCCGCCGCGAGACCCGACTTCAGGTCTCCATCCGGTCTTTTGACTGGCGTCTTCTGACGACTCCCCTTCCCGGGCCACGGCCGCCGCACGTATTGTAACGCGGCAAGTCTCTCCCTCACTATCTGCCACGGAGACCTATCATGTCCGACCCAGCCGTTGCTACTCTCATTACCTTGATCGTTCTGGCCGCGATGTTTGCCTGGCCGCCTCTGCTTACCGTCTTCTGTCCGCCGTGCAGCCGAGCCTTGCGGCGGCTTCGATCGCGTCGGCTGCGCCGTGAGACCGAGCCGTCCAGAGTATCGGAGAGCGAGGCTGCCTAAACGTTTCGACTCTGAACCTCATGGAAAATTCACTGCCCCAAAATCGCGACGCCGGCCAGCTGCTGCGAAACGGCAATGCGCTCTGACCACTCTGCCGGCCCGGTCTGGTGGACGCTGGTTCCGCGCGCGTCGACCGCTACCGTAACCGGCATGTCGACGACCTCAAACTCGTAAATCGCTTCCATGCCGAGATCGGAAAAAGCGAGCAGACGCGATCGCCGGATGGCCTTCGAAACGAGGTAGGCGGCGCCGCCCACTGCCATTAGGTACACAGCGCCGGTGTCGCGAATCGCCTCAATCGCCGCAACGCCCCGCTCGGCCTTGCCGATCATGCCCAGCAGCCCGGTCTCTTCAAGCATCTGCCGAGTGAACTTATCCATGCGCGTGGCGGTCGTGGGACCCGCCGGACCGACAGCCTCGTCGCGCACAGCATCGACCGGTCCGACGTAGTAGATGAAGCGGCCACCGAAGTCGACAGGCAGGGACTCGCCGCGCGAGAGCATGTCGGTGAGGCGTTTGTGGGCGGCATCGCGGCCGGTGAGCAGCTTGCCTGACAAGAGTACGACCTCGCCGGGCTGCCAGGTGGCGATCTCGTCGCGGGTGACAGTGTCGAGGTCGACCCGCCGTGCGCCGTGGACATCGTACACCAGATCCGGCCAGGCGTGGATCGGCGGCGGTTCGAGCATCACCGGGCCGGAGCCATCCAGCACAAAGTGGGCGTGCCGGGTGGCGGCGCAGTTCGGGATCATGGCAACAGGAAGATTGGCGGCGTGGGTCGGCCAATCCAGAATCTTTACGTCGAGCACGGTGGTGAGGCCGCCGAGGCCCTGCGCCCCAATGCCGAGCGCGTTCACCTTGTCGTAGAGGTCGATGCGAAGCTTCTCAATGTCCGTTTGCGGGCCCCGAGCCTTAAGCTCCTGCATGTCGATAGGCTCCATCAGACTCTGTTTGGCAAGGAGCATGGCCTTTTCCGCCGTGCCGCCGATCCCGATGCCGAGCATCCCAGGGGGACACCAGCCCGCGCCCATGGTGGGCACAGTCTTGAGCACCCATTCGACGATCGAGTCAGAAGGGTTCAGCATGACGAACTTGGACTTCGCTTCGGAGCCTCCGCCCTTTGCGGCTACAGTGACGTCCACCGTCGATCCCCGAACCAGGGAAACCTCGACCACGCAAGGTGTATTGTCGACCGTGTTGCGCCGAGCAAAGGCAGGGTCGGCGAGGATGCTCCCGCGCAGCCTGTTCTCAGGGTCGAGCCACGCCTGCCGCACACCGGCGTCGCACATCTCTTGCAGAGTCATCGTTGCCGAGCCTTCGCCGTCCTCAGCAACCAAACGCACGTCCATCCCAAGCTTGATAAAGAGGGTGACGATGCCGGTGTCCTGGCAGATGGGCCGATGACCCTCAAAGCACATCCTGGAATTGACCAGAATCTGCTTCATCGCATCCTTGGCGGCGGGGGATTCTTCCCGCTCGTACGCCTCGGCAAGATTGGTGATGTAGTCGACGGGATGGTAGTAGCTGATGTACTGGAGCGCGTCGGCGACGCTCTGGACCAGATCGCTCTCGCGGATCGCAATCACCGTCAAGCTCCTCCCGTTCGATTGTAGATCGTTCCATGTGCGTCGCCCTCCCCGACAGAGCTGCGACACAGTTCCGTACAACTTCCGTGTTACCGAGAGTGACTTTAGACCAGAATCCTATTACGTTTTCACATCGGAATCGCTATGGTGAGCGAGCAGTCCAAAACCGAACCTCTCGCTGCGACGTACACCTAACACTTGCAACACGGTCCTAACGCACTTCTAACCGCCTTTGTTTTGAGGTCTTTTACGTGAGAAAGAACTTGGATCTAACTCTTGCCGGGCCATCCCGGCGCAGCTTTCTGGCCGGCGCTGGAGCGCTGAGCGCGGCCGCTCTGGTAACAGGCTGCAGCGACAGCGGCACCGTGGCCACACCGACACCGCCAACCGCGCCGACACCCCAGGACGTCCCGGATAACGACATCCTGAACTTTGCCTTGAACCTCGAGTACCTCGAGGCTGAGTTTTATCTCCGCGCCGCAACCGGAACCGGACTCTCGTCCACCGACGCTCTGACGGGTGCGGGAACAGTCACGGGCGGAACCAAGGTCAGCTTCAGCAGTACCTTGTATGCCGAGTACGCCGCCGAAATCGCGCAAAACGAGCTGAACCACGTGCGCGCCATCCAGGCGACCATCAAGGCCAACGGCGGAACACCGGTCGCACGACCTAACATCGACTTCACCAACGGCTTCACGATGCTGGCTGCGGCCGCCGGAATCTCCGGCGCCTTCGACCCGTTCTCGGGTTCGCTGCCGTTTCTCCTCGGCGCGTTCGTGTTCGAGGATGTCGGCGTGACGGCGTACAGCGGAGCGGCTCCGGCCATCACCAACAGCAGCATCCTGACTGCAGCCGCTGGCATCATGGCCGTCGAAGCCTACCACGCAGCAGAGATCCGGGCGCTGATCGTCGCCAGCGGAGATACAACGACGCTGACCAACGCCAACAAGATCTCCGCTCTGCGCGGAACTCTGGGCGGCGGCAACGAGACCACGCTCAGCTCGACCAGCATCGTCGCTGCAAGCGCCACGACCGCCGTCGGCTTCTCGCGGACGACAAGCCAGGTGCTGCACATCGTCTATGGCAGCGCAACGGCCGGCGCCAAGAGCGGCGTCTTCTTCCCCAACGGCCTGAACGGCACCATCACCGTAGCTTCCTAAGGACACGACCTCCAATGGCCACTCAAGAAACTCAGCAGCTCGACAACATCATCTCTTCCCGCCGCGCCATGCTTGCCATGGGCGGTGTGGCCCTCGCCGGCCTGGCCTTTGCCCCTAAGGCGCAGGCTGCGACCATCAACGATAACGACATCCTCAACTTCGCCCTGAACCTCGAGTACCTCGAGGCGCAGTTCTACACCTACGCCGCGTTTGGGATTCCGATCGACCAGCTGCCGACACCGATTCCGGTCGTAGTTAATGGCGGGACGAGGGGCACGGTGACCATCAAGGCCAACCCGATGGTGCAGTTCACCAACCCTCTCATCCAGGCCTATGCCCGGGAGACGGCGGTCGAAGAGGCCAAGCACGTCGCGTTCCTCCAGAGCGCGCTTGGGTCCCATGCGGTGTCGATGCCCAACATCGACCTGATGACCTCCTTCAACAAGCTGGCGTCCGCGGCCGGGATCGGAGCGAGCTTCGATCCGTTCGCCAACGACGCGAACTTCCTCATCGGCGCGTACATCTTCGAGGACGTGGGCGTCACGGCGTACCACGGCGCGGCGGCGTCGATCACGGACAAGACGAATGTGCTTCCCGCAGCGACCGGCATCCTGGCGGTCGAGGCGTACCACGCGGGTCTCATCCGGTCGACGATTCTGGGCCTCGATGCAGCCAACGGCAACACCAACCTCGAGGCGCTGACCGTGAAGATCTCGGCTCTGCGATCGAAGCTGGCAAACCCGTCGCCGAGCCAGACGGTGGACGATGTTCCGGTCGGCACAACGATGGTCGCGTTGAACACGGCCGCAACCAACACGGGCGGAAACATCACGGCCAGCACGGTGGTCGACGCCGACACAAACAGCATCGCATTTGCGCGGACGACGACGCAGGTGTTGGCCATCGTCACAGGCGGACCGGCGCCGGCGACGGGACCGTCCATGGGCGTGTTCTTCACCGCAGGCCTGAACGGGACCATTCAGTAGGTCAGCTGCTCAGGAAAACACAGGGTGTGGGCGGACTGGAAAACGGTCTGCTCGGTAGAGGGCGAGTTCTCTGGACTTTCAGGGAGCTCGCCCTAGCTTTTTGGGCTGGCGCAAGGGGCGAACGAGCCTTCCTGTCACCCTTCGCGTAAAAGGCGAATCGCATTTGCAGGGGAAGCAAGTGTATGCAAGGCCGCGCCTGAGCGTCTCCATATAGGTGGGCAGAGGAGCTGTCCGAAGGGGTTCGAGGAGGATACGGTGCGTACGGATCACGGCTGGCAAGCGCGCATGCATCCTGCGCCACGGGACCGTGTCCACGAGCCGCGAAGCCGGCCTGGACCAAAATTCAGGAGGTGTACTCCTTGAGCGACAAGACTTCTGCGAAGTAAGGTGCGGCTCGGTCTTATCTAGTTATGGAGCGAGAGGTCGGCATCCACCTATCTTCTGCTCGAACTCCAGTTCCTCCTTCGACTGCATTCCGAGCATATTCGGCACTGCGGCAGAACAGAATGTGTAACCACGGTTGACGGAGACGAGTGATGGCAGATGCAAAATCGAGGTATGACGTCGTGATTGTCGGCGGCGGGTCGGCCGGTTGTGTTCTGGCGAGCCGTCTCAGTGAAGATCGGTCGCGAACGGTTCTCCTGTTGGAAGCGGGTCATGGATACCCACCAAATGGATTTCCCGAAGATCTGACGAATGCGGCCATGATAGCGATTGAGCCGGTGCACATCTGGGGGTATCAGAGTGTTCCGGGATGCACGGCGCACAGCATCGCGGCGTATGCGGGACGTGTGCTTGGCGGTGGTTCGACAATCAACGGGGGCATATCGCGGCACGCGCGGCCGAGCGATTTCGCCCACTGGCGAGAGCACGGCTTGCCCGAATGGACGTATTCGACGGTTCTCGATGGCTACAAGGCGCTTGAGAATACGTCGGCAGGGGAGGATCGCTGGCACGGGCGGTCGGGGCCGTGGCCCATTCATCAGTCCACGATGGACGAGCTTACACCGGCGGTTCGCGCCTTTATCGAAGCCGGCGTGGCGGCCGGGTATCCGCGCGTTTACGACTTCAACGGCGAACACCAGGGCGGTGTTGGATCCGAGATGAAGAATGTCGTCGACGGCAAGCGAGTCAACACAGCAATCATCTTTCTTTCAGACGAGGTCCGAGCCCGCCCAAACCTCGTGATCAAGCCCGACACGCAGGTCGACCGGGTCGGATTCGAGGGCCGCCGGGCCACGAGGGTGCATCTGGTAGACGGCCGCACGATGGAGGCCGGCGAGATTGTTTTGTCGGCGGGTGTCTATGGCAGCCCCGCAATTCTTCTGCGATCCGGTGTAGGACCGGCGACCCATCTCGACGAGCTTGGCATCGATGTGGTGGCTGATCTACCGGTCGGTGAACACCTGCAGGAGCAGCCGATGTATTCCTTGGGCTACGCGCTTAAGCCGTCGACGGGAGCAGTTCCACCGGGTGGGAGCGGTGTGCTGTGGACCCGGTCGAGCGAGGCCGAAGCCCGCGGCGAAGATGTCCTTGATTTGCAGCTTTCGGTTTCCGTGCAGCCGGACCTGAATGATCGAGGAGAGCAGATCCGTGTGCTTCGCATATGGGCGGCCGTCGTCTTGCCCCGATCGATCGGCACGCTGCGCTTGAAGAATCGCAACCCTGAGTTTACGCCGCGGATCGACTACAACCTCCTGGGCGAGGCGTCTGATCGGCGCCGGCTTACCGAGATTGTGAAGTTGGCACGCACGTTGGCCAAAACGGAGCCGCTGGGGAGCCTGATCGAGCAGGAGCTTTTGCCCGGGCCGAATGTTGCGACCGATGCGCAGCTCGAAGCCGCCCTCGACGCGGGTTTGATGACGTTCTATCACGCTACGGCGACGGCTCCGATGGGAGGTGAGAGCGACCGGGCCGCAGTGGTCGACGAGGTTGGCCGAGTCCGACATACGGAGGGCTTGCGGGTGGTCGATGCCTCGATCTTCCCGCAGGCGGTATCCTGCCCGATCAACCTGACGATCCTGATGGTTGCCGAACGGCTTGCGAAGTCATTTAATAACTCGAATAACTAGGCGAGCTAACTTGCTCGATAATTCTCTAGCCGGTGCGATGGCTGGGTAACTCCAACTTACAACCCTAAACTATAAGGAGACCTCCGATGCCTGAACCGATTACGCGCGAGCAGTTTATTAACAACCTCAACGAGGATCTTTCCCGTGAGTACCAGGCCATCATTGCTTACGTGAATTACTCGCAGGTCCTTACGGGCGCGGCTTACATGAACATAGCCGACACCTTGGAGGTACACGCGAAAGAAGAGCTCAGCCACGCACTCAAAATCTCAAATGCGGTCGATTATCTCAGCGGCATGCCGTCGGTCACGCCCAAGCTGGTAAAGACGTCCTCAAAGGCGGAGGATATGCTTCGCTTCGATCTGGAGAATGAGACGGAAACAATCCGGCAGTACCGCCGACGGGTAAGGCAGGCCGAAGACCTGAACGAGTTTGCGATCGCGGAGACGATTCGCGAAATCCTTTTGGATGAGCAGGACCATCTGATTTCGCTGGCGACCGCTCTCGGGATCGATCCGCCAAATCCCGGCATCGCTGAGTGACCTGTTACAAGCCGGCATCCTCGCCGCGATGCAGCGCGCCGTCGCCCTTCGATGATCTTGCCGGAGGGCGACGAGCAGAGACCTTACGGCAGAGCTTTGGAGGGAGCGGTAGCAGAAGATCCGGGCACGTCCCGCAGCTCTGGGTTCAGCCGCCAGCGCAGCAACAGGACGATGCCGGTCAGGACGAGGGCGGCGCAAAGGCCGATCCAGAGCCCGCGCGCCCCGAGTTTGCGGTGGAAGCAAAGATAAATGCCGAGCGGGAGGCCGACGATCCAGTACGAGCAGAGATGCGTGAGAAGACCGGAAAGAGTGTCGCCCGCGCCGCGGAGGGCGCCGATCACGGTGATCTGGACGCCGTCAAAAAACTGAAAAAGGGCGGCGATGAAGAGGAGCGGAACGCCGGCGGCGATGACGAGCGGATCTCGGGTGAAGAACCGGAGAAGAAGAGCGGGGAAGAGGAGAAAGGTGGCAGCGCTGAAGAGCATGAATCCGGCCGAGAGCGCGATGGCGGTCCAACCGGCGGCGCGGGCGGCGCGGAGGTCCTGCCGGCCCACCTCTTGGCCCACGCGGACGCTGGCCGCGGCAGAGATGCCGAGCGGGATCATAAAAGTGAAAGAAATGATGGTGAGGGCGAGCTCGTGGCCGGCGAGCGGGATGGGCCCGAGCGTGGAAATAAGAAAGGTGACGACGGCAAAGATTGCGATCTCGACGAAGATGGTCGTGCCGGCAGGGGCGCCGAGCGCAAGCAGTTGCCGAACGCGGTTGAAGCCGGGCCGCAGGCGGGTCTCGAGCAGGCCGTAGCTGTGCCGGCGGTTGACCAAGAGGATGGCGACGATCAGGAACGCCGCCTGATAAAGACGGGCAAGCGCGGTGGCCAGGCCGGAGCCGACAATGCCCAGCGGCGCCCATCGGAGCGTGAGTTGGTGCGTGGGGCCCAGGTGGACGGTCCACTCGTGGCCGTAGATGAGCAGCCAATCGAAGAGGAGATTGACGAGGTTCGCGGAGACCAGGGTGGCGGCGATAAAGCGGACGTGGTTGAAGGCCTGGAGATAGCGGCGCAGGGCAAAGTAGAGCAGCAGCGGGACCGTGCCGAGATTGAGGGCCTGGAGGGTCTGCATGGCGCCGAGGCGCACGACAGGGTCGGCGCGGAGGTGCGCGAGACCCAGGGGAGCAAGGGCGAAGACGACCGTAAGTGCAATGGCGAGGCCGCCTGCGAGCGCAAGGCCGTGCAGCAACCACAGGTTGGCCTCATCGATTTCGCCCGCGCCATGCGCCTGGGATAAAACGGTGTCGAGGCCGAGAAGCATGCCGGCAATGCCAAACGCGAGGGTGTTGTAGAACACCTGGGCGAGCGCGACCGACGAGATGGCGACCGCGGCGTTCGGCAGATGGCCGACCATGATCGTGTCGACGATCCCCATGCTCATCCATCCGATCTCGGCGGCGACGAGCGGAAGAGCGAGAGCAAGCATGGGTCGGAGTTGGGGGTGCATGGGGGG
>CAXUIB010000093.1:0-8471 GCA_964250945.1 uncultured Acidobacteriaceae bacterium
GGGGAGCGACCCGCATCTTCGGCCGAGTTTCAGCGCCTAAAGAAGTTTCAATCCACGCTCCCCGCGTGGGGAGCGACGGCACGTTGGCGAAATCCCTGACGTGCTGGGGTTTAGCATGCCACATGCGCGGACCGCAGTAATCAGGAAATAGTTAGATCGATCGGAACTGTGAACGGCGAAGCATCTCCTTCGGAGCAAGCGAGTTGCGCTCCGCGCGTAACTCGTCGGTATCGCGTGTTCGCTTGGGGTCCGCGCACATGGCTTTCATCGAAATGGACCTGTTCAGATCATCAGCGGCCCTTCAGGGTCGTATGCTGCTTTCGTGCCGACATGCTCTACGCGTCGCTTCCATTCGTTTCCGAGAAAGTAGAAGCGGAGGCTATCCTGCCCCGGATCGGCTTCGGCCAGTAGATCTGCGCGTAGCGAGACCCACTGGGCGGCGTCGACCAAGCACTCGAAGACGGAGTTCTGTACCCGCTGTCCGCGATTCTCACATAACCGAGCGACGCGCCGAAGTCTGCGCCGACCGGCTTCATCCCGGGTACTGACATCGTAACTGACCAGAACCAGCATGGTTGCTTCGGCTTACCTCCAGAGAAACGCGGGATAGCCGTCCAAGCCTCCCCGGACGAAGCGCGCGAACAGCAAGGCCTGTACGTAGGGCACTAAGCCGAATGGGATGCGCTCGCGCAAGAACGGATGTTCGAACTCCTCCTGTTTGCGAGTCTGCCACGCAGCGATCACGGCTTTGCGCGTACCCTCCTCTAGGAGAATTCCGCCACCGTCCTGCTCGACGAAGCCTTCGGCCTGCACCTGCCTGCGATTGACCAGTGTGAGCGCAAGACGATCGGCCAGGACGCTGCGAAGCTCTTCCATGAGGTCAAGCGCGAGGCTGGGCCGTCCTGGACGATCGGTATGGAGAAAACCAACCGCCGGATCTAAGCCCACGCTTTCGAGAGCGGACTCAATATCATGCCGCAAGAGGGCATATAGAAACGACAGAAGGGCATTGACGCGGTCCAAGGGCGGCCGACGGGAGCGGCCACCGAACTGGAAGGCCTCACGGTCTCCCGCGATCATGGCGTCGAAGACTGAGAAATAGACCTGACCGGCTACGCCTTCATGGCCGCGCGCCTCGTCGACGGACAGTGCCCGCGCTGCGTCAAGACCGATCCAGGAGAGCCGATTCGCGGCTTCGCGCAAAATTGTTTGCCGAGGCGGATCCGCGGTCTCGCGTGCAGCGCGCAAAAGCACGACGCGGCTGTTCGCGACCTTGGCGGTCACGATGCTGCGCACTACCGGAAGCGCGAGGTCAGCAGCGTCAGCCATGCGGTACTGCTGACGGCGCAGAAGTACGTTGCCGGAGACAGGCCCTTGCACACGGGCGATAAATCGACCCTGCTCGGTCAGGAACGAGACCCCTACGCCCTTCTCGCAGCAAAGCCCGAGCACGGGCGGGGAACAGGAGACCTGACCCCAGCAGACCAGGCCCTCCAGCGTGTGGATTGGAACGCGTAGCTTCAGCTCCGAGCCGAGCTTCACCGACACAGTTTCGCCATCGCGGTGCAGATACGTTCCCGGCGTCATCACATGCAGGGTGTTGAGGAGCTTGCGCATCGGGTCGCCTCGATGTTGGCTAGAGATCCTGTTTGAGCGAGCGAAGCTGTGCCGAGGTCCAATCTGCCTGGATGGAGGAGTGTGCGGTCGCGCGGGGCAGGCATATGTCGACCAGCGAGCAGCGTTGGCAGTAGTCTCCCGGCTGCGCCGCTGGTGTTTCTCGTGCGGCATAGAGCCGGTGCATGGTGAGGGCGAGTTCTTCCGTGCGCGCCCGCAGAGCCGGGGTGAACATAACCTCCGTGCGGCGGCGTGGCTCGCCGTAGAAGATGGCGCCCGATCCAACAGCGACACCGAGCATCTCCTCGAGACACAACGCCTGGGCGCACAGTTGGACAAGATCGCAGTCATTGGGTTTGCGTTTACCGCGCTTGTATTCCACGGGAAAGGGCTCGGGATGGAACTCCACCACGTCGGCGCGACCGGTCAGGCGCAGGCGGCGGCTTTCAAGCATAAGGCCACGCACGGTGCGCAACTCATTTCTCCGTGACTGCCCTGGGAGATCGGCGCGCTCGTGCAGCAAACGGCCTTCTGCCGTCAGCCGGTTCTCCGCCCAAGCCTGCTCCAGGTGAATCAGTGCCCACTGCCGCGGACAGAAGGCAAGGTGCTGCAAGCCGCTGAGCGGAAGTGCGTCGTCGAGTTCGGGGAACAGCGAGGATTGTGGCATACGATACGTGTGCCGGGTTTACGTACCGGCCCCGGGTACCACCCGGACGCACCAATTCACTTAAAGGGAGGCATAGCGGGGCTGTTGCGCTTCACGCGGCTTGTACCTCCGTTTGCGTCCGAATGGGAATCCACTCCTCGACCGTGACACCTTCCGGTAGGTCGCCGGTGAGCTCGATGACGTAGTCGTGCTGGGAACGCGGCGGGCGTCCCTCGGCGGTGAGCTCGGGCCTGAGCCGAGCGGAAACCATGTCAAAGAGCTGGTCGGCACGCGCGTTACCGGTGGCCTTCTCGTGTTTGAACGCGATGCAGCGCACCGGCGACATCATCCCCCGGGCGGCTGAGCGGTCGAGCTCGAACATGTTGTTCAATGCTTGTTTAAAGAGAGCAAGGTCGTCCTCGGAAAAGCCGGTTTGCCGTGCCAGCGAGGCGTTGATGAAGCCATAGCCCCGGTAAAGGCCGTAGGGGACGGTGAACTTGCGGCCGATGGTGCGCTCTTTGCTGACATCGCGTTCGTTGGTCACAGCGCAGCGAGTGATCGCGAACTCGGCGGAGATGATCGGGTCCAGACTGCGGGCGAAGGTCAATTGAATAGGCCCACGGACCTGGCCTGTATTGACTTCGGTGGTCATGACGGCGCCAAAAGTGCGGATGTCGAAGAAGTTGTCGCACATCCACTTCGTAAGGTCACGAGCGTCTTGTTCCTTCTTTGGCAAACCTTGTTTTGGATCAAGGCCCTTTGCCGCATACGCCTCGGCATGCTCATTGTTCAGCACGGCCCGTTCTTTCACATAGATCCGGTGGCCGGTGGACTCTGCCTTGTCTTCGGCGACGAAGTTGCGGACCTTACGCTTCAGGCAGACATCAGTCACAAGGCCCTGATTAGTCTCGGGGTCAATGCGCGGCAGATTTCCGGCATCCGGATCGCCGTTTGGGTTGCCGTCCTTGACGTCGAAAAAGTATACGAAATCGTAGCGGTTCTGCACGGTTGTATTCATGCGGCGGTGGCCTCTGGCTGAGGCGCTTTCTCCTTTTTGGGTGTGTAAAAGATCTGACGTTGCTGGAAGTAGCCGATGATGAAGCGGCCCTGCTCCAAAAGATTGAGCTGGCGAGGAAAGTCGAAGGGCGCGGCCATCAGGCTGCTGATGAGCTGGTGATAAAAGATCTTCGGGCCCTGGTCGAGCTTGGCCAGATGATGCCCATTCAGGCGAAAGAGCCGGGGGTATACCAGGGCCGGCGTTGTACTGGCAGAGGCGAAATAGCGGTCCTTTACCGTGGCATTCAGGTCGCCGCCCAGGCTGTCAGATTGCGCCTTTTCGAGCACGGCAAAGAGCCGTCCGCAGCGATAGGCGATGTCGGTTTCCTGTTCGTTCAGTTCCATGGGGATCTCCAAAGGTTTGCCGGCCAGCCGCGAGTTGCGGACGAGGACGGCTTTGATAGCGCTTACGCGGGCGAAGGCGACCTCGTTGTCCGCGCGGATGCGGCGCACCATGGTCGCAAGCAGCGACTGCGGATAGGGAGCACCGGTCACGATCGAGCGGGCAATCTCACCCGCGAGTTGCGGAGACACTGCTTTGGTGTCATAGCCCTTCAACCGGCCGGCGGCTTTCTCGCGTTCCGCGCGGCCTGTCGCCTCGATAATCTGACGCGCGGAGAGCATCCTCGCGTCGCGGCTCCCGGCCAGCGCGAGGTCACGAACATGCCTGGCCAGGTGACGCTCCAATTCGGCGGCGTCCTGCTCTACCCACAGTCGAACCGAAAGCCGGGAGGCATTGGGCGAGAGGCCGAGGATAAAGAAGCGCGTAGGCTGATCGTCCGGTCTTCGCGTCGCGTGGGTTGTGCCGTCCCGCATTTGCGTCAGCAGCACCCGCGCTTCGTTGACGCGTGTCTGGTCTTCCTGCACGGCATCCTTACTATCCCCGCCCCAGCCTGCGAGCGCCTCGAAAAAGGCGTCTTCGACGACCGTGGCATGATCAGCCCAGAAGACGACCGTGGCGTCTCCCAGGATGATGCGGCGCTTCTGACGCGGGTCCAGCAGATGGTTCAGCGCGTTCGTGTAGCGGAAGGTCGCCCCCACGCTGACCGGCGCGTTGAAGCTCTGGTCTTTGCCGTACGAGGTGAAAGAGGACGAATTGAAGGACACGAGCAGCGCGCCGGAGGTTTGAGAGCCCTTAACGCCCTTGATCTTCGGTTCGTGCAGCCGAGCTGCGGGTGCAAGCTCGCCGGAGACGAGGCAGTATGCGAGGTCCTGCTCCTCTACCGTGCCGCTTTCGGTCGGCGGCGCTACCTGTTCGTGGACATAGCGAAGCTCGTCGCCGAGCACGCGGAACACGCCAAAGTTGGTTGCCTTGTCGGCTAACTCCGGACCGAAGCTCTCGGCGCGCTGGGGCGACCATGCGCGAAGGAAGTTGCACACTGCGGTGAAGGCCGGATGCGCCAACGTCTGCTCCAGCGCGAGATGCATGTCCCGAAAAGCGGTGAACGTCTTCGGCGCACGCTCCTTCTTCCCGGGGTCCGCGCTCCATCCGAGCAGGTACTCGGCGCTATCCCAAAGAAAGCGCGGGTTGATTCCTGCACCGGGAGGTTTGCTTTGCCCAGGCAAGACCAGGTTGCGAGGGCGAACGAACTTGCCCTCCGACTGCCGCAAATCCTCAAAGGAGTGTAGTTCGCCTTCAGGTGTAAGCACGATACAGAAGCTCACCTTCTGCAGAGAGCTTCCGGGCGGCGCCAGCTCCGCCTTTCCCTCGGCCACGATCCGGTCGTAGTGCTCTGCGAGTCGCTGGAGGATCATGCACGCGCCCCGGCCAGTGCGGGTACGGTGATCACGCCGTCGCGCATCGTTGCACGGAAGAAGCGGGCCTGCTTCTCATGGCTCGAGAAGTCGATGTCATGCAACATCCAACCGAGGTCGCGTTCGCCCTCAAGCGACGGATCAGGGCTGGGCGACTCTGCGCCTGCTTCAAGCAGAGCGAAGTGGGCCGCAAACTCGCGACAACCGAGATACGGCCGCGTGTGGCAGGCGCCTCTGCGCGCGCGACGCTGAAACTGGTCGAGATGTTTCGCCACGTTCTCCGGGCCGCTCAGGATCTCGAAGTGCGCGTCGATGACATAGCTGACATCGCGGAGCAGCAAGGCCGCCCGCTGCTGGCGCATGTCGCCATCGCTGACGATCTGTTCGAGTGTGCCCCTGCCAGCGTTCATCACGCGCGCGGCAGACCCGGCGGCAATCTTTTCCTTGACCTCGTTTCGTCGCACCGAGGTGAAGCGAATGGGCCGGAGTACGGTGACCCGGTCAACGACCCAGTGAATCTCGGGCTTCCAGTAGATCGCCTCAAGCACGCCACGCGCCGCGGACGGGGTCATGGCGTCATAGCTGACGCGCTCTACTTTCATCTCGGGCCGGGTAAAGCAAGCCCACTCACCCCAGCAATGCAGACGTACGCCGAAGGCCACGCATCCCTCCTGATGGCAGCTACACACCCCACACCCGTGCATCCAGGCCGAAGCCGTCAAGCTTGAGGCCTTTCGCCTCTGTATAGACATCCTCGCGAAGCAGGACCCATACGCCAGACGGGTGTTGCTGGACGACGCCGGCTCGTTCCATGCCGAAAATAGTGCGCTCGGGTACAGAGACAAGGAAGGGCTGTAACTGACGTTGCGGAATGTACTCTACATGGCCGCCAAGAAGGTTGCTCGCCAGATTTTTGCCGCCCTTACCGTAGGGAACCAAGATGGGTACCTGCTTGTCTTCGATCATTCGGTAGGCCGCAGCGATCTGGCGAAACTGGAACTGAAGCTGACCGCGTTGTCTATCGAGCTGCATCAGCTGCATTACGCCGGCCTTATCCCATTCGTTGCGTTTGCTCCAGTAGAGGCGCCTGAAATAGGCCTCAATCATCTGGGGTCCGAGCGGATCAGCATTGGGGAACTGTGACAGAATTTCGCTGCCCGCCTGTCGGCTCTGCGCCAGGAAGCCGGGCGGGAGGCGGTCCGCGGTTTCGAAGACGTACGTTGTACCGAGGCCCGCCAACTGACCTTCGCGGTTGCATCGCCCCGCCGCCTGAGCGATCGCGTCCAAGCCTGCCGCCGCACGGTAGACCACCGGTAGATCGAGATCCACCCCGGCCTCAATCAACTGCGTGCTGACGATGCGGCAGGCTTGTCCACCTTCTTTGAGGCGATCCCGGATCTGGCGGAGCACCTTACGCCGGTGGGCGCCGCACATGAGTGTACTCAGGTGAAAGCACGTGCTCGGCTCGACATTTGATGACAGCAGGTCGTATAGCTCCGCTGCATGTGGACGCGTGTTGACGATGCACAATGATCGAGGCTCTTCAGACAGGCGCGCGGTAAGCTGCGCATCGGTCAACGCGCCCAAGCGCCCAATTTCTACACGTTTCAGGGCATCGAAGAGCATCTGCGGCTCATCGATGATGGGGCGCACATGATCAAGGCCAATCTCAAAATCGGGACGCCTGGTCAGAGCTGGTTGCGTCGCCGTGCACAGCACAATGCTGCAGCCATACTGGGCTACGAGTTCCCGGAGGGCCGCAAGCGTGGGAGCGAGCAACTCAACAGGAAGTGTCTGCGCCTCATCCAGGACAAGAACGCTGTTGCTGATATTGTGCAGCTTGCGACAGGGCGTCGTTCTTGCCGCGAACAGACTTTCAAATAGCTGCACATTGGTGGTGACCACAAGAGGAGCGTCCCAGTTCTCACTTCCGAACTGACTGGCCCGACTTCGCTGGTTCGGCTCAATGCCCGTATGGTGTTCCACCATGCCCCACTGTGCATGGCTCCCGAGGGCTTTCCGGTACACATCCGCGGTCTGCTCGATGATGCTGGTGAACGGAATGGCATAGATGATGCGGCGCTGTCCGTGCAGCAACGCGTGCTTCAGGGCAAAGACAAGGGAGGCGAGGCTCTTACCGCCCCCAGTGGGCACCTGGAGCGAAAACAAGCCCGTCTCGAATGCAGCGGCGGCACGGCATTGAGCCAGAACCTGTTGCCTCTTTTGGTTGACCACCGTCGGTGCCGACCGCTGTTGCAGCGCATGGACGTACTTGTCCAACTCTGTGCTTAGCGCATCGAGTGATGGCCGCGGCTGTTGCCGTTCTCGCGCTTGCTCCGGTTCGGCAAAGGCCTCCGTGCAGGTGCGGTCGGCATCGATCAGGGCAGAGAACAACATCCGTGTGAAGAAAGCCAGCGAAAACGCAGGATCTCCACCCGGCTTGCGAATCGGCATTGCAGGTGCAGGTAGGGCAGTTTCCGGCTCGGCAGATGCAGGAATCCTGTTCTCCTCGCTGAGCCGCCATTGCAACGTGCTCCGCCCCGACGCGTCGTCCGTTGCACGCCAATCGGGCAATCCTGCATGATGTCCGGCGATCGCATATGCAAGCAGAGTTCCTTGCAAAGGACCGAAGTTGCGCGCGGCGTACTTCGCTCCAAAGGAGCTGTGGTCTACGCGTTTCCCGCGCTCGGGCACACTCCCTTCGCGCTCCTCGCTGGCATCGACGGCATCGCGGGTAGACGAGTTCTTCAGGTAGTCCTGGAATTCGCGCGAACCTTTACCGAGATCATGACATCTGCCGAGAAGGTCTCCCCACATCTCCGCGCCAAAGCTCCCTGCAAAGCTCGCTGCAGCGGATCCCACTTGTAACAGGTGTTGTTGCAGCGGCTCGTATTCCATCTGCTGCTGGTTTGCTAAACGCGTATGCGCGTACAAGTGAGAAGTCACCTTAGGAAGGTAAACCCGTACGGCAGAACAGTGCGTACGAACAGACGTGCGACTTTCGGGTTATCGCTCAATAGAGCGTAACGCCGGAGCGATGCTGTCAGCTGAAAAGACGTAGATGTAAAGCAGGATCGGATGCAGTCTCTTGTCCGCAGGAAGGGATCATCAGCATCGCCACACGCCGCATGCTCGTTGCTTGTAGGAAGTTCCACTTGTTCTGGCGACGATCTTCGCTTGGAACAGCACGTCTAAGGAATAGGCGCAGTGCAAGGTCAGCTGACCTTGCACACACCAGCAATACGGGTTCGATACGGGTTCGATAAGGCTTACTGAGGGTTCCGAAATGCACTTAGGTGGCCAACCGTGCCCATTGTTTTCTGTTAGTTACAGCTGCCGGAGTCCCTTTCACGGCGGTAACACGGGTTCAAATCCCGTCGGGGACGCCAAATGTGTTTAT
>CAXUIB010000094.1:0-8432 GCA_964250945.1 uncultured Acidobacteriaceae bacterium
CGACATTCCCGAGTGCTGGCCCGAAATCGATGCTGCCACCCAGGAAGTCACCGAGCACTGCGAGCACTTCATCGCCTGGTACCAGCCCGACCACCGCATCCTCCCGCTCGGCGCGCCCTTCTTTGCCGAGCGCTTCGCCTCCATGCAGTGGACGATCCTCACACCCGACCAGTCCGTCGCGTGGGATCCCGCAACCAAACAGCTGCACTGGTTCGAGGGGCTCCCGCGCGAAGCCGCGCCGGCCGAAGACGAGCTCGAGACGCTGTGGCGATCGTACTATTCGAGCATCTTCAACCCCGCCCGTCTCAACCCGTCCGCGATGCGGTCCGAGATGCCGGTGCGCTACTGGAAGAACCTTCCGGAGGTCACGGTCCTTCCGCAACTCATCACCCAAGCCGCCAACCGTGTAGGAACCATGGTCCAGACGCAGGCCGACAAGCCGACCGCCGCACCCTTCGTCCCGCCCGAGCACAGCCTCCCCGTCCTCGACGCCGCGCTGAACAGCTGCCAGGGCTGCGACCTCTACCTCCATGCGACCCAGGCCGTGCCGGGCGAGGGACCGGCCGATCTCGGTCCAAACCACCCTGCCACCCTCATGCTGGTCGGCGAACAGCCGGGCGACCAGGAAGACCGCCAAGGCCTGCCCTTCGTCGGTCCGGCCGGCCGCATCCTCGACCAGGCCCTCGCCGACCTCAACATCGACCGAGGCCAGATCTACGTCACCAACGCGGTCAAGCACTTCAAATTCGTCCAGCGCGGCAAGCTTCGGCTGCACCAGAACCCGCGCATGGCTGAGATCTCCGCCTGCCGGCCGTGGCTGTTGGCGGAGATCGACGCCGTCCGTCCGCGGGTCATCCTGTGCCTGGGCGCATCGGCGTCGAAGTCGCTGCTCGGCGGCACGTTTGCCCTCATGCGCGATCACGGCAAGCTCCTCTCGACGCCCTACGCCGACCAGGTCATCGCGACCATCCATCCCTCGGCCGTCCTGCGCGCGCGCGACGAGACCTCGCGCGAACAGCTCTACAACTTTCTCCGCGACGATCTGGCCCTGGCGCACAGCGCAGCGCACAAGGCGTCGCCAAAACGTCAGCCAATCGCAACGTCCGTGTGATAGAACGTACCCGGCGCAAGGCGAGCCCTCCCCAAGGCATCGAGCCGCCAGACTATAGGAGCTTCGAGAAACACATGAGCGCGACCTCTCTCGCCGGACCCACAGCAACCCAGAGCTTTGACCCGACCGCATTTGCCGCTCAGGCCATGTCCTCGCCGGCGGCGCTTGCGGCCGTCTTGGACCACACGCTGCTGAAGCCCGAAGCGACCCGCGCCCAGGTGCTCCAGCTCGCGCACGAAGCCGCCGAGCATCGCTTTGCCTGCGCCATGGTGAACCCGACCTGGGTCGCAACCGTGGCTGAAGCTCTTCGCGGGACCGGCGTCCCGGTGGGCGTCGTCCTCGGCTTTCCCCTGGGCGCGTCGCTCCCGGCATCCAAGCGCGACGAGGCTGCGCGGGTGCTCCAGCTGGGCGCGCACGATCTCGACATGGTGCTCAACATCGGCTTGCTGAAGTCCGGTACGCCGTCCGACTTCGACGCCGTCCGCGAAGACATCCGCGGCGTGGTCGAGCTTGCCCACGGCTCGGGAGCGATCGTCAAGGTCATCCTCGAAACCGCTCTGCTCAGCTTTGAAGAGAAGCTCCGCGCCGCCGATCTTGCGCTCTCGGCCGGCGCCGACTTCCTGAAAACCTCGACCGGATTCTCGACCGGGGGCGCCACCGCGGACGACATCAGCCTCCTTCGCGAACAGGCCGGCAGCCGCGCCGGCGTAAAGGCCTCGGGCGGCATCCGGTGGCTCGCCGATGCCTCAGCCATGCTGCGCGCCGGAGCCTCCCGCATCGGCGCCAGCGCCAGCGTTCGCATCGTCGAGGAACTCGCCGGCCAGACCCACAGCCAAGCTTCCCCCATCCTCTGAGGTCCACTCTCATGCCCGGCTACCCTCTCGATCAAATCCTGCGCGCCCAGGCCGCGCTTCGCTCCGCTGCAGGCCTTCCGCCCGAGCAGTTCCCTGCCCCGGCCTTTGTCGGCATGATCTCGGACGAAATCGAAGCTTTGCGCAACTCCGGCCGAAGCGACGCCGACATCGCCGACATCATTCGCGAAAGCTCGGGCATCGAGATCAGCCCGGAGACGCTGTCCGCCAACTACGCTCCGCCGGAAAAGCGCCACCCCCCCGAGTAGCATCGTTTAATACCCTCTCGTTCTTTTACCTGTGCGCCGCGCAAGGTGATACTTCAATCGAATTTGAGTCGCGCCCGGTTTATGATTGGGGCGGAGGTCGTGACGGTGAAGAATCGGTCGGCTCCGCCCTGTGAAGTGGTTCCAGTGGTCGCGTATCCGGATGTGGTTGTGGGGGCGAAGTGGCTGGAGGCCGCCTTGGGTTTTCGTGTTCGATTGCGAATCGGAAATCATCGCGTGCAGATGTGGTTCGGCTCTGCCTGCCTGATCGTGGGTGAGGCGGGCAAGGACAACCAATGGGCGACGAGGAGTTCGGTAAGGCTACGCGTGCCGGATGTAGACGCACTCTGCTCGCGGGCGCTCGATCAGGGAGCACGCGTCATCCATGCTCCGCAGACGCATGTGTATGGTGAGCGCCAAGCCACACTGGAAGACTTCGCCGGACACATCTGGACGCTGACGGAGACGGTACAGGATGTCGACCCGGCGGCTTGGGGCGGTGAGGCTGTGGAACTCTGAGCCGGCACGGGTAACAAGCCTCCACAGGGCGTCTTGTACTTCCTGAACTGCGCAATGCGGCTGGTTGACTCACCAACGTTTGAAAAAAACTCGATCGGCGCCCACACCCAAGCACTTCTCCAAAGGGGCGAAACGCCGCCGAAAGCGGTACCATCAAACGCATCCGCGCGATGCCCTCGTCCCTTCCCAAGCCGATCGAAGCTGCCCCACCGCCGACGGGTACAGCACCCGGCCCGGCAGCCCCGCTCAGCCTCGGCGAACAGTCCACCCACGAGTTCGAAGGCGACTACTCGCCGACTCCCGCCGCCGCCCTCGTCCCGGCCAACCCCCGCACCGAGCCGCTCCAGGTCGACTTCCTCCACCGCCTCGCCGACGCTCTCAACACCACGCTCGACCTCCAGGCGCTGATGCATCGCGTGGCCGACCTCGTCCGCGCCGTCATCGACTACCGCATCTTCGCCATCCTGCTCTTGAACGACCGCACCAACGAGCTCTGGATGCGCTTTCAGACCGGCCACAATCCTGAGACCGAACGCCTGCGCATCAAGCTCGGCCGCGGGGTCACCGGCACCGCCGCTCGCGAGCGCCGATCCATCCTGATCGAAGACGTCCACCTCTTTGAGCCGTACATCAACGCCAACCCCGAGGTCCTCTCCGAACTCGCCGTCCCGCTCATCGTCAAAAACAAAGTCATCGGCGTCATCGACATCCAGTCCGAGTCGCCCGCCTTCTTCACCACCGAGCACCAGCGCCTGCTCGAAGACGTCGCCTCCCGCGTCGCCATCGCGATTGAGAACGCGCGCCTCTACACCCGCGTCTCGCGCCAGGCGCAGACCCTCGCCGTGCTCAACGACATCTCGCGCGAGATCACCTCCATCCTCGATCTCGACGACCTGCTCGAAAGCATCGGTCGCCTCCTGAAACGCGTCATCGACTTCCAGATGTTCACCATCCTGCTCTGGAACGAGCGCACCGAGCAGCTCGAGCATCGCTTCTCTTCCCGCTACGGCGAACCCATCACGCGCCGCCGCACCGTCCATCTCAACGAGGGCCTGATCGGCGCCGCCGCGGCCGGACGCACGCCGATCCTCGCCACCGACGTTCGCAAAGACCCTCGCTACGTCGCAGAAAACCCCGAAACCCGCTCCGAACTCGCCGTCCCGCTCATCTACAAGGGCAAGGTCATCGGCGTTCTCGACCTTGAACACACCCGCCTCAACTACTACAACGACGACCACCAGCGCACGCTCTCGACCCTGGCCGCGCAAGTCGCCATCTCGATCGCCAACGCCAGCCTCTACCAGCGCATCCACGACGAAGAACAGCGCATGGAACGCGACCTCGAGATGGCTCGCGAGGTCCAGCTGCGGCTCTTGCCGTCCCACCCGCCGCGCCCTGAAAACGCCGAGATCTCCGCGCGCTTCCACGCCGCGCGCGCCATCGGCGGCGACGTCTACGACTTCCTCGACTACGGCCGAGACACCGGAGCCGCGGACCGAGACATCGGAGGCGCGGGACGGGATGGCAGCGCCGCCGCCGAAACCGGTGGCTCCCGCATCGCCATCGCGCTCGGCGACGTCTCCGGCAAGGCCGCCCCCGCCGCCCTCTACGCAGCTCTGGTCTCAGGCATTCTTCGGTCGCTGGCGCCGCGACGCCTCTCCCCCGCCGCCCTCCTCACCGCGCTCAACGACCAGCTGCAGGAACGCAAACTCGACGCCCAGTACGTCACCATGCTGATCGCGGTGTGGGACGACGGCAACCGCACCCTCCAGGTCGCCAACGCCGGATCGGTGCAGCCCCTCTTCGTCTCCCGCGCGCCCACCGGCGAGGTCAACGTCCACACCATCAAGGCGGTCGGCTTCCCGCTCGGCCTCTTTCCCCACGTCACCTACGAAGAGTTCACCCTGTCCACCCGCACCGGCGACCTCATCGTCTTCTTCTCGGACGGCATCCCCGACGCCGAAAACGCCACCGGGGAGATGTTCGGCGAAGATCGCCTCTGCTCCCTGCTCCAGCACGATCCAGCCGCCACCAGCACCTCCAGCTCCGCCATCGAAACCATCATGGACGCCGTCGCCCGCTTCCAATCCGGCACCGACCACTTCGACGACGAGACGCTGGTCATCCTGCGCGTGCTTTAGAGCGGTTTTCCCGTCCCTGTGAGTCGGACAGAGGGTGGAAGCGCCGTTTTTCCTTGGGGAAAACGGCCATAAGACCTGTGCTCTCGCTCTACACCTACAGGAGAACCGCCTCAAGCGGCGGAAACCTCAATCTCCCGAGGCTCCGTCGGCAATCGCTCGTGCGTCGGCGACGCAGACCGTGCAATGCGGTCCTTGAGCCGCAAAAACGGGCTCTCAAAATACCGGTGGCTCAGCCACGCCAGCGCCCAACAAGCGACAAACCAGACCGTCACAACCAGGAGCCTCGATCGCCTAGGATGGTGGTAATCCACCCATGAGATCAGCAGCGCAGACGGCAACAGATGCAGCAGATAGAACCCATAGCTGATCCGGCCCAACTCCTGCAAAGGCCGGAAGCTGCAAACCCGGGCAACCCACGACCTCGCCGGCAAACACCCTAGCAACAAAGCCACGCCCAGCAGAGGCGCCAGGGTCAGGGCCACCGTGCTCGACCACGGCGATCCTAGATCGCTCGTCAGAGCGCTTTGCCATCCGCTGGCTTTCGCAAGGTACACGAGATACCCCACAAACCCACCGACCGAAACCACCGAGGAGAGCAGCAGCATCGGCCGGTACTTCAGTCGGCTCGGCCCCTTTGCTCGCAGCCACAGCGCCAGAAACGCCCCCAAAAACAGCCCGTCCATCCGCACATATGTCTGGTGATAGCTGAACTCGCTCAAAGCAACCGCCTGCGGTGCAAGGAGATAGATCAAGATCCGCGCAAGGAGCGAGACCCCCGTCAGCCAAAAACACACTCCCATCAATCGCCGGCGATTCCGTATCAGATACACCAGGAGCGGCCACACAAGATAAAACTGCTCCTCAACACACAAGGACCAAAAGTGGTTGATCTCGACGGGAATCACAAGCCGATCCCCCTGCAAATACAGCGCATGGAGGGAAAACAGCTGGTCGTGGATCACCTGCCCGAACGTCTTCAGATTCCCGGCATACACCAGCCAAAGCCACCACCCAGGAGGCAAAGCCGCCACCTGCATGCTTGCGAGAAACAGCGCCAGGGTCCAAAAACCGTAGTACAGAGGAAATATACGAAGCGCGCGCTTGGCGTAAAACGACCCGAAAAACCGAGCCTCCCCCACCGTGTCATACAACCCGCCCGTAATCAGAAACCCGGACAAGACAAAGAACAGGTCAACGCCGATCCATCCACCCCTCATCCACGCGAAGCCGGGAATCAACGACCCATAGTGGTCGAAATACACCAGGAGGATCGCCATCCCGCGCATCCCGTTCAACGCCGGGTAGAACGGCCGCAGCAGACTTTGCGGGAGAGGTGCAGACACACTCATAGGGAGCACAATCTTTCAAAAACTCAATAGGTACCAGACCCGACAGAAGATCTGCCTTACCCCGCGCCCGCCTTTACCCGGAAAAGTCGCAGTCTAACTCTCTAGCTGAAGATCTCCTTTACCTTATCCAGCAGACCCCGCGAGTGCGGCTTGTTCTCCACCGTCATCGTCTCCCCCAGCTTCCGTACCAGGTCCTTCTGCTCCCGCGTCAACTTGCTCGGCGTCGCTACCCGGACCTCGACGACCAGATCGCCCTTGCCGCGCTGATTCAGGTGCGGCACGCCTTTGCCGCGCAGCGTAAACGCCTTTCCGCTCTGCGTCCCCTCCGGCACATGGATCAGTTCCACGCCTTCGAGCGTGTGGATCTCGAGCTCCGTCCCTAGAGCCGCCTGCGGAAAGCTGATCGGCATCACGCAGTGGAGATCGTCGCCGTCGCGCTCAAAAAACTCGTGCGCCTTCACCTGCAAGACGACATACAGGTCCCCGGCCGGACCGCCGAACGGCCCCGCCTCGCCCTCGCCCGAGTAGCGGATCCGCGTGTCCTGCTCCACGCCCGCCGGCACCTTCACCATCAACTTGTGCTCCGCCGCCAACCGCGTCTCGCCATGGCAAACATTGCATGGATCGACGATCAGCGTCCCCGTCCCGCCACACACCGAGCACGTCCGTGCTACGGAAAAGAACCCCTGCTGAAATCTCTGCTGCCCCCGCCCGCCGCACTGCGTGCACGTCACCGGCGACTTGCCCTTGGCGGCCCCAGTCCCCTTGCACTCCACGCACGTCTCCATGCGACGGTAAGTGATCTCGCGCTCCTTGCCGAAGACCGCCTCCTCAAACTCCAGCGTCAGCGCAATCTGCATGTCGCGCCCACGCTGCACGCGCGATCCCTTTCGACCGCCCCCCTGCTGGCCCATGTTGAACATCTCACCGAACAGGTCGCCAAAGATGTCCCCCAAATCCTGAGCATTGGCGCCCGCAAACGGACCCCCGCCACCGGCACCTCCGCCGCCAAACGCCGCGTGGCCGTACCGGTCATACGCGGCCCGCTTCTCGGGGTCGCTCAGAATGCCGTACGCCTCGCCGCACGCCTTAAACTTGTCTTCGGCCTCCGGATTGTTTGGGTTGCGATCCGGATGAAACTGCATCGCCAATTTGCGATACGCAGTCTTGATCTCAGCGTCACTCGCGTCCCGCGAAACGCTAAGCAGCTCGTAGTAGTCAACCTTGGTCACGTTTGCTGTCGCACTCATCTCTTAATAGTCTCTATCGGCATTTCTCGGCAAAACTTTAGCCGGAACTTCCAAAGTTTAGCTCTTCCGTGCGGATCTTCAACCGCCCGTTCCCAACGGAGAGATCCGCGCCTCACTGTCCGCGCCCAGGCACAACGCAGCCTAAGCGTCCACCTGCGCCGGATTCGTCGCAATCCGCACCAACGCGGGCCGCAAGAGCTTGTCGCGCAGACGGTACCCCGGGCGAATCTCCTCAACCACCTGATGATCCGGATGCTCCTTGGTTTCGATGCTCCCCAAGGCCTCGTGGACTCGCGGGTCAAACTGCGTCCCCAACGTCTCCACCGCCTGCACCTGCAATCCGCGCAGGGCGTCCTCCATCTGCTTCAAGATCAACTCAACCCCCGACCGCAGCTGCTCGGCCGAACCCGCGGCCTTGAGCGCCAGCTGGAAGTTATCCATCACGCCCAAAAACGGCTCCACCGCATCCGCAACCGCGTCCGCCCGCCACGTCAAACGGTCCTTGGCCTCGCGCTTGCGCGCATTGTCAAACTCCGCCTGCAGCCGCGCCAGACGCTCCCGGTACCCGTCCCGCTCCGCCCGCGCCGTCTCCAACTCTGCCGACGCGCCCTCTGCCCCCGCCTCCGGAGCAGGCCCACTCACCATCTCCGGCTCCACCAGACCCTCCAACCCCTCGCCTTGTGCCATCGTCTCGTCCTCCCCTCTCTCCTCAGTCTCAGCCCGGTCCGTCAACTCCGCTTTCGCGCTCTTCCTATTGTTGCCCATCCGCGCCCATCGCGCGACCCTGTCCCACTGCGTCTCCATCCGGTCTCCCCCCGCGCACCCGCTCTCAGCCTCCCGCATCCTCACCGGCAGAAACCGCCCGACCCCCTACTCCGTCGGATACAGCATCCGGTCAAATGCATGCGATATATAGCTGACCGCGTTCATCGTCCGCTCGTAATC
>CAXUIB010000095.1:0-8347 GCA_964250945.1 uncultured Acidobacteriaceae bacterium
GGAGTGCATTTCTCAGAGTGGAGGGGATCTTACTCGGCGAGCTGCTGCGGTTGGGAGCCGAACTCGGGGCCGAAGTAGAAGCGTTCGACCACCATGCAGAAGATGTGCTCAAGGGCGAGGTGCGACTCCTGGATGTTCATGGTGGTTCGGGAGGGGATGATGACGTTGATGTCGGCGTGCTCGGCCATGGCGCCGCCGTTGTTGCCGGTGTAGGCGACGGTGTGGATGCCCATGGTGCGCGCGAGTTTGAGGGCTTTGACGCAATTTTTTGAGTTGCCGGAGGTGGAGATGGCGAGCAGGACGTCGCCTTCGATGCCAAGCGCCTCGACCTGGCGCTCGAAGACGTTGTCGTAGGAATAGTCGTTGCCGATCGCGGTGAGGATGGAGGTGTCGGTGGTGAGTGCGACTGCGCGGAGGGCGGGGCGATCGACGGTGAGGCGGGAGACGAACTCGGCGACGAGGTGCTGGGCATCCGCCGCCGATCCGCCGTTGCCGCAGACCATCAGCTTGCGGCCTGTCTTCATGGCTTTCGCGGTGATCTCGGCCGCCTGGACGACTGCGGTGTGGATCTGCTCGTCGGCGAGAACTTTTTCGAGAGTTTCGAGCGATTGCGTAAGTTGACTTCGGACTAGATCTTTCATCGGCGCGCTTTGGACTCCGGATTTTGTGTGTTCTTCGAAAATAAATCGTGTTTTGGACTAAAGTTTTTCGAGATTATGCCGATGTAATGGTTGAGAGTTCAGGGGCGGTGTTGATGATTCTGCCGGGAGGTGAAACGAGGTCTGCTTTCGGAAAGCCGAAGCCATTTTCGAAATTGACGCGTTCAAGTTCGACGGCGTACGGGCGCTTCTGCACCTGAGTATAGATTGCGCCGACGTACTCGCCCATGACGCCGAGGAAGACGAGCTGCAGGGACGCAATGAAGAATACACCGATGATGAGAGGAGCGAGGCCGAACTCAAAGGTCGACCAGAACACAAGCTTAAGGACGAGGTATATGAAGGCGATCAGGAAGGCGAGACCGGCGCCGATAAAGCCGGCAAAGGTAGCCAGGCGGAGCGGCACCTTGGAGTGGTTGATGATGCCGAGCATCCCGATGTCATAGAGGGTGTACCAGTTATTTTTCGTGATACCGAACTTGCGGGAGGGTTGATCGTAGAGCAGCTTGACCGTGGGTAGACCGATTTCGGCGATCATGCCGCGGAAGTATGGGTACGGATCGTCGAAGGAGCGCACGAGGTCGACGACCTTGCGGTCGTAGAGGCCGAAACCGGTGTAGTTCTGGATGGTTTCAATCGAGGAGAGGCGCTCGGCGATGCGGTAGTACTGCTTGCGCGCCCAGAACATTAAGGAGTTTTCTTCGGAGGTACGCTTGATGCCAAGAACGCAATAGGCTCCCTGTTCCCACGCCTCGATGAGGTCGGCGATCATGGGCGGGGGATCCTGCAGATCAGCGACGATGCCGATCACGGCGTCTCCTTTCGCTTGGAAGAGGGCGTGGATGGGAGAGCGGATGTGACCGAAGTTGCGGGCGTTGACGATGACCTTGACGTTGGGATCTTCGGCAGCGATGTGTTTAAGAATTGCCACCGTGTTATCGCGCGAGCTGTTGTCAATGAAGATGTGCTCGTAGGTGTACTTGCCGATCTCACGCATGACTTCGCGCACCTGCGTGTAGAGATTGAGGACGTTGTCTTGTTCGTTGTAGCAGGGGGTGACGATGGAGATGGTTTTCACGAGACCTCATCTACGGGAACAGAGATGGCTGCTGGATCGAGGGACGGAGACGTATGACGGGGAGTGGTGAGGGTGCTCGGGGCTACGCGGAAGGTGACTTTTTTGTGGCCGATGAAGCTGTAGACCACACCCACGACAAGGAGGATGAGGTTTGCGAGATAGGGAGGGAGGTCGGAGGCCTGAGGCAACCGAGGTGCAAGGGAAGCGAAGTGTTGGGCGACGAAGTGCAGCATGGGATTGAGTGGAATGAGGTTTCGCCGCTCTAAAAAGGAGAGAAGACGCACGAGAACTGGAAGAAGCAGCAAGCTGGGCAGAAAGCCGCTCCAGTAGACAGCCATCGCTTTGACCCACTCGCGAACGTAGTTGCCTTTCGTTTTGAAGACAAAAAGTTTGTAGCCGAGAAAAGCCACAGTGATGTTGATGAAGTTCGAGAGAGCGGCGGCGAAGATGTAAGACGCGGGCACTCGATGGCGATGAAGGAGGTAGTTGATGACCGCAAAGACGGTATAGCCGAAGACCGTGTTGAAGCCGCCGACGACGAGGTAGCGAAGGAGTTGTCCTGGAGGGATATGTTCTGCCAGCTTGCGGAGGAAGCCCATTCGCTGGGGTGCGATCTCCATGGGGAGAGCGGGATCGAGGGGTTCGACTTCGGTGGGCGCCATCGCCTTGCCTTGAGCGACCGCGGTCGCCCTCGGAGTATGTTTCCGGATACGGAAAACCTTCCATCCGTCGACCAGAATACGACGGACGACGAAAAGGTTGAACATGATCCGGCGAGATCGCCAGAGTTCCTGTGCGGTAAGGGGCAAACCGCCCGGCGTCCCCAGGCAACGGAGCAGGACATCCGCGGTTAGGTTGGCGAGCAGGTGGTCCATGGTGCGGGACAAGGTGGCTGCACCCGCCTTGTCCCCACGCGATCGGAGCACGACCAGGAAGTCTTCGTGCATGGTCCGGCCGCGCCTCTGCCATTCGGCGATGTTGGCCACTTGGGTCAGGCTGGCAGAATGAACGCGGTACTTCACGACCGGTTCGGGCGCACAGGCGACAAAGTCGTAACTGAGCGCGACCCGGCCCCAGTTTCCGGTATCGCAGAGCAGACCGTGGCGTGCTCCATCGTAACCGCCGAAGCGTCTGGCGTCCTTTGTACGAACGAGGACGCTTGCCAGCCGTGGCCCGCGACGTCCTTCAAAGACCTCGCGCAGCATGGTGGCGGGGGTCTCTTGGGCGGGTCCGGCGTCGGTAACCCAGAGCTTCTCTCCTTCCTCGTCGATCAGGGTGCAAGGAGACCAGGAGAGGCCGATCGCATGTCCACCTCTACCCCGGAAAGGCACAGTAAGACGCTCAATCGCTTCGGGTTCAAGCACGTCGTCGTCCGAGAGAAGAAGAAAGAACTCTCCCCCCGCAGCATCCAGGCAGGCATTGAAGTTTCCGACCATGCCATGATCCACGGTCTGGATCACGGCTCGGATGCGCGGATCGGAGAGCGATTGGAGGTAGGACTTCGTTGCGTCCGTAGAGTTGTTGTCCGAGATGACGATCTCAAGGGCGGAGTAGGTCTGGGCAAGTGCGCTTCGAACGGCAAGCTTCAGGTATTCCAACCGGTTGTAGGTGGGAATCCCGACGGTGACAATGGGGAGCGATTGCATCAGAGCGCATTCCCTTTCCGAAGTTTGCGCGCACCGGTAAAAGCAGCGTACAGACGTTGCTGACGAAGCTTGTTTTGGCTGCGCCGGCCGGTCTGGATCATTCGGAGCAAGGACTTAGGAAGTTCGAGCGAGCGGTACGGAGTGGAGATCGCCATCCAGACTTTAGTATCTCAGGTTTGGGTGCTCGGGCGCATCAAAACCCGGGGTTTGGGTGCTTTGTGCAAGCTTCTGCTTTCGGATGTCTGCGGCCTGTCGGAAGCTCTGCCGATCTCGATGATATGGCTGCCAAGTTTTCGTTTGTAGACGGTATAGGACACGTTGAGGTCGTACGACGCGAACGTTCGCACGGGCTCGTAGTTTGTGAGGACGAAATCGGTGAGGACACGGGCTTCTGGACGATCGATGGGAGCTCCATTACGCCGGGGCAGCGTTTCAAGGATGATCCACGGTGTTTCGCGCCGGCGAAGTTCGTCGACGACCGCCTGTTGCACCTCAGGGTAGGCGGTCGACGCGGTATCGAAGTACCACAGCTTTTCGGTCGGCAACGTCTTTTCCGCAAGATACAAGGAGAGGTTGGCGCAATTGTCATGCGTGGACTGGCAGGATCCCTGCTCGGACGCAACGTAGAATTCCTCGCCGGGGCGACGCAAGGAATCAAGGTAGTCGAGCAGGCTCGCTTCCAGCGGGTACACCCAAACGCCTTGACGCGTAAGCGGCACGTGTTGCCGCAGACTACCCCAGTATGTGCGGGCTCGTTGAATATTGAACTGCCCGAATGGGCCGAGGGTGAACCAGCTGATCATGAGCGTGACGGTGAGCCAGTGCCAGTCGGCTACACCGATCCAGGATCGCCGGGGGGGTGTCGGCGCGGAACGCAGAGCCGGGAAGGCGAAGTCAGAAACGAGGAGAAGCGAGAGCAGCGCGGCAGGGTAGGCGTGCTCCTGGTCAAAGCGGAAGAGAGAGTAGGAGATAAAGAGATACAACAAGATGTGAGGAACAAGGCTGCTGTCGGCTTGACGACGGAAGAGTTTCGCGAACACCTTCAGGAGAGATCCGGTCGCGGCGAGGAGGACCAACCAGAATAAGATCAGGTGCGGATTGGAACGGAGAGGGAGGCCACGGCTGGCCGCCCAGCGCGGGATATACAGGCGCATGTCGGCGATCTCAGGACCGGCTATGCCAAGCGCGGCGAAGAGGCCGAGAAGAAGCACGCATGCGATTGCCGCTGCGAGAAGACAGCCTGCAGCACCACGGGCGGCACGCCGGTTGTCGAAGAGAAGGGCGAACATCCCGGCGATCGCAACGGCGGTGGGGAGGTAGACACCGAAGTTCAGGCGGGTAAAGATCGCCAGTCCGATGAGCAGGCCGACGCCGGCCTGTGCCGGCACGGTGGATCGTAGACGTGAGGTAGTTTCCCCAAAGGCGCAGGGCAGAAGCAGCAGGGCAAGGTAGATAAGGAACTGCGCCGGGAGCGAGTAGAAGCTGTAGGTGGAGAGAACCGGTGCGCTAAAGGCGAGTAAGGCGAGTACGCCGAGGTAGAAACGGGGGCGGCGGTCCGGTATCTGCCGGCGGGCAACGTACACAGCGATCGCCAGGAAGCCGAGGGCGCAGAGCAAATAGAAGCAGGCCGCCGCCGTAGCCGGGGGGAGGGATCGCAACGGGTACTCGGCCGCAGCCGACATGTAGTGGCCGACCGGGCCATACAACGCTTCGAAGTCGGCATGGGGCCGTTCGCCCCGGAGAACGCGTTGCGTGCTGATGACCTGGATGGGGAAATCAAGGAAGCTGGATCGCGGGGGCATGCCGAAGAGAATGGCCAGGGCCGCCCCGAGCAGGAGGGTGACGATCGGGGCGCCGCGCTGTATTCTTTGCAGCGATCTGTCTGTAAGTTTAGAGTTCACGTTACATGAGTAACTGTACCCCAAGTACCTGACATCGCCAAAGCAAGATGAGTCAACTGGGAGCCGCGACCGCCGTTCCTGGGAGCCGCCGCGACCGCCGCTTGCTAAAGCATGGTGCGGAAGAGCCGGCGGAAGAGCTCCGTCGTTGTTCCGTAGACCAGGTGCGCCACGAATGGTGTAGCAAGAGCCGACGCCGGCTCCTCGGCCGAAGATCCGGAGAGGTGCAGCGCGGGCACGGCGAAGAGGTCGGCTCCGACGAACAGGGCAGATCCGAAGAGGGTGCCGAAGGCCGCCCGTGGAAGGCCGGAGTACTCGGCCAAGCCGCCGTAGACTCCTCCCATTGCGGCTCCAAAGGCGTAGTGAACGATCGGACCGTCCTTTTGCTTCTCCTCGAGCGACAGATGCCGGCCACCCGTGGCCAGGTTCACCAGGGCATCTGCTGTTTTCATGGTCGCGTCGATCTTGGGCTCGCCACTTTCTTCCGTCTGGGCCTGCTGCGCCTTTTGCTGCTGATTCTCTTCGTCGCTCTGCACCGCTTCCTGCAGTGGACCGCCGAGTTTTTCGATGAACTGATTCATCACCCAAGAGGCGACCAGACCACCGGCTGCTCCTGCCAGGACACCACGGACGACATGCTTCTCACCCCTGTAACTCATACTGTTCTCCTCTCGCGACCTCTCTTTCTCTGATGCGCGTACTCACTGCTCTGGGTCGTGGGGCCTATTTGAGATCCGGCTCAGGTGAAGTTGCTCCAGTGTTAGGGCGGCGTGGGAGGGGGTATCCCCCCTCCTATCTCAATTCTGTGCAAAATATTCCATTGAGAGGACTTAGGTCTGGACCTCGATCTGGATCTCGGTCTGGATTCGGTCTGGATTTCGGTCTGGATCCCGGTCTGGATTTCGGTCTGCGTGAGGTCGAGCCGGAAGGAACGGAGCACTGACGGGTTTTTCTGGCTCTGTCTTTATTGTAAAGAGATGTGGGCTTGGATGCGCCAACGGCTAGGGCTGGGGCAAGGGCAGAAGCAGATTCCCTTCGGGAATGACAACCAAGAAGGGCAAAGTCGCCGAGCCGGTAATCTTATGGCCTAGTCGGTAATCTTGCGGCCGAGTCGGTACTCTTGTGGCCGAGTCGGTAATTACGTGACGAAAGAAGAGTGTGAATGAGGCAGAGTTTACGGCTTGGGATGAAGGCGATGCTTGCCCTGAATGGCGCGAGCCTCATTCGGACGTTGCGGTATGGCCCGCGATCGCTCAAAGGGAGTTTGGAGGCTTCGTATCATGCGATCGATCCGTTTGGGACGGCGGAGCGGCGGCCTGAGAGGAGGCTGCTGCGGCGAATTCCGGAGGCGCCCATCGACGCGGTCGCGGAGTGGCCGGCGGAGATTGTGCTTGATCTTCGGTATACGGAGGTGACCGGATCGACGCCGATTCGGGATCTTTTGACGGTCCTTGCCTTGGCGATCGAGCGGCAGCCGCAGGGCGTTCTGGAGTTTGGCACATTTTGGGGATCAGCGACGCTGAACCTGGCTCGCAATCTGCCGGACGCCGTGATCCATACGATCGATCTTCCGCCGGATCCGTCTGCGGCACAAGCGCTGACCAGCGGCCAGCCGGTGGACGACGTGTACCTGATTGAGTCTCGACAGCTGGGCCGCGCCTTTCGCGGAAGCGCGGTCGAAGGTCGGATTGTGCAGCATCTGGGGGACACGGCGACCTACGATTACGGTGTGATCCGGGATGAGCTCTCGTTCTTTTTGATCGACGGATCGCACACGTACGAGTACGCGAAGAGCGATACCTTGCGCGCGTTTGGGCTGGCCAAGGGCGAGTCGACGCTGGTGTGGCATGACTGCGACGAGGCGCACCCGGGCGTGACGCGCTGGCTGGGAGAACTGCTGGATGCGGGTCTGCCGGTGCAGCGGATCGCGGACACCGTGGTGGCGTGCCTGGTGGTGCGGGAGGGCGATGAGCGGCTGCAGCGGTTTCGCTGAGGTGATCGGTTGCGGGCTGTGTGGTTCACCTACTCGGGCAGGGGTGCGACGATCATGTTGGCGAGGAACTCTTCGCGGGGGAGGAATGGGAAAAGGTCTTCGAGCGGCTTGGAGACGAAGGAGCCGTCCTCCTTCTGGTAGGACTGCAGGCGCGGTGCGCGGACCTCGTCAGGGAGGACGTTGACGTCGCAGACGACTGGGCCGGGCATGTCGAGGACCTTGCGGACTTCGGCGCGGAGGTCGGTCTGATCGCGGATGACGTGGGTGCTGAGGCCGTAGCTGGCGGCGACCTTGGAGAGGTCCGGGATGGTGAGGCCGCTGTTCCGGTCGGCACCGATGGCTGCCTTGCCGAAGTAGGCTTTCTGCGAGGCGCGGATGGAGGAGTAGCCGTCGTTGTTGAGGACGAAGAACTTGATCGGTAGATGGAGGCGGCGGATGGTCTCGAGCTCCTGGATGTTGAACATGAAGCCGCCGTCGCCGTCGACGGTGATGACCTCGCGGCCTGGGTTGGCGACGGCGACGGCGATGGACATGGGGATGGCGTACCCCATGGAGCCGAGGCCGGCGGTGTGGAAGATGCGTTGTCCGTTGCGTGTGGGGCAGGCCAGGAGATAGATCTCGATGGCGCTGCCGGAGCTGCCGGAGATGAGCTTATCTTCGGCTTTGGACTCCTGGCCGATGATCTCGGCGAGGTTGAAGATGGAGACGCGGCCTTCGGGCTTGCGGTGCTCTTCGGTGACGACGGGGTAGCGGGTCTTCC
This sequence comes from uncultured Acidobacteriaceae bacterium, assembly GCA_964250945.1. Taxonomy (GTDB): domain Bacteria; phylum Acidobacteriota; class Terriglobia; order Terriglobales; family Acidobacteriaceae; genus Edaphobacter. The sequence continues at coordinate 8,035 of CAXUIB010000095.1, forward strand.
AGTCGGCGCAGCGGGCGAGCCAGGCGTCGAGGTTGCGGGGCTTGATCTCGTCCTTGTGTTTGAGCAGTTCGGTGAGGAAGGCCTTGGCGTCGGCGCAGACGGGCTGCTGCAGGTAAGGATGGAGCTTTTGGAGCTCGGCTGGATCGATGTCGACGGCGACCTTGTGGGCTTCGCGCGCGAGGTTCTGGGGGGCGTAGCCGGTGATGGCGAAGTCGAGACGGACGCCGAGCGCGAGGAGGAAGTCGCAGTTCTGGAGGGCGAAGTTGGCTCCGCGGGCGGCGACCGAACCGGGGCGGCCGACGAAGGTGGGGTC
>CAXUIB010000096.1:0-8338 GCA_964250945.1 uncultured Acidobacteriaceae bacterium
GTGGTGATCGCGCCGCCGACTAGAGTAAGCACCTGATCGGCGAGAGGCGCGGCCAAGTGAGCTTGATGGGTGGTGAGGAGGATCGTGCGGCCTTTTACCCCATTTGCGGTCGGCCACGTGCGAAAGTCGACGAGCAGATCGACGAGTTGAGCCACGGAGGTCGTATCGAGGTTTGAAAATGGCTCGTCGAGAAGGAGGATGTCCGGGTCGGCGGCTAGGGCGCGGGCGAGAGAGGCGCGCTGCCGCATGCCTTGCGAGTACTGGCCGACGGGGCGCTCCAGGTGGGGGTCGAGGCCGACGGCGCGGAGAGCCATCTCGGGGTTTCCGGCGCAGGCACAAACCTCTGGGCGGCGGTGGAGAGCAGCGAAGTATCGGAGGTTTTCCATGGCGGAGAGTTCGTCGTACAGCATGGGAGCGTGGCTCATGTAGCTGATGCGACCTCGGGCTTGGGAGGGCTCGGCGCCGAAGACGGTGACGGCTCCGCGGGTGGGTTCCGACAGACCCGCGACCAGGCGGAGGAGGGTAGATTTTCCGGTGCCGTTCGGTCCGAGCAACACGGTCGAGCTGCCTGCGGGGAAGTCTGCAGAGACGTTGCGAAGGACGGCAAATGCGCCGAAGGACTTCGAGACGGAGCTGAGCACGACCGCGTGGGGCGTCGGCTCGGATCTAGGCGGGATTCCCGGCTTTCGGGGTTGAGGCTGGGAGGAGGTGGAGAGCGCCATCCCGTTATTTTGCAGGAGCAAGGAGGACCGCGGCCGAGTTTGCCGGCTTGGCTGCCGGCACTGCGTTGGGCGCGGGGGCGTACTTTGAAGCACACTTCGCCTGGACCTGCGTGGCATGGAAGACGCCATCGTGACCGAAGGTGCCGACCGCGAGCGCCTGAGCATCGTCCTTGAAGGTGTCGGGCGGCGGCTCGGTCCCCTGGTAGTTTACGCGGAGCGCCTTGCCCTGTTCGAGCAGAGTAAATTGGGCGTTCGTCCCCACGCGGCTGATGGATCCGGGCTGGACGTTGCCGGCCACGCGAAGGTGGCGCGTGTAGGCCTTGTTGCCCATCGCCTGCAGCTCCGAGATAGTGACGTAGTAGCTCTTGTTGTCGCGAACGCCGGTCACGGCGAGCCAGCCGACGGTAGCCAGAATAAGGATTACCGTGAGGAAAATTCCGGTCAGAGGTTTTGGTGTGCCGCTCATGTGAACTATGTTTAGTCTACTTGTTGGGACGTGCCAAGGATACTGGGCTCCCCCCGCTGCACGTCAGGCGGGCTTCTTATTGCAGGAAATATCTTTTAGTTTGAGAAAACAGAAACGGGATCCGTTAAGGATCCCGTTTGTAAGTAAGTACAACTATGCGTTAGAAGTTGATCTTGGCGGCGAACTGGCCGAAGCGGCGTTCGTCGGTGGTTCCGTTGATACCGCCCTTTTGGGCGGTGATGGTGCCGCCGTTGCCGTTGATGTCGTTGTTTGAGCCCAGGATATAGAGGTTGTGGTGGTTGAAGGCGTCGAAGCTTTCGGCCCGGAGCGTCTTAGAATATTACCTTTCCGAGGACCTGGACAACGCGTCCGCTTACGGCTGCGCCCTGGAACGAACCGTATGGGCTGGTAGGCGGGCTGATGGTGTTAACGATCGTTCCCAAACTACCCGAAGAGACGTTTCCAACGGGTTGTCCGAAGTTGGGGTGATTGAAGGAGTTGAACGCGTTTGCCCCAATGATGACCCTTGCAGCCTCATGCGTGTAGAGACGCTTGTAAAGGCTGATGTCCGTATCGGCGTAGTGCGGACCGTAGAAGCTGTTCCGCGTGACGTTGCCGAAGGTCGATTGGTAGACCTGACTGCCTGTCGGTGTGTTGAGGCCGCTGACCGCGAAGGAGGCAATCGGGATGCATGAGGTTGCATTGGCCGAACCGGCGACGTAGTTGCGACTGGAGCACGTATGTGTCGGAATCGGGCCGACCTGTTGAGCTGCGATGGCGCTGTAACCGGTGGTGGCGCCGATCGCAAAGCCTTCATTACCATTGACCAGGCTGAACGGCTCGCCGGAGCGGAAGTAGGACTTGGCGGCCACCGACCAACCCCCGGCGACTGCCCCGACAAGGCGGTTGCTGAACTTGTAGGGCAGATCCCAGACGCCGTCGAAGACCAGATTGTTGCGAATGTCGTAATCCGCGTTCGAGTAGTTCAGCGCGTCGGGGTTATTGGGCAACAACGCTCCGGTGATGGAGCTGCCGTTGAAGCCGAGGCCCGCGCCACCGTTCGAGACATTATCGAGCGAATGGCTGTAGGTGTAGGTCACCTGGGCCGAGAGGCCGTGTCCGTCGATATGTTTGAAGGTGGTGGAGACACCGTTATAGTTCGAGTGCCCCTGGTTGCCGTACGAAGTGACGCCGAAGAAGTTCTGATCAGGAGAGTTGACGGGCAGGCCGACGAAGTTGCTTGTACCAAGCGAGGTCTGCGTCTGGGAGGCATTCAGCTTGGCGTTCTGGAAGAGCAGATCGTAACCGAAGTTTCCGGCATAGCCGATGATGATGGCGTTGGTGCGGCTGATCTGTTGCTGCAGCTGGAGGTTCCACTCGACGTAGGTCGGGTTGTTGAATTTGCCGGAGGGAAAGATTGCGCTCAGCGAGGGCTGCGTGAAGGGGACGCCCTGCGCAGCCAGCGCAGCTTGAATCTGATTGAAACTCTGGCCGATCCTGAAGCCGCTCTCGACTGCCTGGTAGGCCGCCGCGGCGTTCGCAGGGAGACTTCCAGCGCCGCCGGCGGCGACCGTTCCCGTGTAGACCGCCGAGGTAAACGAGTTCGGAAAGTTCTGGATCGCACCGTCCAGGATCACGGCCGGGTACAGATCGTCAAAGACGCCGGCGCCGCCGCGGATCACCGTGTGTCCGCTTGCAAATGGGGCGAAGTTGAACCCGACTCGAGGCTGAAAGAGGGCCTTCTGAACACCGTTGAACGCGTTAGGGTTCGAGTTGCTCAGGAGTTTGTTGTAGGGCGTGTCAAGGGAGCTGTTGGGGTTGGGAAAGCTGCCCTGGTACTTGGAAAAGCAGCTTTCATTGCAGAGCGGGTTCCCGGTCCGGTCCACGCGGAGACCAGCGGTGAGAGTGAACTTCTGCGTAGCCTTCCATTCGTCCTGAAGGTACACGCCGATGTTATAGAGGGCGAGGTGAGCGGTCGGAGTGGCCGTGAAGTTCTGGTAGTAGGCAGAGCCGGTGCCACGGGAGTTATCGAGCGTTCCCGAGGCGAAGTCACTGAGGGTCGTGAATCCGAAGGTCCCAGACTCATTGGTCTGCGCATCGTAGTCCGAAACGTCGTCGCGACGGAAGTTGTAGCCCAGCTTGATACTGTGGCGACCCCTGATGACAGAGAAGTCATCCACGAACTGATACTGAGTGACGTTTCTTCCCTGGGGAAAGAAGCTCGGAATGCCGAGATTTCCGAAGCTGCCGCCATTGGTTCCGTTGTCGGCGGCGGCAAGAAACGCAGGAAAGGCCGCCTGTGCGGCAGGGACGCTGGCAGGCCCGAAGTAGGCCGTGTACCAGTTCGCGGCGAAGATGAACTGGTTGGTGACATTAGGGCTGAAGGCGTACGTGTCGTTCAACTGACCTTCATAGGCGGGCTGCACGCTCACCGCGTTGAACACCGGCGCCGAGAAGTTGGTGTAGGTCGGCTGGGATCCGGAATCGAGTTTGAAGCGGCCGAACAGACGATGTTTCTCGCTGACATTCCAGTCCCCCCGCACCGCGAACAGATGTTCTTTGTTGGTATTGGAAGCGCTGGCCAGAGCTGCCGTGGCGCATGGGACCGCAACCCCGCCGGTCGGCGCAATTCCGAAGTACTGATTGCCGACCCCGGTGTACGTTCCAGGTGTCGCGGCCGTGCCGCCATTTGCGGGCGTACCCCCGAATCCAGTCGTCCCACAGCCAAGGGTTCCATTGCCGTCCTGAAGCTGCGATCCGCCGTTCGTTACAGGTGTCGCTGACGCGAAGGATGGCGCGTTCGCGTACAGGGCGTAGGCCTGCTTATACAACGGCACCGACGCCGCAGGAACCGTCGCCAGCGTGTACGCCTCAAACTGCGGCGACGGAAAGACGGCGACGCCGCTCGATGGGAGCACGTAGTGAAGAAACTCATAATCAGCAAAGAAGAAGACCTTGTCGCGAATGATCGGACCGCCGAGATTCAACGCAAACTCATTCGAGACGGCCTTCTCCCGGTTTTCGCCCGCATTGTTCCGAAACCACTCGTTCGCGTTCAGGATGCTTCCGTTGTAGTAGTAGCTGGCAAGGCCGTGAAACTTGTTTCCGCCCGACTTCGTGGTGTAGTTGACAATGGCTCCGGCCGCACGTCCGTACTGGGTCGTATAGCCGTTCTGAACAATGGACGCCTCGGCGACCTCCCCCTGACCGAGCGTCAGGTTGGAGGAGCCGGAGTTGTTGAGGTTGAGGAACGGATCCTGGTCGTCGAAGCCGTTATAGACGAAGAGGTTGGAGATGCCGGGAAGACCGTTGGCGCTGAAGTTTCCATACGACCCGCCGGCGTTGACGACCACCCCGGGCGCGGTAAACGCGAGCGTCGTGATATCGCCGCCAGGGGTCGGCAGCTCCTGAATCTGCTGCTGATTGAACGTAGTCGTGAGCGAAGCCGTCGTCGTGTCCACCAGCGACTGCGTCTCCGTCGAAACCTCGACCGACTGAACGTTGCCGGAGGGCGAGACTCGGATATCCCCGACGGCCTGCTGGCCGATGTTGACCGGGATGATGGTGGTGTCCGAACTCAAGCCACTGGAGTTCGCACTGACGGCATAGGTATCCGGCTTGAGCAAGCTGGCCGTATAGCGTCCGGAGGAGTCCGCCTTGATGGTTAGGACGGTGCCTGTGGCCTGGTCTTTGAGGGTGACTGTCGCATCGGGTAGAACTGCGCCGGTCGGATCGGTGACTGTCCCGGAGATGGCTCCAGTTGTCGAGGTCTGGGCTCTTACGATTCCATCGCAAAGACCAAGGACGATGATGAGACCAAGAAGTGCAGATCTGAGAAGGGGCAAGATGGCCTCCATACTGAAGTAAGTTTGCTACTAAGCACGTTCTATGCCAAACGTATACAGTGCTATGTAATTGAACAAGCTCGGACTCAATAGGTGGGGTGGAGGGATCATACAAAGTCTCGTAGAGTTGCAGGCTCCCTATGGATTTCTGTAGCCGATCGGAGACGTTGCAGCAGCTGAGCAGTATGCGTTCGGTGGCAGGGCAGGCAGAGGGTACGGAGGTTCGAGAGGTCGCACTCGCCTCCGCCTTCGGCTACTGGGAGGATGTGGTCGGCGTCCCAGAGGGATCGGCGGCTGGTGGTGGTCTTGAGTCCGTAGAAGCGTAGGCCGGCCTGGCGATTGGGGCCGCGGGCTCGTTTCAGGGCGGCGAAGATGGCTATGGTGTCGGCCTGGCAGAGGGCGCAGATGCCGTGATCTCGATCGAAGACCTGCTGTCGCAGGTATCCGGGGTCGGAGCGGAGCTTCCACTGGTGGACGCAGAAGTCGGAGCAGAAGGTGCGGCGGCGGCGGGCGAGGATTTCGAGCTGACACCAGCGGCAGAGGGGACGGCCGTTGGGTCCGGTGGGACGGGGCTGGCGATGATGTTGGCGGCCGGCTTCGGGGAGGCGGCGGGCGGGACGAGGGTGGACGCTGGTGGACATTGGACACGCTCAGGTTAGAGGCTTGTCCGGGTTTGGCGGGAGTGTCGATCGGGGATCGGAGGTTTAGGAGATGAGGCCATGGGCGTCGGCGGCGGTTGGGTCGGCTTCGGGGACGTGGCGAAAGCGGGCGCGCAGGGTTTGGAGGGGGAGTTCGACGGTGTAGCGGTGGACGGTTCCGTAGAGGATAGCGATCGCCAGGCCGAGGGAACTGGTGAGCCAGAGCCGATTCGGGACATAGATACGGAGGGTGGCCAAAATAAATACGTGAACGAGGTAGAGAGAATAGGAGATCCAGCCGATATAGCGGACAGCACGCCACTCGAGCCAGCGGACGGCGGGGTGGGAGATCTCGGTGAGGATAAAGGAGAAGATGAGGTAGAGGCTGAGTGCCTGAAGGGTGTAGCGGAGGGTTTCTCGGAAGGCGGGAGGCCGAGCGAGCAACGTCAGGGCGATCAGGGCGAGGCCGAAGAGAAACGCGGGAAAGCGCCAGCGTTCGGGGAGGAGAGGCTGGTCGGCGAAGCGGGGGTTGTTCCGGATGGCCAGGACGGAACCCCAGAGGATGGAGTCGAAGCGGGAGTCAGTCCCCATGTACGCCCAGCTGTGCGGCCGAAGGAACGCGAGGATCAACACACGCCAGAGGAGGGCACCCAAGCAGCAGGAGGCGAGGATGCGCGCTTGTCTCGAGGCGGAGCAACCGCGGCGGACGAGTGCGAGATAGCCGAGGGGAAACAGGAGGTAGAAGTGCTCTTCGACTGCCAGGGACCAGATTACGGTCAGCCCCATGGGGACAACGGCGGGCCAGTGGAAGACGACGGCATAGTTGTAGAAGTAGAAGAGCATCGCCAGGAAACCGAGGCGGTTTCCGGGATCGAGGTGGAGAGCGAAGCGGGAGAGGATTGCGGCGATGGCGTAGGCGAGATACAGAGGAACGAAGATGCGGAGGGTGCGACGGATGTAGAAGTCGCGCAGGGAGATGGTTCCGGTCCGGAGGATTTCGGCGCGGAGCAGGGTGGTGATGAGGTAACCGCTGAGAAAGAAGAAGATGGTGACGCCGAGGGTAGCCGGGATATAGGTGCTGACGCGTCCTGGCGTTGCATGAGCGAGGAAGACGAGGCCGAAGGCGACGGCCCGTATCCCGTCGAGGCCGGGGATGTAGGAGGTTCGGGTGGCTTTGCCGGAGAGCGAGGAATCTGAGGGGGAACTCTGCATTACGGATGGCATATGAGCTTCGGAAACTTCCCAAACGAAGAGGATTCCAGCTAAGAGGAGTATAGAGCGGAAGTGGGGACAAACCGTAAGGAACCGTCACCGGTGTGATCAAAACGGGAGATTTGGCGTGTTTCTGCTGCCACCGACTTTGGGGCGCAACAGAACCATGCGGGAGGCCGAGGATGGCGAGGACGCAATCGAAGATGGTGCAGCTGGGAACGGAAGCTCCTCCGTTTGAGCTGGTGGATGTGCTGAGCGGACGTGCTCTGGGGCGCGACGACGTGTTTGCTTTGAGCTGGGATGAGGGATCGACGGACCAGACGAACAAGATGCCTGGTGGAGGAGCTTCGCGAACGGGGCGGCACGGTCTGCTGGTGATGTTTGTGTGTCCGCATTGTCCGTATGTGAAGCATGTGGAGGAGGAGCTGGGGCGGATGGGACAGGAGTATGGGGGTCGGATCGCGATGGCGGCGATCCAGCCGAATGACGTTGCACAGTATCCGGAGGATGGTGCTGACGGGATGCGTGCGCAGGCGGAGCGTTGCGGTTGGAACTTTCCTTACCTCCTGGACGAGATGCAGGAGGTTGCCTTGAGTTATGGGGCGGCTTGTACGCCGGACTTCTTTTTGTTCGATGCGGAGATGAAGCTGGTGTACCGGGGGCAGATGGATTCCAGCCGACCTCGGAGGGGGATTGTGGGCGAAGATCTGCCTGTGACTGGAGAGGATCTTCGGCGGGCGATGGACGATGTGAGCGCGGGTCGGCGGCCGGACACGAATCAGAGGTCGAGCCTGGGGTGTGGGATTAAGTGGAGGTCGTGAGCGGGGAAGGCGGTTCGCGCGTGCGCGAGTACTCCACCCTTTCCGGCGATGGAGATGGTCTGCCGGCGCGCTTACACTGGAGGGTATGCGAGATGTGTTGGATCGGTTGAAGGTGGGGGTGCGGCGGTTTCAGGCGGAGGTGCATGCGGAGCGGGCGGAGGAATATGCGCGGGTGGCTCGGATGCCGCAGCGGCCGCATACGTTGGTGATTGCGTGCGCGGACTCGCGGGTGGATGTGGAGGCGATCACGAGCTCGGGGCCGGGGGAGGTGTTTGTGGCGCGAAATATCGGCAACATGGTTCCGGCGTATGGGGAGATGCTGGGGGGTGTGAGCGCGGTGATTGAGTATGCGGTGAGTGCGTTGAAGGTTCGGCATGTGGTGGTGTGCGGGCACTCGGATTGCGGTGCGATGAAGGCGTTGCTGTCGCCGGAGACGCAGGCGGGGATGCCGACGGTCGAGAGCTGGCTGAAGAATGCGGCGGCGGCGTTGAGCGTGGCGCGGTCGACGGCGGAGCCCGATGAGCGGCCGAGTGTGCTCTTGGGACGGTTGACGGAGGAGAATGTGTTGTTGCAGATGGCGCATTTGCGAACGCATCCGTCGGTGGCGGGGGCGGTGGCTCGGGGGGAGCTGACG
>CAXUIB010000097.1:0-8172 GCA_964250945.1 uncultured Acidobacteriaceae bacterium
GGCCCGGGTTGCGCCGCCGCCGATTGCGAGGAGGAGGAGCAACGCTGTGGGTGCCCCTGTTGAACTTTTCCCTTTGCCGTTCCAAACTCCAGACCTCATCCGTTTCTGTTCTCCGTGAGCCTTGCTCTGATGGTGGGACGCAGACTGCCGGTCTGAGGCGAGCGTGTGGCGTCCCTTTTGACACTGTACGGGTCTGCCCGGAAATGTGCACGGAAGTTTAGCGCCGGCGGGGTACGTAAGTAAGGTCCCCTGCGGGAAGACGGAGCTTTTTGGGGCGCGAATTTGGAGATGTGGAAACCGATCCCGGGGCCGTGTACGTTTATGTTGGTAAGAGGATGCCTGGCCTCCGTCCAATCTCTCGTGCTCGAACGGCGCCTTTGGGACACCGTCTCGCGCCGGCTCTGGCGCGGTGGCGGGTGTGCGCCTTGACGCTGCTGTTGGCGTGGAGTTGGGGTGGGCCGTTTGCGTTGGGTCGTGGGCCGGATCCGCCGATGCGAGTGCCGCTCGCGAGTTTTGGGTTTTTGCCGATCTCCCCGCCGATCCTGGGGGCCGGCGGGACGATGTTTACGGTGCATTATGTGGACGACGGGCACTTGCTGGTGACGTTTGGGGTGCATCGTCTCTTGAAGCGGCGGCCGGACCGCCGGCCGGAGGACGACGACCGGACGACGGCGGCGGTGCTGTTGGAGCTGCCGACCGGGCATGTGCTGGCGCGGACGGAGTGGCAGCTGCGGGACCGGGCGCAGTATCTCTGGGATCTGGGAGGTGGCGCCTACCTGCTGCGGAATGGGAATCGGCTGAGCACGATGATGCCGCTGGTGAATTTGAAATCCGGCGATGCGTTTCGGGAGCGGCCGCTCCTGCACACGGATCGGCGGATTGCGGCCATTCTGCTTTCGCCGGACCGGAGTCTTTTGACCTTGGAGACGTCGCCGCACGTGGCGCTTGCCGAGAAGACCGCTGGGGCAGCGGGTGCGAAGTCTGAGAGCGAACGTCGGCCGATCTCTGTGCAGATCAGTTTTTATCGGCTCCTGCGGGCGCCTGAACCGGGGCGCGAGCCGGACCTGATCCGGCCTGTTGCGGCGGGCGGCGTGCGCGCGGACGCGGCGGTCGCGCTGCCGATCGATGGATCGGGGATGATCGACTTGATCGACCAGGGACGGCAGCATTGGGCGTTTGATTACGACGAGTTTTCGGGCAAGGTGGACGAGCTGTCGCCGTTTGATTCGACGTGTCCGCCGCGACCGGTGCTGGTGAGCCGGAGCGAGTTTGTGGCGATTGGGTGCCGGCGGGAGAATCAGCGGCAGGTGATGGGAGGGTTCAATCTGCGGGGCGAGGAGATGTGGGAGCAGGTGTTTCCTGAAGCTTATATTGCGCCCTGGTTCAGCCTGGCTTTGGCGGCAGGGCGGTTTGCTTTGGGGCGGGTTCTGGTCAGCTCCGCGCTTCTTGAGATGAGCTCATTTTCGCCGGATCTGCTGACGGGCCAGACGGTGACGGTGTACAGCAACGACAGCGGCCGGCAGCTTTTGCATGCGGAGTGTGGGCCGGTGCAGAGGGCGGGGCAGAACTTCGATCTTTCGCCCGACGGCCTCCAGCTGGCGGTGATTCACAACGAGGCGATCGAGATTTACAGGCTGCCTGCGATCTCGGGTGCGGAGCAGGCGGCGCTGCGGAAGGCGGCGGCCCTGGCGCCCGCGATGGCGGAGGGACCGGTGCGGCTGAAGCGAGCGTCCCCTGACGGCAAGGGGCGAAAGGAGCTGGCGGAGACGACGGATGAGAAGCAGGAAAGTGCCGAAGACGCGAAGGAAGAGAGGGCGGCGGACGCGGCGGTGGCGCCTGGCGCGGGTGGGGCCATGGCTCCGAAGGCAGGTGCGGCGGCGCCGAGTTCGCCAGGAGACGATCTGCCGGAAGGGCAGCGACCGAAGCCTACGCTGTATGGGGATGGCGCGGGCGGCGGCTCCTCGACGAAGCCGGACGAGGGTGCCGGGCCGAAGAAGTAGTTGGCCGCTTTAGGCTGCTTTGACGGAGAGGGCCTTGACTCGTGCGTTCAGGCGACTTTTGTAGCGGCTGGCGGTGTTTTTGTGGATGACGCCCTTTTGCACGCTTTTATCGAGCACGGAGACGGTGGCTCGGTACTGCTCGGTGACGGCTGCGGTGTCGCCTTTGAGGATGGCTTCGCGGAGGGATCGGAGGGTGCCGCGCAGTTTGCTGCGGTTGGACCGGTTGACGGCGGTTTTGGTGTCGGTTTGACGGGCGCGCTTGAGGGACGAAACGTGATTTGCCATTGTTTTTGAGCTCTTTCTTATGGAGACTTTTGCGTAGTCAATCGAGGCAAGGCGGCGAATGATGGAGTCTGGATCTGGCCGGGCTTTGAGAGCCGGGGCCGAACCTGTGCGATGCCGACGCAGGGTGCAGACCTTTTGCCTGCGGTTCAGCTCCTGACAGCAGATTCCTTTCGGGAAGGACAACCAGACAGACCGGGAACTGCCACGGGGGCGGACTGGAACCAGGAACTATCGCGATCGGGACCTGATCTGGACCTGATCTGGACCTGATCTGGGCTTTTGTTAGGGTACGGAGTTTTGGGGTCTGGGTCAAGGCGGCAGCTTACGGGATTTGGGCTGGATTCATGGCGGGGAGTTCCTTTTGGCTCCTTTGGGGCTCATGTTGGTGAATGTTGGCGCAAACCTTTGCGTGTCGACCGGAGGCGCAAAAGATTTACCGAAAGGCTCTTGACGCCGACCCTCTGTCGTTTTAGTCTTCACCCATCGTTGGCATAGACGCCATCCCGATCCGCTTCGCTGGCAGGTTTTGCGCTGCCGTGTACGCACCTCCCCCTCTGCTCTTCAAGCATTCGTTTTCTGTGTGTCCAAAGCTGCTCTGCCCTCATCGAAAGGGGTGCGGGCACAACTTGCTACGCCTGACGGAGGTCAGACCCCGAATTGACGACTAAGACGACGCGAACGATCCCTATTACCCACGGCATTGAATCTTTGTACGGCACCCGCGACGAGAATCTCCGGCTGATGGAAGACGGTCTCGGCGTCACGATCGATCTTCGGTCGGACGGCATTCAGGTGTCGGGCGAGCCGACGGGTGTAGGGCGCGTGCAGGGCATTTTTTCGGACTTCGACGCGTTGCGGAAGGCGGGTCATGCGCTTCACAACGGCGAGCTTCACGGGTTGTTGAAGCTTTTGGTGGCGGATGAGATTTCGACGTTGCGGTCGCTGGTCGACTCCGGGCGGCAGAGGTCGGCGGGGGTGAAGCGTACGGTGCAGCCGCGCAGCCCGAACCAGCGCAAGTATGTTGAGGCGATTGAATCCTCTGACATGACATTTGGCCTGGGGCCGGCGGGCACGGGCAAGACGTACCTTGCGGTGGCGATGGCGGTATCGGCGTTGATGTCGAAGAAGGTATCCCGCATTATTCTGGTTCGGCCGGCGGTCGAGGCGGGCGAGCGATTGGGATTTCTTCCGGGTTCGCTGCAGGAGAAGGTCGATCCGTATCTTCGTCCGCTTTACGACGCGTTGTATGACCTCCTGGATCAGGACAAGGTGGACAAGCTGCTGGAGCGCAACGTGATTGAGGTGGCGCCGCTCGCGTTTATGCGGGGACGGACGTTGTCGGACGCGTTCATCATTATGGATGAGGCGCAAAACACGACGAACGAGCAGATGAAGATGTTTGTGACGCGGCTGGGCAACCATTCGAAGGCTGTGATTACGGGCGATCTGACGCAGATTGACCTGCCGAACCCGAAGAAGTCCGGTTTGCTGGAAGCGTTGCATGTGTTGGACGGCGTGGAGGGGATTCGATTCTGCCACTTTGACGATGTGGACGTTGTGCGGCACCATCTGGTGCAGCGGATTGTGCGGGCCTACGATACGTACGGCCGGGCGCAGCAGCAGATGCCGCTGGCGATGGATGGAGCTCCTATGAACGAGGGCGGCCTGTCTTCGACCGCAGCCGCAAAGCCTTTTGCCAAACCGCAGTGACGCTCTGGCGGGCCGGCCTCATCCAAGCAGCATGATCACGGTCGGGCTCAGAGATCTTCCCTCCGGGCATGCTCTCCGCGAGGATGCGGCCATGTCTGAGATTTTGGCGTCGACTCGAGCTTTGACGCGGTTTCTCGGACGGGCGCAGGCGGCGGCCGGTTTAGCGGGCAGCGTGGATGTCCGGCTGGGCACGGACGCGGAACTGCGCCGGCTGAACCGGAGATTTCGCGGCAAAGACAGGGCAACGGACGTGCTTAGTTTTCCGGCCGAGCCGATTCCGGGGCTGCCGCCGGAGCACCAGCGCGCGGGCGACCTTGCCGTGTCGATGGAGACGGCGGCGCGGCAGGCGAAGGAGCATGGGCACACGCTTGCGACGGAGCTGCGGATCCTGCTTTTGCACGGTCTGTTGCACCTCTGCGGGTTGGACCACGAGACGGATGGGGGCGAGATGGCGGCTCGCGAGAGGGCGCTGCGCGGGCGGTTTCGTCTGCCGAGTGCTCTGATTGAGCGCGCGTCTGGGGCTGAGCTGTCTGGGGCTGAGACGTCTGGGGCTGAGACGTTGGGGGCCCGGCTGTCTGGGGCTGAGACGTTGGGGGCCCGGCTGTCCGGGGCCCGGCTGTCGCGGGTTCGGCGGAGTGTCCGATGAGCCTGCTTTACTTTGTTTCGATGACGCTGCTGCTGGGCATTCTGGCGATGGCGGCGTACGTGGACCGGGTTTATTCGGAGAGCGGCAAGTTTTTGGCGCGCGAGTACCAGGACAACATCGACTCGTGGGAGGAGATGGTGGAGCCGAAGCTGCGGCTTGGGCTGGAGTCGATTGCGCTGTCGGCTTCGGTGCTTCGGCAGCTGACCCTGGCGGCGATCGCACTTCTGTTTGGGCTGCATCTGTACGGGCACGCGGGCGTGACTGGGGCACCGGTGGCGCCGGGGCCGGCTGCGATTCTGCAGACGGCATTTGAGCTGATCCTGTTGATTTTGATCTTTGACCGGCTGATTCCGCAGGTGTTGTTTGCGCGCACGCGGGGCATTTGGGTGCGGCGCATCCGGTATCTTTTGCAGGCGCTGTTTTACCTGATTTTGCCGATTACGCTCTTGCTCGGTCTGCTTCTCTCGATTGCCGCTCTGGCGGAGCCGGAGGAGGCGGAAGCTCGGCCGGAAGACGCGGCGCAGGCGATGGATGCGTTGCTGGAAGCCGGCGAGGAGGAGGGCATTCTCGAGGAGTCGGACCGGGATCTGGTGCGCTCGGTGGTTGAGTTCGGCGACAAGGTGGTGCGCGAGGTGATGACGCCGCGGCCGGACATCTTTGCGGTGCCGGGCACGCTGACGCTGGAGCAGTTTACGGCGGCCATTGCGGAGCACGCGTTTTCGCGGGTGCCGGTGTACTCGGGGATGCTGGATGAGATCTCGGGCATTGCGTTTGCGCACGATTTGTTGCAGGTGCCGGACACGGAGGCCGGGGCGCGCACCGTATCCGCGATCGAGCGTCCGGCGGCGTTTGTGCCTGAGACCAAGAAGGTCGCCGAACTTTTGCGCGAGATGCAGCGCGAAAAGCAGCACATGCGGCTGGTGATCGACGAGTACGGTTCGGTGGCCGGCCTGGTGACGATCGAGGACCTGCTGGAGGCGATCGTCGGGGAGATTGTGGACGAGCACGACAGGCCCGAGGACGAGGTGGCGCCGGTCCCTGAGGCGGACGGATCGTATATTGTTCCGGGCACGTTTGAGATTTCGCGTTTGCGCGAGCTGTTTCGCGAGTTGCCGGCGGGGGGCGGACGAGACGGGGCCGGTACGGCTGCGAACCGGGGGACTGAAGATCCGCAGCGTGATGTGCAGGCTAGACGCCGGGCGGCCAGACGCGAGGCTTTGCGGGAGATCTCCGGGCCGGTCGTCAACCTCGAGTTGGTACCGATCGAGATCTCAGACGGTCCGGCGGACGGCGCCGAGTATGAGTTTCCCAGCGATCGCGAGGAGCCGACGATTCCCGCGCACCACATGTATGAGGCGACGACGGTGGGCGGTCTGGTGTCGGAGATCGCCGGACACATCCCTTTGCCGGGCGAGGTGGTTGAGGAGGAGGATCTTCGCATGGAGGTGTTGTCTTCGACGGACCGGCGTGTGGACCGGCTGCGGGTGAGCCTGAATGTACCTTTGCCGGCGGCGCCGGCGCGTTTGGAGCCGTGAGCGGGCGCTGCGGTAAGATAACGCCATGGCAGCGACCGCGACGTCCCTTTCCATCGCCACATACGACGAGACCAGCTACCGTCCAGATCGCGAGTACATCGATGGCGAGCTTCGGGAGCGAAATCTGGGTACACGGGAACACGCACGTTTGCAGGCCTTACTGACGGCCTGGTTTTTGGAGCATGAGGTGGAGTGGTCGGTCTTCGGTCTGACCGAGCAGCGGGTGCGGGTTGGCCCGACACGCGTCCGCATCCCGGACGTATGCCTCACCTCGACCGATCCGCAGACCGAGACGCTGACCAGCCCGCCCCTTCTCGTGGTTGAGGTCCTGTCTCCCGGCGACACCTACACGGACACGCAGGAGCGCGCGCGGGACTACCTGAATATGGGCGTCGAGATGGTCTGGGTGATCGATCCAAAGAGTCGGTCAGGGCGCATGTGCAAGGGCGATATCTGGCAGGAGGCGCGGGTGTTGCGGGTACCGGGAACGCCGATCCAGGTCGATCTGGATCAAATTTTCGCGCACATGACGAAGCTTCGAGGGTAGGAGTTGTGCTTGGCCGTGGCCGAGCGGCTTTCTCTAGAAGGCCAGGGCGAGGGCAGAAGCAGATTCCCTTCGGGAATGACAACTAGAAAGGCGCGGCAACGAACAGGGGACCTCCGCTTTGGCGACAGGGGACCTCCGCTTTGGCGAAGGATGACGGAGAACCGCCTTAGAGCGGTTCTCCTGTCCCTGTGAGTCGGATAGAGTTGTGGGAGTGCCGTTTTCATTGAGGAAAACGGCCATGAGGGCTGTGTTCTCGCTATACACCTACAGGAGAACCGCTCTAGTCGATTGAGATCTTTCGCAGGAGTTTGAAGTCGGAGAGCATTTTGCCGGTTCCGAGGACGACGCTGGCCAGGGGATCGTCGGCGATCGAGACGGGCAGGCCGGTCTCTTCGCGGATGCGCTTGTCGAGATTTTTGATGAGGGCGCCGCCGCCGGTGAGTACGATGCCGCGGTCGGAGATGTCGGCTGAAAGCTCGGGCGGGGTGCGTTCGAGGGCGACGCGGATGGCGTTGATGATGGTGGCGATGGATTCGCCGAGGGCTTCGCGGATTTCGGAGTCTTCGATGGTGATGGTTTTGGGGACGCCTTCGATGAGGTTGCGGCCTTTGACCTCCATGGTGAGGTGTTTATCGAGCGGGTAGGCGGAGCCGAGTTCGATTTTGATTTGTTCGGCGGTGCGCTCGCCGATGAGGAGGTTGTACTTGCGTTTGAGGTAGGTGGAGACGGCCTCGTCCATTTGGTTGCCGGCCATGCGCACGGAGCGCGAGTAGACGATGCCGGCGAGGGAGATGACGGCGATGTCGGTGGTTCCGCCGCCGATGTCGACGACCATGTTTCCGCCGGGCTCGGTGATGGGGAGGCCTGCTCCGATGGCGGCGACCATGGCCTGTTCGACGAGATGGACTTCGGAGGCTTTGGCGCGATAGGCGGAGTCCATGACGGCGCGTTTTTCGACCTGCGTGATCTCGGACGGGACGCCGATGACGATGCGGGGGTGCACCATCATTTTGCGGTTGTGGGCCTTGTGGATGAAGTAGTTGAGCATTTTTTCGGTGTGTCGGAAGTCTGCGATCACACCGTCTTTCATAGGCTTGATGGCGACGATATTGCCGGGTGTTCGGCCCAGCATTTCTTTAGCTTCCTTGCCGACGGCCTCGACTTCGTTGGTGGTTTTGTTGACGGCGATGATGGACGGCTCGTTGACGATGATGCCCTTGTTGTGGGCGAAGACGAGGGTGTTGGCGGTGCCGAGATCGATGGCGAGATCGGAAGAAAACAGGCTAAACAAGGACCGCATGTTGTGGATGCGGGAGTAACGCGTTTGAAACGAATTGCTGGACATGAGGTTTTTCGAGTGTCCTATACGAAGCGGGCTAGGGTGAGTGTAACGCCTTGGGCGACGAGGCTGCATCAAGGATAGGGCAGTCCAGGAGCGCTTTGCTGGAC
>CAXUIB010000098.1:0-8098 GCA_964250945.1 uncultured Acidobacteriaceae bacterium
GTTATGGGGCGGGTGTGAAGTCGCGGATGTTGGCTACGGTTTTTGCGTCCATTTCCGTGAGCAGGGCGACGACAAGATCGACCATGCGGTCGAAGTCGCGGCGGTTGACGATGCCGTTGTGGGCGTGGGTGTAGCGGACGGGAACGACGAGGTTGACGGTGGGCGTGCCCCCGTTGGTGGTCTGGATCTCGGCGGAGTCGTCGCCGTAGCCCTGGACGAGGTCGAGCTGGAGCGGGATCGACTTGGCCGCGGCGGTAGCGCGGACCAGGGCGACGAACTTGCGGTTGGGGATGGTGCTGGTGTCGAAGAGGAAGATGCCGGGCCCGCCGCCGAGCCGGGCCTGGGTCTCCTCGGGGTGGGCGCCGGCGGTGTCGCCGGTAATGCCGCCCTCGATGGCGATGCCGATGTCGGGTTTCACGGTCTGGGAGGCAGTGCGGGCGCCGCGGAGGCCGATCTCTTCCTGCGTGGTGGCGACATAGAAGAGCTGGTTCGGGTGTGGGCTGGCCGCGGTACGGCGCATAACTTCGAGCAGCACGGCGCAGCCGATGCGGTCATCCCAGGCCTTGCCGAGGTAGTTGCCGGAGCCGTTCATGTCGGTGAATGGAGCATCGGGGACGACGGGGTCGCCAGGCTCAAGCCCCATGCCGGCGGCCTCGGCCGCATCTTTGGCGCCCACGTCGAGGAAGAGCGAGTCGCGCGGGTAGACGCGCGTTCGCTCGTCGGCGGGGACGACGTGGATGTCGCGGATGCCGGTGACGGCGTGGATGGGGCCTTTGGAGCCGAGGATGATCCAGCGCTGGTCGACGAGGGCCTGGTCGAGCCAGCCGCCGAGCATCTGCATGGTCAAAAAGCCGTTCGGAGTGATGCGTCGGACCATGCCGCCGAGCTCGTCCATGTGGGCGTCGATCATAATGCGGGGACCGGCGGAGCCCTGCTGCGCGATAACCGAGCCCATGCCGTCGTAGCGGATGGGCGCAGTGGCAAGAGGCTTCATGTCGGCGACCATGATGGCGCGGACGGGCTCTTCGGCGCCAGGGGGGCCCGGGGCGTCGGAGAGACGCTGGAGCAGATGGGCGGTGGGGTCGAGCGCTGGGGCAGTTTGCGCCCGCAGAGGGAGAGCCGCGAGCAGGGACAGGGTCGCGAGGGCGCCTAGGAGGAGGCGAGGGAAGATGTGGCGCATGTGGCGAAGGATAGCATTGAGCGTGTTTTCTGACCGGCGCTTGGGTCTGGGTAGTACCATCGATTTACTTGCAGGAGGCCAACTGTGGGATCTACAACTTTATCGAGCCGGGAGTTCATTCAAGACACGGAAGGGGCGAGAAAAGCTGCTTATCGAGGGCCGGTGATCATCACGGATGACGGGCAGCCGGCGCATGTTCTTCTGAGTATTTCGGAGTATAAACGGCTGGCGGAAGGCAGCGAGAAGAGCGATGGCGGAGAACGAAAGCCATTGCGCGGGCGAAGTCTGCTTGAGGCCTTGGGCGGCGCACCGCGAAGCGTGGTCGACATGCTGGCAATGCCTGGGTTGGATTGCTTGCCGGATGATTTTGAGTTTCCGAAAGCGGAGTTTCACTTCAGGATTCCTGATTTCGAGGACTGATGTACTTGCTGGATACGAACGTACTTTCCGAGCTAAGGAAAGTGGGCGCGGGAAGGTGCGACCCGCATGTGGCGGAAGTGATGGGTCGTTTGCCCGCGCCGGAGTTGTACCTGTCGGTAGTCACTCTCCTTGAAATCCAGCAAGGTGTGCTGCAGCTGGAGCGCCGGGATCGTCGTCAGGCGCAGGCTCTGCAAGTGTGGCTGGACAGGTTCGTCATGCCTGGGTTTGAGAATCGATTATTGCCGGTCGATGTGCCGGTTGCGCTGCGGTGCGCGCGGATCCATGTGCCTGATCGGAAGCCGGACAGAGACGCCCTGATTGCGGCGACGGCGCTGGTGCATGGCATGACGGTAGTGACAAGGAATGTGAAGGACTTTGAGCCGATGGGCGTGGCGGTTCTCAATCCATGGGATTAGCTGGATGGGGTTTGACCGGTGGCGGATAACTTCGCACAGACCGTGAAGGGGCAGGCCGACATCGTAAAGGTGATCGGCGAGTATGTGCGTTTGCGCAAGACCGGGGCGCGCAACTACACAGGGCTGTGTCCGTTTCACAAGGAGAAGACGGGCTCGTTTTCGGTCAACGCCACGCACAACTACTTTTATTGCTTTGGCTGCCATGAAAAGGGCGACGTCTTCACGTTTGTGATGAAGATCGACAGCCTCAGCTTTCCGGAGGCGGTCCGTGCCGTGGCGGCGAAGTCTGGGATTCCGCTGCCAAAACGCGAGTGGAGTTCGCCCGAGGAGGCGCGGGACGCGGGGCTCCGGCGGCAGCTGATCGACATCCACGAGGCCGCCACACAGTATTTTGAGGCCGGGCTGAAGAGCCCTGCCGCGGCGCGGGCGCGAGAGTACCTGACCGGGCGCGGAGTTTCGGCCGAGACGGTCGCAAAGTTCCGCATCGGCTATGCCCTGGACGACTACAACGACATGCGGGAGCGTTTGCGGGCGCACTTCCCGGAGGACGTCCTGCGGGCGAGCGGCCTGTTCAGTTGGAAAGAGCAGGCCGACGGCGGGGCGGGGCCGATGTATGCGAAGTTTCGCCGGCGGATCACGTTTCCGATCGCAAACGAGGCCGGCACAACCATTGCCTTCACGGCGCGGGCGATGGAGGACGTGGACGATAAGGGCCGGCCGGTGGCGAAGTACATGAACTCGCCCGAAACTGCGCTGTATTCAAAGGGGCAGGTGCTGTTCAACCTCGACAAAGCAAAGGCCGACGTGCGGACGCATGACTTTGCTCTGCTGGTTGAGGGACAGATGGATTGCATTTCTGTGTATATGGCGGGGGTGCGAAACGTTCTGGCGACCTCCGGGACGGCGTTTACAGAGGCGCAGATCCGGCTTTTGGGGCGGTTTACCAAGAATGTGCTAGTGAACTTTGACGCGGATGAAGCCGGCGAAGGGGCGACGGAGAAGTCGATTGCCGCGCTGGTGGAGGAGGGCTTCGCGGTCAAGGTGGTGACGCTGGAGGGTGGCATGGACCCGGACCGGTTTGTGCGCGAACGGGGCGTGCAGGCGTATATGGCGGAGCTGCGCGGGGCCCGTCGGCACTCGGATTACCTGATCGACCGGGCGCGCAAGGAGTTTGGCGGCCGGACGCCGGAGAGCAAGGTGAAGGCGATGAACTTCCTCTTGCCGCACATCCGGCGGATGCCGAATGCTCTGGAGCGGACGGAATTCGCCGAAGATGCGGCGCAGAAGCTGGGGGTGGACTCGGCCTTGTTGCGGCAGGAGATCCGGCAGGCGGCAGCGGCTCGGGTAGAGAGTGTGCGGGTCCATCGTGAAGATCAGATCTCCACGTTTGAACGGCATCTGCTTCGCGCCCTTGTGTTGCCGGAGTCTGACCCTGCTCGCTCGCTTGTCGTGGAAAAGCTTACCCAGCATCCCGAGTGGATTGAGGGTGCGGCGGCAATGCCCCTACTGGAGTCGCTTGTCCATAGCCCAACGCCTGCCAATCCATTGGACGGCGCGCCTGACGCCCACAGCCGGTCTTTACTCGCGCAAGTACTCGCCGATGACTCAGAAGATGATCGCAAAGCGCTACTCAACGTGAAAAACGCTCTTCATCACCTGGAGGGTTTACACCTTGAGCGACGCAAGCGTCAGATTAACCGACTGCTTGGAGAAGCAAACCAGCGCGGGGACGAGATCATGTTTCTCCAACTCAACCAGGAGAAGATGCAAATCGACCGGGAGCACTGGGAGCATGACCGGGCGCAGATGTAACGGTACTTCTGGTAGCTTGGCGGCCGCCAACGGATGTACTTAGCCCGTAGAATGGCAGAGATCGTCGCTCCGGGAGAGAGCCGGCTGCCTCATATGGGAGTGTTTACCCGCATTCTGAAGAATCTCGGCGCGATGTTTACCGGGCGGCTGCTGACAATCGTCCAGCAGGTGATCATGCCGCCGGTATTCATCTATCGCTACTCGCTGGCGCTGTTCGGCGAGTGGGGCGTGCTTTCAGGCGCGATCGCGGCTCTCGCAGTGCTGAACTTCGGTGTACAAACGTACATGAATCAGGATCTTGCGGTGCGCTACGGGCGTGGCGAGATCGAGGGGTACAAGGTCCGGCAGTCGACGGCGCTGCGGCTCTTGATCGGCGTGATCCTGACGGCGGGAACGCTGGCGCTGATCTTATTTGCCCTGCCGCTCGACCGCTGGTTGAAGCTGGATATTGGCCGGCACACGGCGCAGCTGACGGCGTATCTGCTGGCCTGGCAGGTGCTCTTGAACATCCTGAACAGCTATGTGGCGGGCATCTTCATGGGCGTGCGGCTGGCGCACCGGGGGGCGTATTGGAACAACTTTCAGGCGCTCTTGACGGCGCTTTGCGTCCTTGGTTGCGTGGCTCTACGCCTGCCGTTTCCCGTGCTCGCGGGCGTGCAGGTGCTCACCATGAGCCTGACGATCGTATTGGTGCTGGTCGACATTCGGCGGACGGCGCCGGACATCTTCCCAACGTTGCTCTACTGGGACGGAAGAGCGGTAAAGGAGATCCTGAAGCCGAGCGGGTACTTCGGGCTTCTCACGGTCTGCACCTTTCTGACGTACCAGGCGCCGCTGATCGTGATTGAGCGAACGCTAGGTCCGGTGGCGGTGGCCGGATTTATCGTGATGCGGCAGGTGTTTTCAATGTGCCGGCAGATCCTGGCGATGTTTACGCAGTCCATGGGGGCGGAGATTACAGCGCTCTTCGGCCGGTCAGACTGGCCCGGTCTGTCGCGGCTCTATGACTACTCCGAGCGCTTTATCTTTTTCCTGATCCCGGTGGTAAACACGGCCGTTCTGCTCCTGTCGCCGGTCCTGATTACCGTGTGGATGCACAAACGGGCGGAGCTCTTCAGCCCGTATCCATACGTGCTTTCGGCGGCGATCTCGATGGTGATCAGCCTGAAAGAGCATAAGTACCAGTTTCAGTTTTCGACCAATACGCACGAAGCTCTGGCGCGGACGATGTTTTTCTCCTACATCGCCATGGTTGGGGTGTCGGTACTCACCGTCCACAGGTTCGGCATCGTCGGATTTCTCTGGACATGGCTCCTGACCGAAATCGTCCAGATGATCCGGATTGTGCTCTTGAACAAGCAGCTCTTTCTCGCCTTTGAGCCGCTCGAGTTTACCTACCTCAGGCGGCTAGTCGCGATCTGCGGGGTGGCCCTGTGTGTGGCGTTTCTGGCGCTGAATCGGACGTATGCGCTTCCGCTGCTGATGCAGGCGGCGGGCGCCGTGGGCGCGGGGGCGATCCTGACGTTGGTAGCCTGGCCCCTCTTTGGCGTGGGCGAGGTGGTGCGGCGGATGACGGCGCAGTTTTCGCGGAAGTTTGCGTAGCCATGTTATAACCAATGTTATACTTAGGATGCTTTTCCGGAGATTGTTTATGGCGACCAGCGTCCGTATCACGGCGATCGGCAACTCACTCGGGATCATCCTGCCCAAAGAAGTTCTGAATCAGCTTCATGTGGGCAAGGGAGATCAGCTTTTTCTGACGCAGGCTCCGGATGGGGTGCGGATTACGCCGTATGACGTGACGTTTGCGGAGAAGATGGACGTATTGGAGCAGGTGATGCGGGACAACCGCGACGTGCTGAAGCGGCTTGCCGAGTAGGGATGGCCCTCGCTGAACCGATCTGGATCGAGAAGCCGGAGACCCTGGCGGCACACTCTCGGCAGCTGGCTGAGCACGGCGGGAGCGATGGTGTGCGGGACGAGACGCTGCTGGAGTCTGTGCTGGCCAAGGAGAAGAACGTCTTTGCGTATGCCGAGAACGTGGATATGCCGCGGCTGGCGGCGAGTTATGCGCTTGGGATTGCACGCAATCATCCGTTTGTGGACGGCAACAAGCGCACGACGCTGGTGGTTTCGGAGGGGTTTCTGCGGCTCAACGGCTTGCGGGTGGTCTGCAGCAAGGAAGAGAAGTACGAAGTTTTTCTTGGGCTTGCGAGCGGTAACGTCTCTGAGGACCAGATGGCCGAATGGTTTGCGGCGCATTGTGAGACTGCTGAGGGTCTGGAACGAGCCTGAGGGGGCCCAATTTGCAGGGTCAAGCGTCGGCCCGCATCTTTTTTGCATCCACAACGTCTAAACAGACGTGGTATCCTATGGTTCGCGTGGGAACTGCGCTTTGTGTGCCCGATCCTCAGGTCCGGCCGGCCGTCGCGGTCTTTACCGCATTCCTCCCTGCACCCGACTCAAAACAATGTCTGTGATTCGTTCGCCTGGATACCGCTCCGTGTGCGGCGTCTGAATCCAACGTAACAACTGACCGCAGAGGTGTGCAGCCGTGGCTGACGAAACCGATAAGTACGAAGATGAACTCGATAAGCTGATCGATACCGGCAAAGAAAAGGGATATCTCACCTTTGGTGAGGTCAACGACCTCTTGCCGGGAGATATTACGACGCCGGACGATCTGGACGATCTTCTCACGACCATCAACACCCAAGGGATCGATGTCCTTTCGGGCGAAAGCAAGTTCTCGGGCGACCGGGAAAAGTACGAGCCCGAGGCCGGCGAAGAGTCCGACGACGTCGAGCTCGATCTTTCGCCGGGAACGCTGGAAAAGACCAACGACCCGGTGCGCATGTACCTGCGCGAGATGGGTACCGTTCCGCTCCTGACGCGAGAGGGCGAGGTGGAGATCGCCAAGCGCATCGAGCGCGGGCAAATGCGCGTGATGAAGGCGATCTCGCGGTCGCCGATCGTGATTCGCGAGATCGTCGGCTTGGGCGAGGACCTGAAGCGCGGCGTCCGCAACATCAAGGAGGTCGTGACCTTCGACGAGGAGGAGCTGACTGAGGAGATCCTGGCGTCGCGCGTCCGCTCCACCGCAAGCCGCATCGACCTGATCGTCAAGCACCAGAAAA
Organism: uncultured Acidobacteriaceae bacterium; assembly: GCA_964250945.1. GTDB lineage: Bacteria > Acidobacteriota > Terriglobia > Terriglobales > Acidobacteriaceae > Edaphobacter. The sequence continues at coordinate 6,966 of CAXUIB010000098.1, forward strand.
AAGTGCAGGTTCTCGAAGAAAAGCTCGAAAGCGTCAACGCGCTCAAGGATGCCAAGACGAAATCCAAGGAGGTGCGCAAGCACCGCTGGCTGATCGGCCGCGAACATGTGTACATCAACCGCGTTGTGCGCGAGCTGAAGTACACCAACTCCGAGAAGAAGCGGCTGCTCGACAAGGTCAACAAGACGGTCGACGCCATGCGCACGCTGGAGCGCCAGATCAAGTCGCTGGATGCGAAGTTCGACGCCTCCAAGTCCGAGGAGCTGCGCAAGGAGTACCGCCGGCAGCAGCGGAACTGCCGCACTGACCTAGAGCGCGTCGAGCAGGACGCTGGCATCTCGATCGCCGACCTCAAGCGGACGCAGCGCGAGATGGTGCAGGGCGATATGGACGCCGAGCGGGCCAAACGCGAGCTGATCGAAGCGAACCTGCGCTTGGTGGTCTCGATCGCGAAGAAGTACACCAACCGCGGCCTGCAGTTTCTCGATCTGATCCAGGAGGGCAACATCGGCCTGATGAAGGCGGTCGATAAATTCGAGTACCGGCGTGGGTACAAATTCTCCACCTACGCCACGTGGTGGATCCGGCAAGCCATCACCCGCGCGATCGCGGACCAGGCCCGGACCATCCGCATCCCGGTGCACATGATCGAGACGATCAACAAACTCATCCGCACCAGCCGACAGCTGGTCCAGGAGCTTGGCCGCGAGGCGTCGTCGGAAGAGATCGCGCGCCGCATGGACATCCCGGTCGCCAAGGTGCGCAAGGTGCTGAAGATCGCGCAGGAACCGATCTCGCTCGAGACGCCGATCGGCGAAGAAGAGGACTCGCACCTTGGGGACTTCATCGAGGATCGCATGGCGGTTTCGCCGTCCGACGCGGTGATCTCGGTGAACCTGAAGGAGTACACCTCGCAAGTCTTGCGCACGCTGACGCCGCGGGAGGAGCGCGTGATCAAGATGCGGTTCGGCCTCGAAGACGGCTCCGAGCACACGCTGGAAGAGGTCGGTCAGTCCTTCCAGGTCACGCGCGAGCGAATCCGGCAGATTGAGGCCAAGGCGCTGCGCAAACTGCGTCATCCAAGCCGCAGCCGCAAGCTGAAGGCGTTTGTGGACGGCGTCAGGGATATCTAA
>CAXUIB010000099.1:0-8035 GCA_964250945.1 uncultured Acidobacteriaceae bacterium
CCCACCCTCAGGGGTAAAGAAAGAAAAAACAGCAGGTTGATCAGACCATCCCTAGAAGGTTTTGCCGGTCTGCTCCGGGCTTTCGGCCACCGAGGGGGCCTCTGCCGTCATGCCCGGAACGTTCTTGAGATACTTGGTTTCGATCTCCGCCCAATCCTTAAGGCCCACGACTTCCTCGTACTCTGAGAAGCTCGTGCCCTTCTCTTGGACTGGATACTTTCCGGCCTTGATGTCGTTGATTGCATCTTTCAAGGCGCGGGTCAGTACAAAAACGAGGCTCGTCGGGTAGAAGACCATAGAGAATCCCATGCTGTGGAGCTGTGCAGGAGGGATTAACGGAGTTTTTCCGCCGCCTTCCAGCATGTTTACTACAAGCGGCTTGCCCCGAAACGCCGCAGCCACTTGCTCGATCTCCTTTTCGCTCTGCGGCGCCTCAACGAACAGGGCGTCTGCGCCCGCCTTGAAGTAGCGCTCGCCGCGCCGCAGCGCCTCATCCATGCCTAAAGGCGCACGCGCATCGGTGCGCGCCATCACAAAAAGCTCGGTCTCGCGGCACTCTGTCGCGGCTCTCAGCTTGTCCTCCATCAGTTCGGTCGGGACTACGGACTTGCCGGCCATGTGACCGCAACGCTTAGGGGCAACCTGATCTTCAATAAAGATCGCGGACACACCCATGTCCTCGTAGCTACGCACGACATACACGACATTCTTAACGTCGCCGTAACAGTCGTCGCAATCCACCATCACGGGCAGGTTTGAGGCGCGCAGCACCTCCCGCACAGTCTGCGAAAGCTCTCCGAATTGTATGAGATCGATGTCTGGCAGGCCAAAGCGCGCGCCTACCACCGAAAACCCACCGATTTGAAAGGCCTTGAAGCCGGCCTGCTCCAAAAGCTTCGCTGTAAGCCCATCATGAGCGGACGGCAGGAGCAATTGTTCGCCTGTATCCAAAAGCTCTTTCCATGTGGGACGTTTGACGGGCTTGACTGCCTTTGCACTTAGCGATTGGTTCATAACAGCACCTCGAAGTTTGGGATATTGGATCTCTAAGTCTCATCTGGCAAATAGCCGTTTTCGGCTGAGCAAGAAGAGGCATACCGGCTACCTTCAAGTGCTTGGATGAAGGTGCTTCCTAGAATCGATGCCAGCAATCGCTGCAAGCATATGTTGCTCGCAAAGCCAACAGTGTTCTCTAGAATGCGCGTTGGCGGGTGTAGATACGCGACGCCGCCTGCTGTGGCGCGTGGTCGTTGCCGATCTCGGATTCATTTACCCGCGAGCAGAACCGCCAGCGGCAGGGTGCCGGCGGAAGCGATGTAGCTGAAGAGCAGGTCCGAGGCACTTTCTCTTTCCGCGATGCGGTACCGGGTGGAAAGAATGACGAGCATGAAGACACAGGGCATCGCAAGCGACAGAACCGACTCGCTTCTGGTCTTGCCCGTGATTCCACAGAAATGAAGAACCAAAAGAGCCAAACCCGGCACGACAACGAGTTTTCCAATGGTGGTCACCGTGACCGGCCAGGAAATCGCGGGCTTTTGCGCTCGCAAGATAATGCCGCTGGCAAATAGCGAGATGCCGGCGGTGGTCGCGCCGAGCAGGTCTAACGAATTCACCACTAGCTTGGGAATGGGTATCCCAAGCAGTACGATGATGATGGCGAGAACGGGCGCCCACACCACCGGCTCTTTCAACGCAGAAAGGATAACTTTTCCCACTTTCGGTTTGTTCTTATCTCTGCTCTGCTTCTTTGGTTTGCCGCCGGTGTCGTTTCTGCTGTCGTTGCCGTTATTTTGTGGGGCTTCGTTGTCGTTGTTGCTCTTTGACGAGGACGCCTTCTGGCCGGAATCATCACTCTTGCCTTCGCCGTTCGCGGCAGCCAAGGAGAGCAACACAATACTGATCGGAACCATGGTGAGGTTAGGCAGCATGCCGCACATAGCCACTGTGATCGCAGCCGCTTTGGCTCCGAACAGTGACTGAAGTAGAGCCGGGCCTATGGAGGGCACCGTTGGGAAGGAGATCGCTAGGGCCTGCAAGGTACTATCGCCGAGGCGACGCTTGAAGAGGTAGCGAGCGAGCACAAACGAAACACCGAAGGGTACCAAGAGCCCGATGAAAAGTACGGTCAACAGCGGCAGGTCTGCCGCAAGCTGCTGGCGCGAGCTTGTCACGGTGCCGCAAAAAATGTCGAGCGGAAGGGTGAAGGTCATGACGATCTTGTTCAATCCGCTTGCTGTTGTCCCATCCGCGTCGTGTATCCAGGCTGCAGCATAGCCAAGAAGTACAGTCACGAACACCGGCAGTAGGGCGTTGAGTATTACCATGCGTTCTCCTTACCTCAGGTGCTGGTTCCGCTTTTCAACGGCGAGCCTTCTCGGTGGTTTGAGCTTCCTGCGTTGGAGGGAGGATCGGGTGCCCGACGCAGGCGCTTGGTCGCGAACCCCTGGCCCGTGTGGTCGAGCATCATGCGCTGAAGCACACGTCCGCCACGGTCGTGCCCGACGCCTGCGTACCCGGTGTCAACCTTTTTGGGGGTGCCGCCCGCAAACGCTGTTTCGATTTCGTCGAGTGTGGTTTTCATCGGTGCCCCCCGTTTCTGTCGCCATGCGAAAGTGCCGGGGCCAAATCACACATGGGAATGACGTTTGGCCGCCCATACCAAGAGCTGTTTTGAGCCGACCCCAGACCGAAAGTGTCAGCCTCAGATGCTCGCCCGCTGCTGTCTTCGGGCTGAGTCCTTTATAAGGGACTCAGCCGCGTAAACGCCATTGCCACCGATGCAAATGCAAGTTGCACTCCGGGCGCGGCCCAGCTACCGCCACCGGGCGCTGCTACGGAACAACTCTGTGAGCGATCCGTCGGTCGTCCAGTCGTCACGCCTGTCCTGCGATCGGGCGGGGAGGAATCGTGATGTCCCAATGGAGACGCCCCGTTCGGCTCCGGCTCTGACGCTGCTGGGAAGTGACGGCTTCTTGGGGTGCGGAGCGCGGTAGCGGAGGGGTGGCGGCGAAACTCTTGGCCAAAACGCGGAGTCAGCTGTGTGCGGCCATCTGGGCCTTCATCTCGCGGACCTCTTCGGTGAGTCGTCGGAGCTCGAGCATGACGGCGGTTCGCTGGCGGTCTTCGGCGGTGGGCTGGATGGCCTCGACGTAGAAGGTGCCGTTGGGTTCGAGGACGCATTTTTCGACGTCCTGGACCTCATCGAGACCTTGCTTGTGGAGGACCGAGAGCAGTTCGAGTTCGGTGAGCGCCTCGCGCTGCATGGCGTTCCGATCCATGTGGCCGTGTCGGATCAGGATTGTCTCGGTGCCTTGCAGAGTTTTGTTGAACTTCGGGTGGCGGTAGAGCAGGCGGGTGAGAACGAAGTTGATGGATAGGAGGGAGAAGGCGCCGATGACGCCGCCTGAGACGGTGTTGTCGTCGCCGATGATGGCGTTCTGCACGGTGTTCGAGAGGCTGAGCAGGACGACGAGATCGAAGGGGTTCAGCTGCGCCAGCTCTCGTTTGCCGAACAGGCGCAGGAAGCCGATGAGGAAGAGATAGACGACGATGGGGCGGAGGATTTTTTCGAGGACGGGGACGTGAAGATGAAACATGCTTTGGAGCACACGATCTCCTTGGGGTGATCAGGCGGCTAAATCTCGGGATGGGTCTGGCGTGGGACGCGCGTCAACGGTAGCGCTGCTGATGCCAGACCCAGGCGGTCTCGACGATGGCGTCGATTTGGGTGAATTTCGGTTTCCAACCGAGTTCGGCCTTGATTTTTTCTGAGCTGGCGACGAGGACGGCGGGATCTCCGGGACGGCGGGGTTCGACCTGGACGGGGATGGGTTTGCCGGTGACGCGGCGGACGGAATCAACGACTTCGCGCACGGTGAAGCCTTGTCCGTTGCCGACGTTGTAGATCATTTTGGGTCGGGTTTCGAGTGCGCTGAGGGCGAGCAGGTGGGCGTCGGCGAGATCTCTGACGTGGATGTAATCGCGCACGCAGGTTCCGTCTTTGGTGGGGTAGTCTTCGCCGAAGATTTTGATGTTGGGTCGGCGACCGAGCGCGACGTCGAGGACGAGCGGGATGAGGTGGGACTCCGGTTCATGCGCCTCGCCATAGCCGGGCACGGCTCCGGCGACGTTGAAGTAACGGAGGCTGGCGTAGCGTAGAGCATGGGCCTGGTGGATCCATTTGAGCATCTCTTCGACGATGAGTTTGCTTTGGCCGTAGGGGTTGGTGGGGTCGAGCCTGGCGTCTTCGAGGATGGGGGTTTTTTCGGGTTCTCCGTAGCATGCGGCGGTGGAGCTGAAGACCAGGCGATCGTGCCCGGTGGCGAGCATGGCTTCGAGCAGGGCCAGGGTGGAGGCGGAGTTATTGCGGAAGTAGACCTCTGGGCAGAGCATGCTTTCGCCGGCTTCGATGAGGGCGGCGAAGTGGAGGATGCCGTCGAAGTGGGTTTCTCTGAGGACGGCTTCGACGGCGGCGCGGTCGGCGACGTTGGATTCGACGAAGGTGATGCCGTCGGGCAGAGCGTCGCGCTTGCTGTGGCAGAGGTTGTCGATGACGGTGACGGTATGACGTTGCGAGAGCAGAAGTCTCGTGACGGTTCCGCCGATGTACCCGGCTCCGCCCGTAACCAATATTTTCATTGTTCGCCTCCCTGTGTGTTACTTAGGTACCACCAAAGTACCAGTGTCAAGTAGCGAGCCTTGCGGCACACTGGTGGCAATTGGGCGGCCATACAGGTTTATCTTGCCTGTCGCTGAGCCTGCCCCTGAGAAGGAGAGGCTCTTATTTATACCTTTGCTTGTGCCGGGCGTCTTCCCAGGAGGGTAATTCGTGACAATCTGCATCCCCTTGCACATCGCGGCGACAAATTTGGGGTCTGTTCCATTAAACTCTGTCTTATAGGTTGAGACCCATCTGCATCACAGAAGTCTATCGATTTGTACTGTGTTGGTCTCTGAACGACGAAAGAAACGATCAAGACCTCGACCCTTGAGGTTTTTCTACAAGGAATACTCCCCATGGCCAAGCCGCTGCGCAGTGAAGATCCGAATCCGAGGAACATGCAGTTTGCTCACTTTGGCGTTCTGAACGCCGGTCAGCAGAGCAAGAGCTCGCTGTTTACCTCTATCACGGTGAATGTCATTTTGGCACTGGTGGTGATCATTATCGGGGCGGCGGCGAAGAAGAGCATGGATCACCGGGAGAAGCTGACGAGGCTGGTGGAGCCGATTCCGCTGAAGAAGGTGGAGCCGGAGCCGATCAAGCCGAAGCTTTTGCCGAAGCCGTTGCCGCCGACGCCGAAGGTTGTGCCGCAGCCGCCGAAGATCAAGGTTCCTGAGGTGAAGCTTCCGGATCCGCCGAAGATTCCTGAGGTAAAGATGGCGGCGGCGGTTCCGATCCTTCAGCCTGCCCCGCCGAAGCTGGTGCAGGCACCGCCGGCTCCGAGAGTGGTGAATCTGGCGCGGCCCGAGCCGGCGACGGTGGCACCCTCGGCGCATCCGTCGGCGGTGTCGCTGGGTCAGCAGAACAATCCGATTGCGCCGTCGAACCGGCCGGCGACCTCGGCGATCAACCTTGGCCAGCGCGGTTTGGCGGGGATGCCGGCGTCGAACACGGGGTCCGGTGCGACGCGTGTCAGTCTTGGGTCTGGATCTCCGGGTGGAACGAACATGGCGGCTACCGGAACGCGTGCGGTTCAGGGCGTAAAGCTTGGGGTGACGGGGGGAACTGGACCGATGACCTCGACGACCCGGGTACCTGGCCAGGTGAATCTTGGCCGGAATGAACCTCCTCCCATGCCGAAGGCGTCGGCGCCGGCCCAGGTTGCCACGCGCAGCGGCCCCAAGGTGCTGTTCAAACCGCGACCTCAGTACACCGAAGAGGCGATCCGGCTTCATCTGGAGGGGACGGTTTCTGTCCGCCTTCGCGTTTCCGCCTCCGGCGCCGTCCAGGTTCTCGGTATATCGAGCGGCCTGGGTCACGGTCTGGACGAGTCTGCCCGCGCCGCGGTGCAGGCGACGCGCTTTCAACCCGCCATTGATTCGTCAGGCAATCCGACCGATTGGGAGGGCGTCGTCAATGTCGCCTTTCAACTCGCGGGCTGACGTTTTTGTTTGCACTTTCTCACTGAACCAGCACTAGCATCACCAAAGGCTGACCATCACGGTCGCCGCAGGAGCCGCAAAATATGAACCTCCGGAAATCAGTCCTCGCCGGTCTAGTCCTGGCAACTTCGGTAGCCGCGAGTCTGCCCGCAGGGGCCGCAAGCCTCCCACTGATGGGCAAGAAGAAGAAGAAGCCGGAAGACAGCGTTCTTTCGCGCAAGCCGAGCGCCAGCCAGAATGCTCTGATCGACAAGGCAATCGTTCGCGAGAAGGAAGTGATCAAGGTCGTCAAAGAGCGCGCTCCGCTGGTCGAGACCTACATTCAGAACATGAAGCCGGACCCTGTGCTGAGCCAGGTTCCTGAATCGGACCAGCACTTTCTGGGTCGAGTCGACTTCAACAAGGTGATTGGGGACGACGCGTTTCAGGTCAACAAGCAGACCTCGCAAGGCACCAGCGGCGGTGGGAAGCTTGGGATTTTGAAGCACTCGGCGTCTTACATCACGGGGCTCGGCAACAGCTTGCACCTGACGTTCAACCAGGGCGGCTTTGTTTCGATGCTGCTGATGGACTCGAACAACTTTGACCGGCAGCACTATGCGTTCGGTTTTGTTCGGAACGACTTTTTGGGGAACACGCCGACCGCGGTGTTTGACGTTTCGCCGATCGATCCGGGGCGGAGCCTGTTGAAGGGCAACCAGGTGTATGGTCGGTTTTTCGGCCGCATCTGGGTTGAGACACGGAACGGAAACGTGGTGCGGTTCAACGGCGACTTTGCCGGAAGCGACAAGGAGTACAAGGAGTTTTACCATTTTGACAGCTGGCGGACGAATGTGCAGCCGGATATGTGGCTGCCGACCTCGTTTTACGTGGAGGAGAGCGATCCACACAGCACGTCGCGGACGCTGAAGTTCAAGGCGATCAACAACATCTGGGGATACGTGTTGAAGGTGCCGCCGAAGGAGTCGGAGAACACGTCGCTGGACGTGGTGGGGGCGACGGATGTGTCGAACGAAGCGCAGGACGTGAGTCCGCTGGGAGCACAGCGCGCGTGGGTGCAGCAGGCGGAGGACAACGTTGTGGAGCGTCTGTTCCAGGCGGGTCTGCTGGATGCTCCGAGCGAGTTCGACAAGACGCTGGAGGCGCTTGCGGGCAACATTTTGGCTTACAACAACATTGTGCTGGCGCGGCCGATTCGGTGCCGGACGCTGTTGACGGAACCGCTTGAGTCGCTGGCCGTGGGCAACACGATCATCCTCTCGAAGAGCTTGATCGATACCACCGGTGTCGTGACGCAGGACGGTGCGCAGCAGATGGGCAATCTGAACGCGGCTCTGGCGTTTCAGCTCGCGCACATTATTCTGGGTCACCGGCTGGATACCAAGTACGCCTTCAACGATCGTCTGCTCTTTCCTTCTACCTCGACGTTCAATCGGATCCCGATGCACCACACCGATGCCGACAACACGGCGGCGGCGAAGAAGGCGATCGAGCTTTTGAACGCGAAGGAGCTGGTGGACGGTCAGCAGTACTTTGGGCTGTATCTTCAGCAGCTTCAGTTGCGGGTGAAGGCGTTGAAGGCGCTGAACGAGCCTGTTCTGGGGGATGCTCTGATCAAGAGCGACAGCGACCCGACCTTTTGGATGGCGGCTCTGCTTCCGAAGGGCGGCAAGCTGGATGAGAAGAACCTGAAGCAGCAGGCGGCGATGCCGTTGGCGAGCTTTTTGCGGTTTGATCCGTGGACCGATCAGGTGATCACGATGCACACTGCGTACGAACCGATCATTACGGCGGCGGACAAGATGCCGTTTGAGGTGGAACCGGTTTACTTGAAGCTGGCGTACTACAAGGCTCTGCCGGATCGGTCGGCACCGGCGGGTGGCGGCGGCGGGGCGGCGCAGCCTGGATCCGGGACGGCGCAGCCTGGATC
>CAXUIB010000100.1:0-8017 GCA_964250945.1 uncultured Acidobacteriaceae bacterium
TCGTGCCCGCCGGTCCTTACATCACCGGCGGCTCACTCCTAGGGGGTCAGGTCACGCGCACCCGTAATCTATTGCTGATGTCGGCCACGCCCCATAACGGGAAGGAGGCCGACTTCCAGCTATTCATGGGCCTGCTCGATGCTGATCGGTTCGAGGGCCGGTTTCGCGAAGGCGTCCACAAGGCCGATGTGTCAGACATGATGCGCCGGCTGACAAAGGAGGAACTGTATCGGTTCGACGGCACTCCGCTCTTTCCAGAGCGCCGTGCCTACACCGCCAGCTACGAGCTCTCCCCGGCTGAGGCGGCGCTCTATACCGCCGTGACAACCTACGTCCGGGAGGAGATGAACCGGGCGGACCGTTCCGGAGACGGCAAGCGTCAGAACAGCGTCGGCTTTGCCCTTCAAATTCTTCAACGCCGGCTCGCATCATCTCCTGCGGCAATTCACCGCTCGCTTGAGCGGCGCCGAAGGAGATTGGAGGACCGGCTGCAAGAGGAAAAGCTAGCGCGGTATTCCGGGGCGACCCCCCTCACCCACGCTCCCGCTTTGCCGGCAGTTGACGCCGATGATCTTGAGGACGCTCCAGGCGAGGAGGCTGAGGCGATCGAGGACCAGATCGCTGACCAGGCCACGGCAGCAGCGACGCTCGCTGAGCTGGAGGCGGAAATCGTAATTCTTCGCGATCTAGAGGCCCAAGCCTTGCGGGTGAAGCTATCCGGATTGGATGCCAAATGGCGCGAGCTGGAATCGATCCTCGATGAGCCAATCATGCTCGACCAAGCGACCGGACTTCGCCGTAAAATCCTGATCTTCACTGAGCCAAAGGACACGCTGGAATATCTCCAACAGAAGATTGCTGCGCGTGTCGGTGATCCCGCCTCCGTTGTCGTCATCCACGGCGGAATCGCACGCGAGGCCAGACGTGCATCTATCGCCGCCTTCAACTCCGATCCAGTCGTGCGCGTAATGATCGCGAACGACGCCGCCGGCGAAGGCGTAAACCTTCAGCGCGGCGCACATTTGATGGTCAACTACGATCTTCCATGGAACCCCAACCGACTGGAACAGGGGTTCGGACGAATCCACCGCATTGGTCAAACCGAGGTTTGTCACCTTTGGAATCTGTGCGCGGCGAACACTCGCGAAGGCGAAGTTTACAAGCGCCTGCTCGAAAAGTTGGAGGAGGCACGCAAGGCTCTTGGCGGCAAGGTGTACGATGTGCTTGGGCAACTTTTTGAAGGACAGGCACTGCGAGATTTGCTCGTGGACGCTATCCGCTATGGCGATGCCCCAGAGACGAAAAACCGCCTTTTTCAAAAGGTGGACGACGTCGTAGACGTGGAGTCCATCGAGCGTCTTGTTGCCGAGCGCAAGCTCACCTCGGAAGGGATGGACCCAAACGCGGTTGCGACGATCCGCGAGGAGATGGAGCGGGCGCAGGCCAGACGGTTGCAGCCGCATTTCATCGGCGCATTTTTCCGAGAAGCCTTCCAGCATTTAGGCGGCCGAATGGCCGAGCGGGAAAAGGGCCGCCTCGAAATCCTTCGCGTTCCCCCAACGCTAAAACACCGCGATCGGTTAATTGGTCGTGGCGACCCTGTCCTTGATCGCTATGCGCGCGTCACGTTTGACAAAGCTTTAATCCCCGGAAAACCTCAAGCTGAACTGGTCACGCCCGGCCATCCATTGCTGGACGCTGTTGTGGATGTCGTCCTTGAACGCTTCCAGCCCCTCCTCCAGCAAGGCGCCGTCCTGGTGGATGAGGCCGACGAGAGCCTAGCGCCCCGCTTGCTGGTCTATCTGGAGCACGCCATTCGAGATGGCCGGGTGGCAAAGGGCGGCGAGCCGCGCGTCGTCTCTCAGCGTATGCAGTTCATCCACCTGCGCGAGGACGGGGCTGCCGTAGATGGTGGTCCCGCACCCTATCTGGACTGCCGCCCCATCACGGCTGACGAACGCGCATTGGTGGCTACACAGATCGAAGCGCCTTGGCTCTCCGGCCATGTCGAGGATCGTGCCCTCGCCTATGCGATCGCCACACTGGTCCCCCACCATCTGGCCGAAGTGAAGCGCCGTCGGGTGGCGGAGATCGACAAGGTGGAGCGGGAGGTGCGCGCGCGTCTCAACCGCGAGATCAACTACTGGGATGCCCGGGCAGCGCGTCTACGCGAGGAGGAGCGCGCGGGGAAAGAGCAGCGGATCAACGCCAGCAACGCGGAGGCGACGGCTCAGCGCCTGGTCGAGCGGCTGCACAAGCGTCAGGAGGAGTTGGAGCGCGAACGGCAGATCACCGCCCTGCCCCCAGTCCTGAAGGGCGCGGCGCTCATTATCCCAAAGGGCTTGCTCGTCCTTTGCGGCCCATCTGCTCCGCAGAGCGCGCCTCCTGGCTTTTCCGAGGACCCGGCCGCCCGTGCCGAGGTTGAGCGCCTGGCCATGGAGGCCGTGATCGCGGCTGAGCTGGGCTTGGGCAACGAACCCCGAGATGTCTCGGCCGAGAAAAAGGGCTGGGATGTGGAGAGCCGTGATCCGAGTGCCGGGCATCTCCGATTCATTGAGGTGAAGGGTCGTCACGCTGACGCGCGAGACGTGATCATCACCAAAAACGAGATTTTGGCGTCTCTCAATTCGCCCGAGGCCTTTATCTTGGCCGTTGTACGGGTATCTGCGGGCTTTGCGCACCAGCCCGCCTATGTTCGCCGGTTTGCTCAGCGCGAGCCGGGTTTCGGCGAGACCGCAGTGGTCTTTAACCTGGAGGACTTGATGTCTTCAGCCACGCCACCGGGATGAAGGTTCGATTGCTCGCGAGGCCATGCCTTTCTATAATCCGGCGCGAATTCTAGAACAGGAGACTGGCCGTGGCCTTGAGCTTGAAAGACAAGGAAACCGATCGGCTTGCCCGCGAAGTTGCCTCTCTCACGGGTGAGAGTCTGACAGACGCAATACGCAAGGCGCTGGCAGAAAGACTAGAACGCGAGCGCCTCCGGCGCGGACAGCCCGCCCGGCTCGCTGACCAACTCGCCGCTCTCGGCCATGAATGCGCGGCCCTGCCAGATTTCGACACCCGAAGCCCGGATGAGATTGTCGGATATGACGACACTGGCATGTGGAACTGATGGTCATCGACACGTCCGCCGTGGTGGCAATCCTCTTCGATGAAGAGGACCAGCTCCGATACGCCGAGGCCATCGAGGGTGCGTCTGCCCGTCTCGTTTCGGCGGTCACGCGCGTTGAGCTGTCGTTTGTGGTTGAGGGTCGGAAGCGGGAAGCAGGCCGAGAGCGCCTGGAGCGCTTCTTTGCTCTTACCGGAGCGGAGGTTGTCGCGGTCACACCCGAACAAGCCACGCTCGCGATCGGCGCATTCCGTACCTACGGGAAGGGTCGCCATCCGGCGGGGCTGAATATCGGCGACTGCTTCTCATACGCGCTCGCGACCGCAATAGGCCATCCACTGCTCTTCAAGGGAAATGATTTCGCGCAAACCGACGTCAGGTCGGCTGTGGTATGAGACGGTCGATTAGAAGGAAGTTGCTTGAAGTCTCAATACCTTTGGAAGCTATCAATGCCGAGTCTTCTAGACGAAAGCAGAAAGCTCCTAAGGGTTATCCAACCGTGATTCACAAATATTGGGCGCAGCGGCCGGTAGCCGCTTGCCGGGCGATATTGTTCGCCCAACTTGTGGATGATCCATCGTCATGGCCTGATCGCTTTCCAACAGAGATCGCTCAAGACGAAGAGCGGAAGCGATTACACAAGGTGATGGAAAGGATGCTTCTCTGGGAAGCGTCCAATGACGATCAAATTATGTCTTCGGCACGTTGGGAGATAGCGCGGTCGCTCGCATGGAGTCTCGGCGAGGAGCCGCCTTCGCTCATCGACCACGAAGCGATACTCGAGTACCTCCGCCGAAACGCCCCAAAGGTATATGATCCGTTTTCCGGCGGCGCTTCCATTCCGCTAGAGGCGCAGAGGCTTGGCCTCAGTGTAATTGCCTCAGACCTGAACCCAGTTGCTGTGCTCATCGGTAAGGCAATGGTGGAGATTCCGCCAAAATTCGTGGGCCGGCCACCGGCTAATCCTACTTTTCAGTCGCAGTTGGAACGTGGCGGCACCTGGCAGGGACGCGGGGCGCAGGGACTAGCGGAAGACGTGCGCTACTATGGAGCGTGGATGCGCGAACAGGCGGATCGGCGGATTGGCCACTTGTATCCCAAAGTGTCTTTAGCTGACGGAACTGACGCGACCGTCACAGCCTGGCTATGGGCGCGAACGGTTCGAAGCCCCGATCCCGCGGCCAATGGAGCAATGGTTCCACTCGTTACCTCCTTCGTTTTGTCGAACAAAGAAGGACGGAAGGTTTGGGTAGAACCAACTATCGACCCGCTTGCCTCGCACGGCTGGCGGTTCGAGACAAGATCGGGAGTTCTGTCGAAGGCTGATGAGGACCGCCTCAGGAAAGGGACGAAGACTGCAAGAGGTTCGAACTTCATCTGCGTTCTGACGGGGGCGGCCATCAATGGGGATTATACAAAGGCAGAAAGCGTAGCTGGTCGAATGGGCACGCGCCTCATGGCAATCGTCGCAACATCGGGTCGAAAGCGCCTCTACTTGTCGCCCACATCGGGCCATGAGGTAGTCGCTGCTGAGGCAGAACCTGCCTGGGAGCCAGAGGGTGAGCTTCCGAATGATCCCAGGAACTTTTGGATCACGCTTTATGGCATGAAGACGTTCTCATCTCTCTACACGGCACGGCAGTTGGTTGCGCTTACGACGCTCTCCGATCTGGTGGCCGAAGCGCGAGAGAAGTCGCTCCTGGACCTCCGCTCCTCTAACCTTCCCGACGATCCTCGCCGCCTACACGAGAATGGCGTCGGACAACCCGCCTACGCTGATGCTATCGCGACATATCTGGCCTTAGTCCTGGACCGGATGGCCTTCTATGGCGCCTCACTTTGTGGATGGCTCCCAAAAGATAACGCGATGGGGCAGGCGATGAAGCAGCAGTCGCTTGCGATGAGTTGGGATTTCGCAGAGGGGAATCCCTTTGGCGGCTCTAGGAGCGTGTCCCGGTATTGGGTGATGCAAGCGACGTACGCAGCATTGCTTCGTAAGTCGGGCGGCTACGGTTCTTTTTGAAACTTGAACTACCAACCTGGAGCATGATTATGCCAGTTTTCGTTTCGGTCGTGATTACTCAGACACGCTCCTAGCTCTGACTTCGCTACTTGTCTCCGTGCCGTTACGGACTGTATTTCGGAATTTCGCCAGGTTCTACCTGGTACAGTCCAACAGCGCGATGCGTGTCTTATCGACTACCCCGAAGATTGCATTATCTCTACTGACCCTCCTTATTACAATAATTTTGCATATGCAGACCTATCGGACTTTTTTTATTCGTGGCTGAAGCCGACGCTCAGTTCGATTTATCCTGATCTGTTCCGGCGGATTGTAACGCCAAAGGACGCCGAATTGGTGGCGACCCCATATCGGCATGGTGGTGACGACGCCGCCGAAGTATTTTTCATGGATGGAATGAAAAGTGCCTTGAAGAAAATGAGGGCGGCTGGAGGAGATAACCCGACAGTAATTTACTATGCCTACAAGCAGCAGGAGCAGAGCGAGATTGGAACCACCTCAGCTGGTTGGGCCGGCTTTTTGCAGGCAATTGTAAGCGCCGGTTTTGTAATTGACGGCACGTGGCCCGTTCGTACCGAAAGTCCGGGACGGTCGATTGCACAAGGAACGAATGCTCTTGCTTCATCAATCGTTCTAGTTTGCCGCAACCGGCCATCGAACGCATCAGTTGTTACTCGGGGCGATTTCATTCGGGCTTTGAAGAAGGAGCTACCCACTGCCATTGACAACATCAGAAAGGCCGGAGTTGGCCCAGTCGATATGCAGCAATCCATCATTGGACCTGGGATGGGCGTATTTACTGGCTATGGTAACGTACTAGAAGACGATGATAGCACGATGGACGTCAAGACGGCGCTCACGCTTATCAACCGGGTCTGGGAAGAAATCGAGAACGAGCTGGATGCAGCCTTCGATCCCGCTACGCAAGTAGCACTTGCTTGGTTTGCAACATATGGTTTTGAGGAGAAGCCGTCTGGCGAGTTGATTACGCTCGCGAACGCGAAGAACATACCTCTTGAGGTTCTCTTTTCGTCTGGCGTGTTCCAGAGCCAGCGTGGCCGTGCTGGGCTGATCGCAAGAACGGAACTGCGGGCTGGTTGGACCCCTCCTTCCGATAGGACACCTACTGTTTGGGAGTGCGTTCAGCATACCGCTCGTACGCTGGCAGCTCCAGATGGCGGCGCTGAAGCGGCGGCAATTTTGGTGGGACAGATGGGTCGCATCGCGTTCGACGCACAAACGCTTGCTCACCGATTATTTCAGATCGCCACCAAGAAAGGCTGGGCGACGGAAGCACTGGTGTACAACCAGCTTGGCGAGGAATGGGCGCATTTTGAAGACATTGCACCGAATTTGGTCGGGCATCGTGGCGCCATAGCGCAAAGCGATATGTTCCAGGAACTTGTCCGATGAGCAGCACCAAAGCGGCAGCGACCGAGAAGGATACACTCCGGCGGGTTCAGGACGCGCTCTTTCACATGAGGAAGGGACTTGCACCTTTCGTCGAAGCCAGAATGAAGAAGGTGCATGGTTCAAATTGGCTGCGCTATTCAAGCCGCGCCGCAGGGGGTCGTCCAGACGACGCGCTCGATGCCTATGGTCTCCTTAAAACCATGATCGACAGTTGGCGTGACGTTTTCGATGAGGGCTTCGGCCGCAATGATAAGCATCGTGCCCGCAATTTTGTCTCGGTGGCATTAGACGCGCGGAACGCGGTGTCCCATCTCACACTAGCCCTACCAGACGATGAGGCGCTGAACTACCTGAACGCCATGCACCACTTGCTCCGGCTGACGAAAGCGCCGGACGCGGAGATAGCCGAGCTTCGCCGGCTTTATGAAGAGCAACGGCACGCGGGAGTGACGCCTCAGTCCTCAGCGAAACCTGAGGCTACACCCGCGAAGCAGCTCGATGTGTCGACCGAGGCGAAGTCCACCAAGGCACTTCAACCATGGATCGAGGTGGCCCTCCCCCATCCCGACGTGATCGCCAACCGCTTCAAGGAGGCGGAGTTCGCGGCCGACTTGTTTGCCGTTGACGCGGGCTTGGCCAGTGACGGCTACGCGACGCCGATGGCGTTCTTCGGCATTACCTTCCTGACAGAGGGACTGAAGCGCGTCCTGTCGTCGGCCTTACAACGTCTTTGCGGCAATGGCGGAGACCCGGTAATCGGGCTTCAAACCGCGTTTGGTGGTGGCAAGACGCATACCATGCTCGCCATCTATCACCTGGCGAAACACATGCGCGAAGGCGGCGACCCCCGCAGCCTGCCTGGCGTAGCACCGCTAATGGCGGGGATAGGGGATGCTAAGCTTTGTAAGCCAGGGATCGCGGTGTTCGTCGGTTCCTCCAAAGGCACCGACGTGTCATTGACGCTGAAGGATGGGCCGCCAGTCCACACCCTTTGGGGCTACATCGCTTGGCGCGTGGCGGGCGCCGAAGGGCTGAAAGTGGTTCAGGCCGCCGAGACCGCGCGCACCAATCCCGGTTCGGAACTGCTGGTAGAAGTGTTCCGCCTCTCTGGTCCAAGCGTGATCTTACTGGACGAGGTGGTGGCATTTGCCCGCCAGCTCCCCGACGATCGGTTCGAGGCCCTGCTGTCATTCGTTCAGTCGCTCACCGAAGCCGCTAAGATGGTACCCGGTATCCTAGTGGTCGGCTCCCTGCCGGAGAGCCTCGCCGAAGCAGGTGGAGACAAAGGCGCTCAGGCACTGCGTCGTTTGCAGGCGGTTTTCGGCCGCGTCCATTCCAGTTGGCTGCCGGCGAGCGGCGACGAGACGTATGAAATTATCCGCCGCCGGCTCTTTCAACCGCTTGATGCTGACGGAGTGACCTGACCCCCTAGGAGTGAGCCGCCGGTGATGTAAGGACCGGCGGGCACG
>CAXUIB010000101.1:0-1604 GCA_964250945.1 uncultured Acidobacteriaceae bacterium
ACCAGCTTCTCGCGTTCAGATCGAATGGACAACCTCCTGAAACTTCACATCTAGTCTAGACTAGAGCGGCAGATTGTTCGGAGCTGCATGGGCAGGCTTCGTGCCCGCCTTGGCTCCCAGCTTCGATTTGCGGCTTAAAACAAACGCCGGCTGTCGCCGCCGGCGATCGGACGCATGGTCGATCTTGCGCCAGAACGCCCTGAAATAGTCGATCGCCGAGATGATGGAAACCACCGCCATCCAGTAGAGCGCGGTGTACGCGATCAGACGTATGCCGAGGATGAAACCGAACAGATTCCAGTAGATCCAGCGATGGGCCAGGATGGCGGCAGAGACCGCCACGATCTGCAGCACGGTCTTGAGCTTGCCGATCTCGGAGGCCTCCATGGTAAAACCCTCGGCGGCCGCGATGGATCGAAGGCCAGACACGAGGAACTCGCGGCCGATCACAAGGATGGCAATCCAGGGCGGCACAATGCCCGGCGTATAGGCGACGAGAGCGATGAAGGCCGCGGAGACCAGCAGCTTATCGGCGAGCGGATCGAGCAGAATCCCGACGGTGGTCACCTGTCCGCGCCGGCGCGCGAGATATCCGTCTAGCCCATCGGTTGTCGCGGCAAGGATAAACAGCGCAGCCGCAGCCATCTCCTGCAGTCCCGGCTCCTGTATGGGCGTGTGCGAGGAGAGCATCCAGATAAGGACCGGGATGGCCGCGATACGGGAGAGCGTGATGGAGTTGGGCAGGTTCATTTCCTGATGTCAGAGGACGCCTGAAGCCGGTCTGATCCTGACGGCGGGCCAGGTGCACAGCCCGTCCTCCGGCAGATACCAGCCTTGCTCCCCGTCATCTACTAACATTTTGACACAGCCTCTTTTCTCTGGTCCGGAACGTCGCGACACGACCGCGATTCCGGAACCGTTTCCTGTCCCCACGGCATCGAAAGTCCAACTTTGCAGTGAAGTCACTTTCTTTCCAGGTGCCCAACCATGCCCGTCTCTGTGAACCCGACCGCCTCTGAAGTTGCCCTCCTTCTGATCGACGTCCAGTCCAGCGTGTTGGACAACAGCCATACCAGCCCTCCCAAGAAAGTCCGGTTAGCCGCCGAGACAGCGGCAAAGATGGCAGCGATTCTTGAGATTCCAGCGTTTGCGTCGGTGATTCCGAGCGGCTTGACGGCGCCGAAGCCGGTCGATGAGCTCGAAGACTTGAAGGTTCTGCCCAGGCACTTCGCCGGCGCCTTCAATCAGGCTGAGATCCGCGAAGCCATCGCCGCAACGGGGCGAAAGGTGCTCGCCATCGGCGGCATCCTCTCCGAGATTGCTGTGCTGCACGGAGCGCTCACCGCCATCCGCGAGGGTTACACGGTCCACATTCTCGTCGACTGCTGCGGCGGCCTGAGTGAACGAACCGAGCAGGCGGCCTTTTCGCAACTTCTCGCCGCGGGCGCCACCCTGTCGTCGGTCCCCAGCTTTTTCACCACCATCAACCAGGATCTTGCCTCGGCCGAGTCCAAAAAGCTTCTTCCCCTCCTGGGTACGCTGATGAAGAACGCCTAGGGCAGGAGACATCAGCCTGGGCCGAACCGCGCTCGACTAACGCGGTT
>CAXUIB010000101.1:1614-7995 GCA_964250945.1 uncultured Acidobacteriaceae bacterium
GGCGCCCACCCCCGCGCCCCAACCGCGGTGCGGCCCGGGCAGAGCACATCTTCAGGCGTACATACCCCTTTGCTTGGTGGTGTACGCCACACGGTCGATCGCCAGCATGTACGCTGCGATCCGGTTGTCCACCTCGTGCGAGGTGCTGTACGCAATCACGTCTTCAAAGCTGTCGGCCATGATGCGTTCGAGCCGCTGATTCACTTCGGTCTCCGTCCAGAAGTAGCCCATGCGGTCCTGGACCCACTCGAAGTACGAGGCTGTGACGCCGCCCGCGTTGGCAAGAATGTCTGGGATGACAAAGACGCCGATCTCGGCCAGGATCTCATCTGCCCGAACCGTCGTCGGTCCGTTTGCTCCCTCGCACAGGACTCGGCAGCGCAGATCGGCCGCGTTCTGGCTGGTGATGACGTTCTCGGTAGCTGCCGGAATGAGGATTTCGCAGCTCCGCGTCAACAGCTCGTGCGGATCGGCGGGCTCAGCCCCAAGGAATCCAACGATCGATCCCGTGCGCTTCCGATGGCTCAAGAGATTTGGGATGTCGATTCCTCGCTCGTTATAGAGACCGCCGTCGTACTCGGCGATGCCCGTGATCGTATATCCCTTTTCGGCGAGCAGCTTGGCCGCGTTCGATCCGACATTGCCGAATCCCTGGACGATGACTCGGCAGCCTTCGAGCGGCAGGTCTAGGTGCTTCAGCGCTGCATCGCACACCACCGAGATGCCTCGGCCCGTCGCTTCTCGACGACCGCGTGAACCGCCGATATTGACCGGCTTGCCCGTCACCACGGACGTGACCGTCTGCCGCATGTGCATGGAAAACGTGTCCATGATCCACGCCATGGTCTGCTCGTCCGTGCCCATATCCGGCGCCGGAACGTCTTTTTCCGGACCGATAAACTCGACCATTTCGGCCGTGTACCGCCGGGTCATTCGCTCGAGTTCACCGGTCGACATCTTCTTTGGATCGCAGATAATGCCACCCTTGGCCCCGCCAAACGGGATGTTTACCACAGCGCACTTCCACGTCATCCACGAGGCCAAAGCGCGAACCTCGTCCAGCGTTACATCGGGCGAGTAGCGAATGCCGCCCTTGCCTGGCCCGCGCGCCATGGAGTGCTGCACACGGTACCCTGTAAACACCTCCACCGAGCCATCATCCATCGACACCGGGATGTGCACGATCAGCTCGCGCGTGGGATACCGAAGCACCTTCCAGATGCCCTGGTCGAGATCCAGTTTGCGCGCCGCCAAGTCGAACCGCGAGGCCTGCGCCTCCCAAGGGTTCGTCTCCTGATCGAGCAGATCGGCATCCGAGACCGCACCGGCGGACAGCCTAGAGGCGTGTGAGGTGGTGCTTGCTTGCATAGTTGCGACCTTCTTTGGAATTGCTGGGATTAGCGATTCTCCGGGCATGTTCAGCTCATTTCGCTCGCGTGAGAGCGTTCGGTTTAGCCGGACCGGATCGTGAGCAAACTCCGAGGAGTCTATGCCCGCTCTCAATGAGTATGCAAGGTTTCAGAGAACAGAACGCTGCAACTTTCCGGTGACCGGCACACACAGTCTGCACGTCGCAGACGTGCAAGGGCGAGTGCAATTTTACTCACAGGGCATTAGACGTCGCGAGCTGATCTGCTGATTCCACTTTGTTTCGGATTTCGGTGTAAGAAGGCTTTGCCGAGCTGACCGGCGCCTCAGGCGGTGTCGGGCTCGGGCCGCGTCAGCCCCAGCTCCAGATACACCGGCAACAGCTTTCGGCGGAGCTCCGGCAGCTGTGTTGCGTACCACAGCGCACCCAGAAGAACGCACGTTCCGGTGAGCATGACCGTGTGCGAAGCTCCGATATGTTGCGCCAGATATCCGGCAAGCAGGCTGCCAAACGGCATCATTCCGGCAAAGGCCAGCGTGTAGTAGCCCATCACGCGGCCGCGGCGGCCTTCCGGCACCACCGTTTGGATGATAGTGTTCGATCCGGCCAGCCCTTGCATCATCCCGAATCCCGTAAACGCGATGCACACCAGCGAGATCCACAGCGTGTGCGAGGCTCCGAAGCCGACCAGCGATGCGCCGAACAGCAGGGATCCGTACAACAAGGTTCGCGTAAGTCCGCGAACCGATCGCCGCAACGCCAGAGTGAGCGCAGACGAGAGAGCACCCACGCCGCTCGCCGTCGTGAGGTAGGCCAGGGTGTGTGCGCCGCCATGAAGAACCCGCGAAGCAAACACCGGCAGCAATGTCACAAACGGCATCCCCATGATGCTTGAGATCGCAAACAGCAGAAGGATCGTGCGGATCGGCTGAAACGTCGAAACGTAGTTCCAGCCTTCGCGCATCTGCACGCCGAGCGGCTCGCGGACGCGCCCGGTCGAGACCTGCCCGGCCAGATGCATCATGAGGAGCGACGCGATCACGGCAAAGTACGAGACCCCGTCGATCAGAAAGCAGTACCCTTCGCCCAGCTTTGCGATCACCAGGCCGGCGATCGCCGGTCCCACCAGCCGAGCCGCATTCACCATTGAGGAGTTCAGCGCGATCGCGTTCCCGAGATCCTCTTTCGCGCTGCCAACCATCTGGATCATAAAGGTCTGCCGCCCCGGCATGTCGAACGCATCGACGAGTCCCTGCACCGCGGCGAGCGCAATGATTTCATGGATCGTAATCACGTGTCGCAGGGTTAGAACGGCCAGCGTAAGCGACTGCAGAGCGGAGGCAGCCTGGGTCGCCACGAGGAGCTTGCGGCGGTCCAGCCGATCCACCCAAACGCCTGCAAACGGCGACAGAATGGCCGCGCCGATCTGCCCCGAGAAACCCACCAATCCAAGCAAGAGAGGAGATCCGGTCAGACGGTACGTCAGCCAGGAAAGCGCCAGCCGCGTCATCCAGGAGCCGATCAGCGAGATCCCCTGCCCCGTCATAAACAGCCGGAAATTCCGGTGGCGAAGGGCTCGCCAGGCGTGGGAAAAGCCGGCACCGCCGGCTATAGCAGGGTTCGGAGGAGCTGTCGACATCTAGAGCGGATCTCCTGTTGCTGTGAGTCGAAAAGAGTGTGGGAGTGCCGTTTTCCTTGGGGAAAACGGCCATAAGACCTGTGGTTTCGCTCTACACCTACAGGAGAACCCATCTCATTAGATTACGGGAGCGGAGCTCTGACTCCAAACCCTTGCGCAAATGACCGACGGCGCCCGCTGCCTCTACCTCCCCACCGGCACATCCAGCACGGTGACACTGCTGTTTGGAAACCGATGTGTATATCGCGCGGACATCTGTTCCGAACTGTGCACCGGCACTACAACATCTGGATTCTCTTCATCGTTCTCTGTCAGAATGCTGTCGGCCCGCAGCGTCGACACCTTCACCGTTCCGGACTTCGCGACTCCCAGCTCCGCGAGATTGAACTGCGCGGTCAGGGTGTCCGTCAGATGCCGGTTCACGCAGAACAAGAGCAGGTGACGACCGTCCGCCGACATTGCCGCCGAGATGTCGAGGTAGGGCACCGAGCTGATCTCCGGCAGGCGCCGTATGCCCTTGGTCACGGTGTACGTGGGTGACGTGCTCTCCACTTGGAGCAGCGTCGTCGGCGCGGCGCTCGCGTACTCGCGCAGGACCCAGTACGCAGGCGCTCCATACACCTGCCCGCGCTTCTGCCAGATGCCAGCAAACTCGATAATGCCCGTCATGTCCGAGATGGGAACGATGTCCGAGTTGCGCATCACCATATTCAGAAAACCACCCGCAAACAGCGCCCCACCCATGTTGGTATAGTTCGGCCCCGTCCGCGTGTCCGAGATCATCAGCCACTCGGTGAATGCCGTCTTCACGTCCTTGTGCGACGACTGCAGAATTTGCTCGTGGATCTGCTTCAATCGCACCTCCAGCCCCACCGGCAGAGCCAGCGCCGCCATGGTCCTGAAGTCCGCCGGCGGATTGCGCAGATCCACCGTGTCCCCTACAACGAAGTGGGTTGAAAGATAGTTGAATGTGTTTCCGGGGGCCGAAAGCTGCGCCGCGTTCCAATCGCGAAACTGATCCTCATCGCCGCCGGTGGCAATCAGCCGTGCCTGCGGATCCACCTTTCGAACCGCCTCGCCGGTTGAGGTCGTCACTGCCGAGACGCGCCCGAGGCTCGGGTATCCAACCTGAAAGTCGCCCCACAACTCATTGCCCAGCTCCCACAACAAACCGCTGTGCTGCGGCCAATGCGTGTCGATGTACTCCACCCACTCCGCTGCCTGCTCGGGGGTGCCCGTGCCCAGGTTCAGAGCAACCTGCGGCTGCGTGTCGATCAGCCGACAAAAGCGCAAAAATTCATCTGTGCCGAACGTGTTGTACTCCGGTATGCCCCACGAAATATTCAGCTTCGAGACGCGCTTGTCGAGCGGTCCCACACCGTCGCGCCAGTCGTACGCGGATGTAAAGTTACCGCCAAATCGAACCACGGGCGAGTGCAGATCCCGCGCCATTCGCACCATGTCCGGGTCCATTCCTTCCACCGCATCCGCCGGCGAAAGCGAAACGTTATCCACCTGCGCGCGCGCGTCGTCGGCGAGCGCGACGACCAAGTCCACCGGCTCCAGCGGCGCGACCTGATCCGCCCCGAGCGTCAACGTAAACGAGAGCTTGGTCCATGTCGTCGCACTCGAAGTCAACGACGCCTTTGCGAGGATCTGCTCCGGGTGATCGTGGCGTCGGAGCGATACCGACACCTGATCGTTGCCGCGCACGTGCTTCACCCAAAGGCTGCCGATGTACGTCAGCTCACGATGCACGGGCAGGTAAACCCGCTCGAACACGCCGACCTCCTTGCCTGGCAGCGACATAATGAGCACCGACTGATCCGAGTTCGCCGCGTCTCCGCGCACCGGCAGATAGCGCGCGCCCTGTGACCCATCGAGCGGCTGCCACGGCAACGGCAGCCCGAGCTCCGAGGCACGTCGCAGCTCCGGCCGCTGCGTCAGCATCCTGGTGATATTTCCCGCGGACCACAGACCATTTTCAAACGATCCGTTCTCGACAACATCCGCCCACAAGCCGCCGTACGTCGAGTGCCCGATCGGTTCGAGGAACGACCCAAACACCGTGTTCGGAATCGTCCTCGGCGCAGCCGGCCGGCGAATCGTAACCGTGATCGGCACATTTGGCGGCGGCCCGCTCACCGAGATCTGGGCCGATAGAACCGCCGATGAGAGGAAGAAAGCCGCACCGACACAATGGGAAGAACGTGAGAGACGCATCGTGAAAGATCTCCGGACAAACCAGAGAATTGTAGCTCGTCCGCAGGCGCCTTACTCGCGCTTTGCCTGAACCTGCTTGGCCAGCTCCGTCGCCAGATGCATCTGCTCTTCGGACGCGGCCTTCTCGCCCAGCTTCGCCAGCGTCAGGCCATAGTAGAAGTGCGCCGGCCCGTACTCCGGAGCGACTTCGACAGCCAGGGCAAGATCGCGCCGCGCCGTCTGAAAATCCCCCGCCCGAAACGCCAGGATTCCCGTCCCGGTCAGAGCTCCGCCGTGGCGCGGAGCCCGCTGGAGCGTCTTCTCAAACATCAGTTTCGCCTCCGCATCCTCGCGCGCATCGAGGGCCATCTGGCCCATCTCGTAGTACGACTCGCTCTGGTTCGGCTCCAACTCGATCGATCGCCGGAACTCCGACCTCGCCTCCGGTATGCGTTGCTGCCTTTGAAACAGCCGTCCATACCCAAAATGCGCGGATGCGTCCCCCGGCTTGAGCGCGAGATACGCGCGGAATCGCACTTCGGCGTCCGGGAAATGCTGCCAGTCCAGCTCTGTCCGCGCCAGCGCATACAAGATGACCGGATCGCCCGGCTTCAGCTTCAGCGCCGCCTCCAACGCATCCTCCGCGCCGGGATACCTCCGCATCTGGTCGGCCAGGATGCCCAGATCCAGCAACAGCGTCGGGTCATCGGGCAGGTTTTCGCGCGCATGGACCAGACACAGGAGCGCCGCCTCCGAGTTGCCCGCGGCTCGAGCCTGCAGAGCCAGCTGCGTCGCCGCCGCCAGCTCCCCCGCCCGTGCCTCCCTGTCCCGAAGGTCGGTCGCAAGAACGGTTTCGAAGCGATCCATCGCCTCCGGATAGTGCCGCTCCGAAAGCAGGATCTCCCCCAGCACATTGTTTGCCGCCGGGTCGTTCGGACTTAGCGCCAGAGCTCGCGTCAACAGCGCGCGAGCCGCCGGTACCTCCGCCGCGTCCACCTTGATCCTCGCCAGCACCCCGAGAGCCTGAACGTCCTCTGGGTGGCCTTCAACATACGGTCCGAGCGAACCATCTGCCTCGGCCAACCGGTGCGCCGATCGCAAACTTTCCACCTGCGCAAACAGACCCGCGCGCCTATCGGCCTGGCCCCAAGTTTGGGCCACCCCGGCAACC
>CAXUIB010000102.1:0-7922 GCA_964250945.1 uncultured Acidobacteriaceae bacterium
CCCCCACCCTCTTATGGTCCCGCGCCGCCGCAATCGGCACGGCCCGAACGCCGTCACACAGCGCAAAAAAGCTGAGCTCCTCGCCATCCAGAAACTCCTCGATCACTACCTCAGTCTCGGCCGATCCAAGCAGCGCGCCCGAGAACATCTCCCCCGCCGCGGCAAGCGCCTCCAGGTGCGTCCGGCAGATCACAACCCCCTTGCCCGACGCCAATCCACTCGCCTTGACCACAACGGGAACACTGAATCCGTGCAGCTCCTGCCTGACTTCGTCCAAAGTCGTGCAAAGCGCATAGGCCGCGGTCGGGATCCCGTACCTGCGCAGGAAATCCTTGGCGAAAGCTTTGCTCGTCTCGAGCTTCGCCGCTTCCTGAGTCGGCCCAAAAACCCGCATCCCAAGCTCCGTCAGTTGATCGACCAGACCGAGAGACAAAGGCAACTCCGGCCCTATCACGACAAAGTCCGGGGCCTCCCCCTGCACGATCCTCAGGGTCTCGGCAACATCATGCAGATCAGCGCTGCAACACCGCGCCATTCGGGAGATTCCTGCGTTGCCGGGAACACATACAACCTCCCGCACTCGCGTCGATTGCAGCAAACCCGATACCAGGGCGTGCTCGCGTCCACCAGCGCCAACCACCAACACCTTCAAGCCACCATCCCCCTCAAACGTCATCCGGCCTCCTCCATGCGCACCTATACTGAAGGAGAGCAGATTCAGAGCACGATACGAGGCTAAAGACCAGCAAGAATGGAAGATCTGCATCCATCTGCCGCAAGTAGGGCCATCCTTCCCGAAGCCTCGCTCTCCGCGCCCGTCTCAGTTGCCGCCGAAAGTAGCAGCCTGCCCCCACGCCGATCCCTCTTATTCTTCCGCCGGCACGAGATGTGGAGTTATTTCGGGCCCGCCTTTGTCGCCTCCGTAGCCTACATCGATCCCGGCAACTTCGCCACCAACATCCTCGGAGGCAGCCTCTTCGGATATCGCTTGCTTTGGGTCCTCCTTTGGTCCAATGCCATGGCCATCCTCATCCAGTACCTCTCGGCCAAGCTGGGCATCGTCACCGGCCTGACGCTTCCACAAAACTGCCGAAAACACTTTTCGCGTCCATCTACGATCGGCCTCTGGATCGCCGCGGAAATCTCCGCCATCGCAACCGATTTAGCCGAATTCCTAGGCGCCGCTCTTGGCCTCGATCTCCTTATAGGACCCGCTCTGCAAGCGCACGGACTTTCTCCCACGCACTCGCTCTTCGTCGCCGCCCTGATCTCCACCGTGGCCGTCTTCGGAATCCTCGCGCTCGATCTTGCCGGCTTCCGGTCCCTCGAGCGCGGCATCATGGCCTTTGTCGGCGTCATCGGTATCTGCTACGGATTCGAGGTGCTTCTCGTCCACCCGAACTGGAAACTCTCGCTGTTCTCCACCCTTGTCCCTACGCTGGACCCTCACGCCCGGAGAGCCTCCCTGTTCGCCGCCGTCGGCATGCTCGGCGCCACCGTCATGCCGCACGTCATTTACCTCCATTCCGCGCTCGTCCAGCCTCGACTGAAACATCTGCCCTCGGCGGCAAAGGGAGGTCTCTCGAGCGTGCTGCGCCGGTACCTGCATCTCGAACTCATTGATGTTTTTGTCGCCATGAACGGAGCCTGGCTCATCAACTCCGCCATGATCGTCATGGCGGCCGTGGCGCTTTCACGAAACAAGTTGGCCGACCCTGTCCCACCGACGATTCAGGATGCGTATCAGACCCTCGGCCCGCTGCTCGGACCCGCCGCGGCCATTGTCTTCGCCGTAGCTCTCCTCTGCTCAGGGCTGTCGTCGTCCACGGTCGGCGTCATGGCCGGGCAGGTCATCATCGAAGGTTTCCTTGACATCAAGTTTCCGATCTTTCTCAGGCGCCTCATCACCGTTGTACCTGCGCTTGCCGTCATAGCGCTCGGCCGCGATCCGCTCTCGATCCTGGTCGACTCCCAAGTTCTGCTTAGCTTTACCCTTCCTGCCGCTCTCATTCCTCTGCTTCTGCTCACAAATCGGCACAGCGTTATGCGTGACTTCGCGAGCGCGCCCCGCACCAGGATTGCGGGCTGGGCGGCGGTCACGATCATTGTGAGCCTGAATGGTATCCTCCTCATCCAACTCGCGTTGCAGCGCTAGCATTCAGTTTGCCCCAACAGAGAAACCAACTCGAATCACCCAATTGAGAGCCGCTGCTACAAGTATCCGCTCTCCCCTCTCTCACCTCGCGCGTTCACCCGCGCACCAGATCGGCCCTCTTCTCCAAATCTGTACTCCGCCTCTTCCAAACAGGCTTGATGCGCGTACGCCAGCGTTCATCCAGTGCAATCAAAGTCCAGTCAACACGCGCGTCCAAACATCGCAGAATATTTTCCGTCGCCGGGTGAATGTGCAGCGCCGGCGCCACCAGATATAAATGCGGAGGCCTCGACGAGAGACGTGTCTCCGCGAAATATCCGTGTTGCTGTAAATCGCCGAGCCCGGTGCTGGAGTCTATATTTGCGAGGTGATGGTAGCGTACGCGGATCCAGTAATCCAGACCCTGAAGCGCCAAATGCAAATCCTCCTCAGCCTTCAATTCGATCACGGCGAGCCGAGAATCCACCCGCACTCCGAGCAGGTCCAGCATCCCGCGATCGAGGCTATTGCCCCCGCCCGTCAGGGCCGGCACTTGGCAGTACACGGGCTCATCCCGTAAAAGCGCATCGAGAGCCGACACGCGTCGTCGAACGGAACTCTCCAGCCATCGTTCTGTTTGCATCCGAAACAGAGGATCGCGAGCACCGGACCCAGCCCCACGTTTCCGCTCTGCTTGCCTTCGTTCAAAAAGGGTGTGCACAAGCTCACGCAATCGAGGTTCGGTCGCCGATGTCAGGTGTGTCTCGTTCGGCCCCGAGCCGACCGTGACCTCAAGCTCGCGATTGAATGTCTCCCGCCCAAAGCCGGAGCGAATCCGCGCAAACTCCAGACCATGAAATAAGAACGCCAACTCGAAGTTGGAGCGGGCTCGCATCTCGAATCCCGCACAGGCGTCAACCTCACCCAGCCGTTCAATCCGGCCAGTCGACTCAGACCTGTGGTCCTGCCCTGATTGCTCCCGAACACGGCGCTTGCGCTGACGTTCTCCACTCACAGCACAGCCATCTCGATCGGCAGTGGAAACAGCAGATGGTAGCAAGGAAAGCACGCGGGGAATTGCCGGACCAAAACGTTCCCAAATGGCGCGCTCGTCAGGAGCCCGGACCAGCCTCGTCGCAAGATTTCCATGGTCCGCCGGATCGCGTCCGAAAAGCTGCTCAGATTGCTCGTCGAACTCAAACAGTTCGACCACGCCCACACGTTTGTCAATCCATGGGAGGCGCGAAAGCGTCGTCGCTGCCGTTCCAAACGGCACAATCAGTTTCAGACCGAGATACCTGCATCCGCCGCCCGCTCCTTCGCAGCAATGCGACAACCAGAGCAGACCGATGGTAAGAATTCCATCCACGGTCGATTGCGCCTCCACCTCACTCGTTCCCACCACGCACCAGGCCTGCCTTCCGCGTCGAAGCGTCCCTCGGGCGTAAGCCGGTCCAAACGAACGTTCAAGATCCATCGCCGAGCGAAAGCCGTGCGGTCGCCAATCTGCAAATTCGCGCACCAGAACTCTTTGAAGCACGCGAAGGTACCGCTGTCGGACCCCCTCGCGCATCGACGGAGTTCGTCGCCCATCCCCGGCAACCAACTCTAAATGCTCCGAAACCTTGCTTCCCAGACGCGTCGTCCCCAAACGCAAGACGTCCTTGCGCTTTGTGAACGACGTCAACGTTCTCACAACGTTGCCCTTGTCGCTCCAAAGCTGCAGCGTACATCGATCGCCTTTGTCGGTTACAGCCCATTTAGCTTCGCTCAAGTCGAAGAGGAGGTGACCGTCCCGCCAAACCGTGGCCGTAGAGTTTTCCGTCAAGAAGGCTTGGACGACGCGACCGATCTCTGACCCAATCTGCTCATCGTCCAAGCTCATCTACCTCGACCCCATGCTACGTCGCAGCATTCACGGCGGCTGTAGCACTTCCGAAGCACTCGACGGGAGAGTCCCCGAGCGATAGTAGAGGGCATCTGCTTTTTTTGTTGTCATTCCCGAAGGCGATCCCGGTTCCTGGTAAACACGGTCACGTCCCAAACTGCATCGTCCCAGGTTGAGACCGACAAACCGGGGCTCTCCGAGCGAACGGAGTATTGGAACGGGCTCCTATCGATCAAAGAGGGAGGAGGCCAAGGGTGGGATTTCGGTGACGCGCATGCCGTAGTTGCCGTCGACGATGACGACCTCTCCACGGGCGATGATGCGGCCGTCGAGCATGAGGTCAACGGGTTCTTCTACCTGGCGGTCGAGTTCGACGAGGGAGCCGCTGGTGAGGTCGAGGACTTCACGGAGGCTGAGCTGGCGCTGACCGAAGCGGAGTTTTACGTTGAGGGGGACGTCGATGACCCGTTGAAACCGCTTGTCTTCCTGGGCCGGGGACGATTTAGATGGAGCTTCTGAGATGGAGGGATTTGGTGTCTCCGCGGGAGCTGGGGGCGATATGGCGCGGAGGAGATCGGGGCTGACGTGGAGGACGACGCTTCCGCCTGGTTTGCTGTCCGCGGAGAGGCGGAGATGAGCGATGGAGATGCTTTCGGTGTCGAGGCTTTCTGCCTTGGAGGCCTGGACGGTGACGGCTCCGTGGTGTGCGAGCAGGTCGTCGATGAGCCTGGATGTGGAGGCCTGGAGCGTATGGAGGAGGGCTTCGCGGTGTTCTTCGGCGATGGATTCCGCGGGTTGTCCGAGGAGTTCCGAGCTGAGATGAAGCAGGTCGGCGGAGGTGAGCACGACGGAGGCCTGGCCTTGTAGGCCGCCGCTGAGCGCGAGTTGGAAGAAGACGCAGGTGGGGTCTGGGGTGTGTGCCTGGATGGGCTTTGCGGCTTCGGCGCGCCAGTCTGTTTTGGTGGCATCGGAGAAGGCGTCGGCGAGGGCTTTGGAGAAGCTGGTGACGAAGAGGCTTTGGAGCGAGTTGGAGGCTGGGGGAGTGTTCATACAGGTCTTTATCCTCTTTAGGCGTTTGGCCGGAAGCTGAAGTCGGTTGAGGAGGGCAGGCCGAGTTGCGCGGCTTTCTGGGTACCGCAGCGGACCGGGACGGCTTCAAAGAGTTCCCGATTTTCGAGGGTGAGCCTGACCGGGGTTTTTACGGAGACGTTGAGGTTGAGGAAGCTGCCGGGTTTGAGGTCGACAAGATGGCGGACGGGTACGCGCAGGTCGGTGAGGTCGGTTGAGACGAGGAGCGAGCAGTTGAACAAGCGGTCGCGAAGGCTGAGCGCGGCGGTGTTCTGGCCGGAGCCCCGGAGGGACGGTACGATGAGGCTGTTTCGAAGCAGGGTGTTGGCGAATGAGGCGGGGATGACGATGCGGAGGAGACTGGATGTTCCGGCGAGCGAAACTTCGAAGATCATGACGACGATGCGCTCGGCTTGCGGGAAGAACTGTGCGGCGAAGTTGGGTTTGATGGAGTTTCCAGGGTTCAGGGTGACGGCGCTTCCCTTCCAGGACGATGCGAGATGGTCGGCGACGAGAGAGGTTACGCCCTGGATGAGTTCTTCATCGATTTCGGTAAGTTCGCGGGGTTCGGGGAGAGCTTCGCCGCTGCCGCCGAGAAGGAGGTCGATGATAGGAAAGAGGAGGAGGCTGTCGATCTCCATGAGGAGCTTTCCCTGAGTGGGAGCGATGCTGTAGGGCAGAAGGTACTCGGTCGGCTGGATGCTGGTGATGTGATCCTGGACGGCAAGTTGGCTGAGTGTGATGAATTTGACTTCAACTGCGACGCCGAGATAGAGGCTGAGCGAGTTGGTAGCGTTGCGGGCGAAGCTTTCGTGCATGGTGGTGAGGGATCGGGCGCTCTCGTTGGAGAGGCGGCCGGCGGAGCGGAAGTTGCAGGGGAGGACGGACCGGGTTTTGGGGCCGGACTTGACGGTCTGGGCGTGAGCGGCTTTGAGCATCGCTTCGAAGTCGCTGCGGGAGATCTTTTTCATTGGGCGGCACCTGCGGTGGATGTGACGGTGGGGGTGGGCGGACGGAAGTTGGGTTCGAGGTGGTTGAGCGAGATTTTGAGTTTCTGGAGAGCGGCGGCGTGGATCTGCGAGACCCTGGAGGTGGCGGCGCCGATGACGGAGGCGATCTCTTTCATGGTGAGTTCGTCGCGGTAGTAGAGCGAGAGGATGAGCTGCTCGCGCTCGGTGAGATCGGCGACGGCGGATTCGAGTTGTTCACTGCGCTCCATTGCGAGGTACTGCTGGAAGGGGCTGGTGTCGGTTCGGTCGGGAGCGGATTCGATGAGGTCGAGATGTTTTTCGGAGTTCGATTTCGGAGAGGTTGTGGACTTCTGCGAGAAGATCTGGAGGCCTTCGATCTCCGAGATGGTTTTCTGGAGTTGCTTCGGTGTGATGGCCAGGGCGGCTGCGAGTTCAGCTTCGATGGGTTGGCGACCGAGTGTCTGTTTGAGTTCCGCGGTGCAATCGGCGATGAGGCGGGCTTTTTTGCGGAGGGTGCGGGAGCCCCAGTCGAGTTCGCGGAGACTATCGAGGATGGCGCCGCGGATGCGGAAGCGGGCAAAGGTGGTGAACTGGACGTTTTTAGCGCCGTCGTACTTTTGGCAGGCGTCGATGAGGCCGAGGACGCCGGCGCTGACGAGGTCTTCGAGGTCGACCTGGCGGGGGAGGCGTTCGCGAATGCGGGCGGCGATGTAGTAGACCTCGGGAAGCTGCTGGACGATGAGATCGTTGCGATCGTCGAAGTCCGCGCTGGCTGTTTCGTAGGCGATTTGCGCTGCGGTCATAGAGGCGCTCCGGGCAGAGGTTCGAGGTGTGGCAGAGATGCAGACGGGCTAGCGGGCTAACGGACGACACCGAGGGAACGCACCTGGATGACGGACGGGATTTCACTGGGGGAGATGACGACGATTTTAGGCAAAAAGGGTTCGAGGAGGCGGTGGAGGTAGAAGCGGCCCGGCGAGGAGCAGAGGAGAACGGGAGGTGCGGAGCTGACGTTTTCGCCGAAGGTGGACTTGAGGCCGTCGAGGACGCGACGAGCGATGTTGACCTGGAGGGCGCTGGAGGTGATCTGGTTTGGTTGGAGGTTGGCGGCTTTCATGCATTCGTCTTCGATCGAGGGGTCGAGCGTAACCACTTTGAGTTCGTTGTTGTCGGCGAGTAGGGGTCGGATGAGGGCGCGGCCGAGCGCGTGGCGGACGGCTTCGACGAGGGCGACAGGGTGTTTGTTGACGATGGAGGCTTCGATGAGGCTTTCGAGGATGGTGCCGAGGTCGCGGATGGAGACCTGTTCGCGGAGCAGTTGTTGGAGGACGCGCTGGAGTTCACCGAGGGTGAGGAGTTTGGGGATGAGTTCTTCGACGAGCTTGGGGTGGGAGTCGTTGAGGCGGTCGACGAGGCGCTTGGTTTCGCCGCGCGAGAGGAGTTCGTGGGCGTTGGCTTTGATGAGTTCTGCGAGGTGGGCGGCGAGGACGGAGGTGGGTTCGACGACGGGGTATCCGCTGGCGATGGCTTGTCCCTGGAGTTCGGGTTGGATCCATTTGGCGCCGACGTTGAAGGCGGGCTCGACGGTGTCGTAGCCGGGGAGAGCGGGGGCGTCTGGGTCGGAGCTGATGGCGAGGAGGCAGCCTCGGCGGAGCTCCCAACGGGCGATTTCAATGCCGCGGAGATAGACGACGTACTCGCGTTCCTTGAGCGCGAGGTTGTCGGTGATGTGGATGGAGGGGACGAGGAAGCCCATTTGCAGGGCGAGTTTTTTGCGGAGGGAGCGGACGCGGGAGAGGAGTTGTCCGCCCTGGGCGGCGTCCACCATGGGAACGAGACCGACGCCGACCTCGAGCATGAG
>CAXUIB010000103.1:0-7920 GCA_964250945.1 uncultured Acidobacteriaceae bacterium
GTAGACGAGCAAAGACCCACCAATAGTTCACGAACTAATGACTCACCACACTAGCATCTTTGTAATCCTTTCGTAAGTGGTGTAATCCTGTAAAGGTAAGTACGCCAGATTACTATGGAGTGAATAGATGCTATCAGGGGCAAGTTATATTTGCGCAATCTGTGCGGTGCTGAGTGCGCTCTTGACCCCGGACACAACTCCGCAGCACCTCCTGAGTGCTCCTACCTGAGGCCCGTCGATTCCACCGATACCGCTCTTAAGCGGCCCGCTATCCAGATCGCGAGGACGATGCGCGGGAAGCAGCAGCCGAGATCATCACTGAACTCGCTTAACCGGTGAAGGGAATGGATAGCCCCGGGGTCGCCGCACGCTACGCGGGAACGCTTAATTAGATCTACGGTCGTAGCTTGCCAAAGATCCCAAGTTTGCTGATGTCATTGATAATCACAAACGCCGCAAACACAACCAGACAAACAAAGGCGACCTGGTAGACGCGTTCCTTGATGCTCTGATCCACGTCCCTCCGAATGACCGATTCAATGACGAGAAACAGGATCATGCCGCCGTCCAGGATCGGAACCGGCAACAGATTGAAGATGCCCAGGTTGACGCTGATCACGGCCATCAGCCGCAGGAGCGTCCATATGCTGTCACGCGCCGCCAAGCCAACCTCGTGCCCGATGCCGATCGGCCCCTGCAGGCTCTTCGGCGAAACACGCCGCTGAAACATGCCCTTAAGCACATCGCCGATCATGGAGGCGCTCTTCAGGTTCTCCCTCCACGACTCGCGGATGGCCGCGCCCAAGGAGAGCCGGTCCACGTGCATCGGTGGCGGCAGGGGATGAAATCCAAGACGATACTCATGCGTTCCGCCCGCGCCCGGCGTCTCCTGTGGCGTCACAGGAATGGTGATCGTCTCCCCACCTCGGACGACGGTGAGCATCGCGGGCTTGCCGCCCTTGTCCTGCATGTACGCCAGCAGCGACGGCACGCTGTGCACTTCCGTGGAGTCGATCTGCCGGATCTGGTCGCCCTTGCGCAGCCCAGCCGCTTCGGCCGGCATGCCCGGCTCCACATCCACCACCGTCACAGGCATGTTCTGCGCACGCGGAACCAGACCGATGTGACGCAACAGCGAACTCACATCCCCGTCCGAAGCGTCGGCGTCCGTTGCCGAAACGTTGATCGTCGTATCGGTGCGCCGGCCGTCATGCACAAATGCGAACGCGACGTCGCGATGCATGTTCAGGAGAGATCGAAGTGCGACTGCCTCCCAATCCGGGTTGTCGATCTGGTCGAACCGCACGATCGTATCTCCCGGTCGAATGCCGGCGCGGGCAGCGGCGGAGTTGCCGAGCGTGTAGTCGTTGACCGCCGGTCCGGAAAGGTAGACATCCACCTCGTGGTGGTACATCGCAACCACAGCAAGCAGGACGATCGCCAGAATAAAATTCGCAAACGGGCCGGCGAGCGCGACCAGCACACGCTGCCAGCGCGGGTGCGTGGTGAACTCACCCGGGTCGCCCGTGCGCTCCTCCCCAGGCTGCTCGCCCGTCATCTTCACATATCCGCCCAACGGAAGAAGACACACGCGATAGTCCGTTCCTCCGTGGTGAAATCCAAACAGCCGCGGCCCAAAGCCGATCGAGAACGCCTCGACGCGAATGCCGCAGAGCTTGGCGACGAGGAAGTGGCCGAACTCATGCACGAGCACCATGATGCCAAGAACAATAAGAAGGAGGAGGACGGTCACGATCAAAAAAAACCTCTTCGGTTTGGACGTCAGGCGCCCATCTTCGCTGCTTCGGCGAGGACCTCGCGCGCGGTCATCCGCGCCGTCCGGTCAGCTTCCAGAACCTCTCCAATCGAGAGAGGTGTGGCGGCTCCGGTCCGGTCAAGCACACTCTCGATTGTACGCGGGATGTCCATAAAACCTATGGTTCCTTCGAGAAATGCCGCAACAGCAACCTCGTCCGCAGCATTCAGCGCAATGCACGCCGACGCGCCCGCCCCTACCGCCTCGTACGCCAGCCCGAGGCAGCGAAAGCGAGCGAGGTCGGGTGGCGAAAAGGTCAAATCCGACAACTTCGCAAGATCAAACGTCATACCCGCGACGTCCTCAGTGTCGACGCGCTCCGGATGCGACAGCGCATACAGGATCGGCAGCCGCATGTCGGTCACCGAGATCTGCGCCAGGATCGAGCCGTCCACGAACTCGACGAACGAGTGCACGGTCGACTGCGGGTGGACGGTGACGCGCACCTGCGCGGGCGCAAGATCAAACAGACGACAGGCCTCAATCACCTCAAACCCCTTGTTCATCATCGTCGCCGAATCGATCGTGATCCGCTGGCCCATCACCCAGGTCGGATGCTTCAGCGCCTCGGCCGGTGTAATGCCTTCAAAGGCGCGCGCCGGCGTGTCGCGAAACGGTCCGCCCGACGCCGTCAACCAGACTTGCCGCACCTCCGACAGCCGGCCACCCCGCATCGCCTGGTGAATCGCGTTATGCTCCGAGTCGATCGGCAGCAAAAGCACATCCCGCTCCCGAGCTGCAGCCAGCAGAAGATCGCCGGCCGCCACCATGCACTCCTTGTTCGCCAGGCCGATCGTCTTGCCCGCCTCGATCGCAGCATAGGTCGCCTGGAGGCCGGCGACGCCGACGATCGCGGAAACCACAAAATCCGCCTGCGGCAGCGTCGCGCAGCACACCGTTCCGAGCGTCCCGTGAAGCACCTCGATTCCGGCAACGCCGGCTGCTTTCAACCGCCCGGTCAGCTCGGCGGCAAGCTCCTCCGTCGCAAGCGAGACGACCTCGGGACGCCATCGAACGCTCTGCTCGAATGCAACATCGAGGTTATAGCCAGCCGCCAGCGACACCGGCCGAAACCGGTCCGGAAAAGATTCACAGAGCGAAAGTGTGGATTGTCCGATGGAACCGGTAGAGCCCAGGATGGCGAGATGCTTCACAAGGACAATCTTCGCAGATCGGAGCCACCGGCGGCTCTGGATCCGGCTTACTGACGCGGCAGACGCGCCTCAATCGAGGCAAGCCGCTCGCGAACGTCGATGGCGAAATCGAGCTTCTCCGCGAGGGTGCGCATGGCCTGGCTCTGCAACTCATCCCGCAGCTTCATCTCGCTACGCAGGGCATCGATCGAACTTTTCATCTCGGCGCGCAGATAACCCATCTCACTATGCAGGGCATCCACCGACACTTTTACGGCCTTCAGTTCAGGCACCAGCAGGTCCTGAACTACTTCGCGAAAGGACCCAACAGCGTTCTTGGCGGTGCCTGCTGTGCTCATCTTGTGCTTATCATACGGTACTTCTTTTGCGTCTCGACTTGGATTTTAGAACCTGCCCAGACCGAAGGCATCCCGGATCTGCAGCACGAACCAAAGCACGGGCGCCGCCAGCAGGAGGGCGTCGATACGGTCGAGGATGCCGCCGTGCCCAGGCAGCATCGTTCCCGAGTCCTTCACGCCACACCCCCGTTTGATCGCAGATTCCAGCAGATCCCCAAGCTGGGCAGCGACGTTCAGCACCACCGCAAGCAGGAGCGACTGCCAGACCGGCTCGCCGATATGCAGGAGGAGATTGCCCCGCGCCGTGAGCTGCTCCGAAAGCAACAGCACCACACCCGCAGCAACGAGACTGCCGGCAATCGACGCAACCGAGCCCTCCCACGTCTTGCCCGGCGAGAGCCGCGGCGCTAGCTTGTGCCGGCCGAACGCCCGCCCAATGTACAGCGCCGCAATGTCTCCCGACCACACGCAGACCATCAAAAACAGCACAAGCGCAGGCCCGTCCTCGCGCTTCCAGAGCAGAGGAATCAGGGTCAGCGGATACGCAATCCAGATCAGGCCGAACAAACCCTGCGCCGTGTCCGGCAACACCTGATTCAAAGGCGCGCGAAATCCGTTCCAGGTAAACAGCACAAGAGTCAGCGCCGAAAGCACAGGCAGCTGCGCTTCGACCGGAAAATTCGGCAGCGTGACCACAAACAAAAGCGCCGTCCCCAGCGCCATCCACCACGCCGGCAGCTGCACCTGCGCACTATGCGACCGCGCCTCCACAGCGGCGAGCTCAAGAAACTCATACGCGGCAAGCTCGGCAACCACCGCCGCAAACAGCGTCATCATCCAGAGCTGACCCAAAAAGATCAGGGCAAGAACGACGACGATCAGGACCAGGGCGGTGAGGATGCGTTTCATCTAAGAGTCAGTGGCAAGAATACATGGCTGCGTCTGCGTGTCTGACGTCAGCATTGCCCATTTCCCCGAAGGTCAGTCTTGAACATCAACACCAGCCGACCTGTCACGACCGATCTGATTGGCACAACGAAAGTTTGCTCATCTCTCTACTCTTGCTGCGAACTCCTCGATTGCCCTAAGCACCTCGGCACGGTTTGAGTCCTGAAGTCTGTGAGCTGCATGGGGCAACAGAACCACTTTCGCGTCGGGCTGCGCGCGGAAAAGCTTCAGACGTTGATCAACGAATTCCATGTCTCGCTTCTCGCGCTCAGCACGGTCAGCCCCGACTACGTTGCTGGGCAACTGATGGGGATACGCGAAAACGACAAGCAGAGGGCATTTAATAGAGCTGTAGCGCTGTTCGCTATCGAGAATCGCTCGCTCAGCTCTTCCTTCCGGCGTACTTCTGTCTGCTTCCTCCTTTGCTACCTCAGCAGCAGACATTGGCGGTGCTTGCCCAAGCGCATGCGAGTAAGCCTGCAGCTCCTTCTCAAGTCAGGAAGCTCCTTCAGAAAGGCATCGACGGCTCTCTTACCTTCGATCGGATTGATGTCGTCCAAGGCATGAGCCAGATACCGTCGCATCGAAATGATGTCGATCTGAAGATCGTTCAGACCCGGCCCGGAGAGCGCATATCGATACCCTGCGTCCAGGTACACGAGCCCAGCAACCCGGTCTGGCGTTCGGCTGCCGATAGAACTCAGTTCTTCACCCGCGAGCGAATGACCCACAAGCAACGGCTTACTCAAATGAAGCTTATCCAAGACGATGACAACGTCATCAGCCAGACGATCGGCCGAGTAATTCTCGGCCGTGGGAACCGGTGCGCTGGAGTTTCCGTACCCTCGCCTGGTGATCGCGTAGACGTGGAACTTCGCCCGAAGTGCGACGGCAAACGAATCGAAGTCACTCCCCTTGCCGCCTAGCCCTGCCAGAAGAACAAGCGGCGGGCCTGAGCCGCCCCAGTCCAGCGCCTCAACCTTCACTCCTGGTTCGGTCTCGACCATGGATGCTGTAGGGTGCGCTGTTTGCGCAGCACTCAAACCAGTCCCGATTACAAGTCCTAACGCGATATTGGCTGGCAGTCTCTTGAGCAATAAGTTCCGAACCATAGCAGCAGCTTACGTTGTCTCGCTTGGGAACACGGCAACAATAGCGGCGCAGTCTCGGAAGTGGCGTGGATCGTCATTCACCTTGATTCTGGGCACCCGGAGACAGTCAGGAATGTAGACGGACTACCGCCGACTGAGCGCCGGCGCAGCGTGCGGATCAAGCTCGTGCTTGATCTCCTCCGCCACCTGCTCGGCGGGCTCCAGGTTATCCAGATCCTCATCCGTGAAGCTCTCGCCCAAACCGCCGAAGCGCCGTTCGCGGCTTTGGTAGTTCTGAATCGCTTCTAGCAAATGAACCCCGCGGAAGTCGGGCCACAGGCGGTCGGTCACCAGGATCTCCGCATACGCAATCTGCCACAGCAAAAAGTTCGAAATGCGCTGTTCGCCGGAAGTTCGAATGATCAGGTCCGGGTCGGGCATATGCGCCGTGTACAGAGCGCGCGAGATGCTCGGCTCGTCCAGAGCGTCGAGCGCGCCGGCGCCCAACAGGTCCTCAACCGAGCAGCCCCGCGCGTGCGCCTCCGTCGTGAGATCCGTCAGAATCGAGCGGACCGCGTCCACAATCTCCGACCGCGCACCGTAGTTGAGCGCCAGCGTCAGTGTCGTTCCGGTGTTTTTGGCCGTCTGCTCGGCCGCCCACTCCATCGTGTCGCGCACCTCGCTCGGCAGCTCGTGGGTGCGGCCGATGTAGGCCATCCGCACGTTGTTGTCGTTCATGCGCTTGACGTTGCCGATCAGGTAGCTCTTCAACAGCTTCATCAGGAAGCTGACTTCGGACTTCGGCCGGCGCAAGTTGTTCTCAAGCGAAAACGCGTACAGCGTAAGGAAGGGAAGGTCGATCCGAGAGGCCGTTTCGACCACAAACTGAACGCTCTCGGCGCCTTGCTGGTGCCCGAGAAAACGCTTCAAAGCGCGCTTTCCCGCCCACCTGCCATTGCCGTCCATAATGATCGCGATGTGCTGCGGCATGCGCGCCGGATCAAGCGAGCCGTACACCGCCTGCTCTTCGTCTGAAAGCTCGTGGCTCCGGAGAGAGCGCTTCTGATCGGGGCGGCGAAGCTCCGGGACGCGGCTGAACTTGGGTGCTGGCAATAACCGACCTCGCAGAGATTGACGCTAGCACACCGTGTAGGGGTACGCAATCAACGGCAGAACTCGTCGGGCGTGGCTCGCGCGAAAGACAATCCGTGGGCCCGAACCACCCTGGAGAAGGGTCGGTTCGAGCACACGGGAGAAAGTCCGAGAGAGTTCCCGGAGAGGAGGTCTCGGAGATGGCTTACGTCCAATCATTCTCGACCTGTCCTACGCCGTACGTCGATGGCCGGACGCAAGCTCGCGAACGTGGTTCAGAAAGATCGACTTCTGCAGCGGGTCCAAATGCGCGGTATGCTGCGCAATCTCGGCCAAGAACGGATCGTTCATCAGAACCGCCGTCTCCTCGCGGTGCCGCCGGCTGGAGTCCCGCAGAAGCACGGAGATATCCACCTGCAACGCCCGCGCCAGGCGATCGAGCGAGGAAAGGGTCGGCATCGCCTTGCCATTCTCAATCTTCGAAATATACGTCCGCGGAACGCCCATGCGAGCCGCAAGTTGTCGTTGCGAGAGATTGCGCACGTGGCGAAGATCGCGAACCGCGGTCGCCACCTGCAGATGACCCTCAGCCGTCACCGGCGCAGGAACCAGCGCGAGCGGCGCCGGCGCCGGTTCCGGCTCCTGCACCTCCAGCGACTTCTTGCAGCGCCGGCAGAGTGCATTCATCGTTCGAAACTGCACCAGTTCACAGTGGTCGCAGCGCAGGACCTCACGCTGTTCAACAGACGCCATCATGGTTGCCATAAGTTGTGTATTGCGGACGGGCCCAGAGCAAGGACCGTGTCACACGTCCGATAACGGATCAGATGACGTGCCTAGAGTGACACTGGGGACCAGGAGAGTCAAGGAAAATCCCGAAGAAAACCAAAAGGACCCAAAGAAAACCGAATAGGGAATCAAGGGAGTAACGTAGAGGCAGAGGTTCGTATGAACGAGGCGCCGCCCCAAAACGGAGACCATACGCCAGCCGCCGCTCAGGCGCTGCTCAAGCAATGGACCGCCGGCGAGAGTCTCCGCAAGCACGCCTTCGCGGTCGCCGCCTGCACCGAGGCCTACGGTCGCATCGAGGCCGCACGCCTCCGGCTTCAGAACGGGGCAGCGGAGAGCTTCGCTGAAAGCTACATCTGTGCCGGCCTGCTGCACGACATGGACTACGAGCGGCACCCATCCACCCACGAGCACCCGTTCGTCGCGGTCAACTTCCTCCGCGAGCAGGGCTGGCCGGAAGAGATTCTCCACGCCATCCTGGCCCACGCAGACTACTCCGGCGTCACTCCCGAGACGCATCTCGATCGAGCGCTCTTTGCCTCCGATGAGCTGGCCGGTTTCCTCACCGCCTGCGCCCTCGTCAAACCCACCCGATCCATCGCCGACGTGGAGGTTGCGGGCGTGAAAAAGAAGATGAAAGACAAGGCATTCGCGCGGGCCGTCAAACGGGAAGACATGACGCGCGGCGCCGA
>CAXUIB010000104.1:0-4895 GCA_964250945.1 uncultured Acidobacteriaceae bacterium
GAGCCCGGGTCGCGCGTTACGACATACGGCTACGATCCTCTGGGCAACTTGGCCTTCGTCACCCAGACAGGTGTTAACGGAGAAGCAGCTCGAATGCGAAACTTTGTCTTCGATTCGCTGTCCCGACTTGTGCAAGCCAATAATCCCGAAACCGGTCTGGTCTGTTACGGCGTTTGGAGCTCCGGCAGTTGTCAGAACGGCTACGATGCCAACGGAAATCTGCTTGCGAAGACCGACGCGCGTGGCCTGACGACTTCCTACACGTATGACGGCCTCAACAGAGTGTTATCGAAGACTCAGAGCGGTTTTCTTGCTGCGCAGTACTACTATGACGGAAACCAGAGTCCTGGAACCCCCTCCGGGAACTTTGGATCTTCCCCGAACCTGGTCGGCCGGCTCAGCTTCACTCGGACATACCTGCCGACGGGAGCTCAGCATGACGATCAGTATTTCGCTTACGATCCCTTGGGCCGGCTCAAGCATTGGATCGGCAGCCCTCCGTCGGAGTGGGGCTGGAGTCAGCATGAGATCCACAAGCAGTATGACCTTGCTGGAAACGCAACTCTAATCAGCTATCCAGATGGCCGCTTGATCACACAGACGTTCGATAGCGCAGGTAGGCTCCAAAGCGTTTCTCCAACCGGATCGCCCTCGTCCCCTTACGTTGCTTCGATCGGCTACTTGCCGTCCGGCGCACCCCAGAAGATCGTCTTCGGCAACGGCGTCACCGAGAACTTCAGCCAGAACTCCCGCCTGCAGCCGTGCGAGAGCAACGCTTTCCTTGCTCCCAGCCTGGGCGGCGCCATGATCTTGGACCGGCAGCTCTTCTACGCCTCATCCACACCAGGTAGTCCCTGCGGAACCGCAGCGAACAACAACGGCAATATCTGGCATGTTCTCGACGGCACACTTCCTCAGCAGACTGCCGAGCGGACACAGGATTTCAGCTACGACGGTCTGAACCGGCTTCAGAGCTGGGACACGCAGATGATGGCGGGCCAGCACCGGCATCAGAACTTCTCCTATGATTCGTTTGGCAATCTGAGCCAGGCCAGCACCGTCCCTCCAGCGAACAACGCCGTCGATCCCCTAAATGCTCCGGCGGCGTACGACGCGAACAATCATCTACTGCCCAGCAGCGCGGCATGTCTTCCCATGGGAGCCTCGCGCACTCCCGGTCAGGTGTCGATCTACGACGCGGCGGGCAACGTGGGCTGCTCGGGCATTCAGAACTACACCGGGCAGCAGTACGTGTGGGATCCCGAAAGCCGGCTCAGCCAAGTGTGGGTAGAGCACAACAGCAACACCTACTACCAGAGCGCGGTCTACAGCTACGACGCACAGGGCAACCGCATCCGCTCCGACCAGTACGTTCCCGGCGCGCAGGCCAGCCAGTCCGTCCCGAGCACCTTCCGCGAGTACAGCTTCTTCGACGGCCAGATGCTGGCCGAGAAGGACCAGGCCGGGGCGTGGACGGACTACATCTATGCGAACGCGAGCAGGGTCGCCCGGATAGGCAATCAAAAACCGCTGTTTCATATACATGGGGTGCGCGACAGTTCGGTAAGAATGGATTGGGGAGTAGAAGGACCTGTCCAAGGGGTTCCCGCCAACGTCATTGGACTGACGATCCAGCCGGGCGATCGCCTGGCATTCACAACCATGCAGAACCTCCCTATGTACGGAGGGATCGGGCTTGTCTTTCAGGATGGGACTGGAACCGGAGCCATGACCGACATGCAGACGGGTACGTCGATGTGGGTCAACGGTACAAGCGACCAGGGCTGGCATCATCTCGTGGGTAGCTTGGATGCTTATCAAGGTAAGACCGTCGCCAGCGTCTATGCGGGCATCCACAACCAGGCCCCCGCCGGAACCTTTGACGTCTGGGTCGACAACCTGGCCATCTATCGGGCAGACGGGTCCGTGCTCCCAATCTTCACCGGAGGGCAGACGCTCTTCGCTCCCAATCTGTCCGGATTTCCCGGTGGGGCGCGCAACATGTCGAACGGCACCACCGTCGCAACAGTAGACGATAAGACCGCAACCAGCTACTACGCAAGCGATCATCTCGGAACAACGCAGGTGGAGTTTGCCGGGGGCGGCTGGCCAATCTCACGCAGTGAGTTCGCGCCCTTCGGTCAGGAACTCGATACCTCCTATTCAGTCAACCGGTATAAATTCACCGGCAAAGAACGGGATACAGAATCAGGACTCGACTACTTCGGGGCGAGATACTACAGCTCCGTCATCGGCAGGTTCAGCTCGCCAGATCCCATCAACCTTACAGACGAGCGCCTGATGAATCCGGGAAACACGCTCAACATGTACTCGTATGCCGCGAACAACCCGCTGAAGTTCACCGATCCAGATGGGAAAGATGTCACATACTTCTATGACCAGGGCGGCATAGCAGGACACGCTGTTCTCTTCGCATACAACCAACAAACGGGAGACTCTGCAATCGAGAGCTTCGGACCTGTGGTTCATGCCCCCATCGCACCGGGTGAATCCATGTTCGACATGAGCAACTTGCACTCGGCTGA
Source organism: uncultured Acidobacteriaceae bacterium (assembly GCA_964250945.1). Classification (GTDB taxonomy): domain Bacteria; phylum Acidobacteriota; class Terriglobia; order Terriglobales; family Acidobacteriaceae; genus Edaphobacter. The sequence continues at coordinate 2,547 of CAXUIB010000104.1, forward strand.
CGATGTGAGATCGACCTATGCGTCGCTGACGATCCAAACGTCGCCAGAACTCGCCCAGCAGGTAATTGCGTACATCCGTGCAAATCCTGATCCATCGACCTGGACCGCTCTTGGTCCGAACTGTAGCACTCAGTGCATCAAGATTTTGCAGAAGTTTAAACTGGCGAATCCAAAAGACTCCGGCCTACGTCCGAAGCTGCTCTGGAACACCTTGAGGCAGCAATATAACCCCGGTGCGCCAGCAAATCCCAAGAACGGGACCGATTACGGAAAGCCCCGCACCGACATGTTCAATGCGTTCTGGATGAGCCTTCCTCAAGCACCGAAGGACAATCCGACCGTAACGACGAGCCAACATGACAACCTGCCCTGCGGCGGACAGGGAGATAAACCATGTCCAAAATGAAGCTTGTTGGAGGTGTGCTTCTTATGGCGGTCGTGGTCGGCGTTGCGTGGTACAGCGTCGCTGCCAATTACAGCTATGGTGCCGTCTCTGGCACGTATAGCCTTCGACATGATGGAGAGGAATCCACGCTGGTTTTAAAGAGGGATCGCAGCTTCCAGCAAGAGCTGAAGCACGATGGGAGAGTAGAGCGGTCTCAAGGCACTTGGCGGCGAATCGGTGAAGGCGGAGTGGTCCTCTCTAAGGAGTTCTTAAAGCTCCCTGGGCAAGTGACTAGAGCGGATGGACAAGCTGACGGCGAGGTAAGAAAGAACCTAGGACTGTTCATTTCGATAGCTCTTGCTCCTGATCCAGGTGGACCGGTCTTCCACAAGAAGCTACTTCGCTGAACCAGCAGGCCGTCTCTTCGGGGGCGGCCTTGCTGCGTCTGGGGCCTCCATCGGGAGCCGTGGCGACGGAGAGAAAAGCCACGCTGCTTCGCATCGGATGGAGGGTGACACGTCACCCCAGAACGGGTGCTGTAGAGGAACCTGAAGTTCCTGTGCGGGAACCATAAGAAAACAAAGCAGCTAAGGGAAAACGGGGCTGGAAGGTTCCTGTACAGCAACCTTGAAGTTACCGAAGGGGAACCATAAGAAAACAAAGCTCTTGAGCGTCCGTGGCCGAATACCCTCCGCTCTGGCGTCCGTCAAGGCTCTGCGCTGCGCTCCGCCCGCTGACGCGGCGCGCAAAGGACGCGCGGCCCTGACCGACGCCTCCGCTGCGGGTGTTGCTGGTCATGAGGAGCATGTCTGCTCCTCCGTTCTCAAGAGAACCGGAGTGCGACTGCTCTACCCTTAGCGGCTATCCGGTGGCGCTTCTGAGAAAGTGGTCGATGGTCGTGAGGATGGCATCCTGCTTGCGGCGGGGCAAGCTCTGAATCTGCTGTCGGCCTGCACTCAAATCCCGGAATTTCGGTGTTCGGTCTGATTTGCTGCACTCAAATGCCGGAATTCGAAGTGGTTGATGTACTTCAATCCCGGACGAAAAAATGGGCTGCGGAATTGCGAGCGACGTGAATCGAGGCGTTCGTGATGATCGAGGGCCTCGTGGAGACGCTGGCGAAGAGCGGTCGGCCAGAGTTCGCTGGCGGTCTCGATCCACTCCTCTTCCCGTTCAGAGAGGAGCGACAATACTCCGAGCCAAAGTTCAGTGCCTTCTCGATCTCGTCTTGCGCTTCGATCTGAGCTGGGAGCCGCATTGCGAACGAGTGCTCCGACCATCGCGAGGATCTCCGTTCTGAACGGCAGATATCGGTTTGCCGGGTCCGTAAGTTTTGGAGCGAGTTCCGGGCTTGGATACCAGGCAAGCAGTTGAAGAAGGTCGTCGACGAAACGGCAAAACTGCGTCCCGGTGGTTTCTCCGAGTAAACCAGCCCCGGGAGCGGCTCCGCGCAAAGCGGCATGGTAGGTTTTTTCGAGGAGGAGACTTGTCCGGTCAACGCGCTGGACATGAAAGCCTGCTACTGCACCGCTGAGGTTTGCGCCGCAGCTTTGGCAGAGAATCCCCATGGCAGCTGGCGCTGCGCCGAACGGAAGCGGATCGTCTTCGCCGCACAGGTGACAACCGTGCCAGAGCGGACTCTTGTGAACGTGGCAGCGGAGAAGGGCAGGAAAGGCCCATTCCCAGCGGACATGCACATAAGGCTGCTTGGAGATGCAGGTCGGACAAAAGGCATAGCCCGTCCTCCGGTTGCGCAGTCGCGGGAATGGGTCGGGAACGGTTCCGGGGCGGAGAAGGAGCGCGGCCTGCGCGTGCGGCAAACGTGCCCGGAGGTCGAGCGTTTGAAGGGTTCCGACGGAGATTCTACAAAACCGTGCCATGGCCTTTAAAAATGGCGGCGATAGATTCCAGTCGAGCGGCTCCGCCTACGGGACTTCCAGATAGCGGCATTGAAAGCCGAGCAT
>CAXUIB010000104.1:4905-7676 GCA_964250945.1 uncultured Acidobacteriaceae bacterium
ATCGAGACTAGGGACCCTGTCACCAGATCGTCCTTCAGGAGGGCAAGGCTGATGTGCTCCTGGCCGCTGTGGATCGCTTCGGTGGCCGCGGTTTCGATGAGCCGACATATGCGAACGAGCACTCCTTCGCTGAGGCTCAGAATGCGCTGGTGAACTTTGGGATCGCGAAACTCAGATGGGAGGCGGAGAGGAAGGATGGATTCGAAACTGAGAAGCAATTGCTGGAAGCTCGAATCGTTCTCCCAAGCCGGCAGTTCCGCCGCTTCAAAGCGGTCGGCGAGTTGCTGGTCGGTCATGAGCGCCTGTTTCGCTTCGTGCGTTCCCGAACAGACCAGAGGAAGCCGAAGATCGTTGGCAAGAAATCGGATCGAATTGAGCAGTATCCGCTGTTCGCGATAGGTTCCGGCAAGCAGCGAATGGATCTCGTCGATCACGAGCAGGCGCACCTCCAGTTGCCGCGCCAGTGCGCGGATGCGATGGCGCAAGGCGGTGACGCTGGTGCCATGAGTGAAGATGCCGCCCATGGCGACCAGAATCTCTTCGTAAAGATCGCGTTCGCTGGGTGAGGGCGGCATCTGGATCGAGACCACGGGAAGGCGCGTTCGTCCGAGCTTCTTGTCGAAGTGGGTTCGGTTGTCGCGCAGGAACTTCTGAATGATGCGCGTCTTGCCCATGCCGGTCGCGCCGTAGAGAACGAGGCACGGCATACGATCCCGTGGAGGATAGTCGACCAGATCCATCAAGCGTTCGAGAATGCGTTCAGCGCGAGGGTACTGAATCCAGCGTTCCTGGCGGAGCCAATGAATGCGCTCGGGATCCGCCAAGAGTGCCGCTTCGCGTTAAGGCGGTTGCAAATGGCCCAACTCGGCGACTGTCATTCGGGCTCCCATATTTCGACTGGAAAAGCTTTGATTTCGACCGAAGAAACCCTGGGATCTTGAGGTTCTGGGGTGTTGGAAAGTTGGACGGCCGGGGAAGGCAACTTCTCCTGCCGACGGCGCTGTTTGGACAGAGAGCCGGCCTCTCGAACGAGTTGGCGCTGCTCGAGAATGTTTGCGAAGATGGCCGCCTCGGTATTCATCTTCCGACCATCCAGTCGCGCCTGCTTATTGGCCGTCTCCAGTTCCCATAGTGCGACCGGCGGCTGCCGGAGATCGGCATACGGAACGGGCCAGTGCTTTCCATCTGGGTCCTGAGCATAGATCCGTGATAAATTTCGCGGATCGTACTTGATCGACAGCGGCTTCTGCAGGCGTCCAGCCCACGGGCTGAGCACGTTGTCCCAGTAGCGAATGTTGAACAGGTGGATGCCGTCTCTCCGAATCTGCCGCAGGACCACGGGAAGAAAGCTGAGAAAGAACTCGGTTTCGTCGAGCGGATCCCGCAGCGGCGGCTTCGCCGTCTCCACGCCTACCTGCCATGCGGCCAGCGGAGTCGTGCCGAGCGCGGAATGAACTGTGAGATGGTAGACGCCGGCGATCTGAAGCGCCAGCCAGCGTTCGAGCTCCGGCAGCGTCAGCGTCGCGCGCGCTTCGGACGCATAAGAACCCTTTTCGGCGACGTTGGAAAAGGTCGTTCCAGGCAAGAGGTGGACGGCTCCCATCATCGTGCCGATCAATCGCTCGATATGGCCTCCGAAGTGCGGCAATCCCGGCGGGCGATGGTCCAGCTGGATGCCATATTCCTGGCATCCCCTCACCAAGGCTTCAGCATGAAATTCTTTGGCGTTGTCGACGTGAATCGTTCGCGGCAGGCCGTGGACAGGCCAGTCGAGGGTCTGAAGATCGCGGTCGGCCAACCAAGAGGTTTTCGGCAGAACCGCTTGAGAGAGCGCCAGAGAAAGAGAGATCGTCGAGGGGCGGCCACAAGGAAACATGAAAGCCCGCAACCATCCGGGTGCGGACATCGATCGCAAGAGTGAGCCACGGACGTCCGATCGGGAGCCGTTTCCGTTGATCGACCACGATCACGTCAACTGGTGTGTGATCGATCTGCAGAAGATCCATCGGATGTTCGGGTTGCAACGTTGAAATCCCAACCGGACCGAGCAGTTCCCGGGCTTTCCTACTCCCCTCGCGCTTGGCGGTTGCCACCCGAAGGTCGAGCGCCTCAACCCGGCGAACCACGGTGCGATAGTTTGGAGCCGGCAGTCGTTGCTCGGCGAAGCGCCGACGAACCTCCAGCATCAGAGCCGCCAGTCGCGGCCGCTCCGGCTTCAAATAAGAATCCTGGATACACGCGCTCAGCAATTGCTCGCGGTTCGCGTCGAGAAGCGGCACTTTGGACTCGTGTCCCCGCTTACCGGGAAGGAGGGACGATGTCTGGGATCGCTGGCGGTAGCGCCTGAGCAGCTCATAGACGGCGCTGCGTCCCAAACCGAGTTCCCGCGCGGCCTCTTCCATCCTTTGGGCGCCGGGCCTCGCTTGCGCGGCCAACCTACTGATCGCCGACTCGCGCTTCAAAGCCACGACCCAATCCGCTTCCTCCGCGGCTTCCCAGTTCCGCCACTTTTGCATTCAAATCCCGGACAAACTTTCACCGGAACTTCGTCCGGAATTTGAGCACAACATTCCGGTATTCAGTGGCGTAAACCTGCAGTCAAATCCTGGAAAATCATTGATTCCTATAGGCCGAAATTCCGGGATTTGAGTGCAGCGTGACACACAGGCTGGAATCTGTCGGCAGCCAGGGCGATAGAGACTGCTTCTGGAGACTTCGGCGAAACGAATCGCCCTTACAACCAGAAGCCACGGCGTTCGCCGGGTTTCTTC